>JAWKUA010000006.1 GCA_041398785.1 Planctomycetaceae bacterium | reverse complement strand
CAGCGAAGGCCGCTTCGCCAAACACTTCGACAGTGACGGCAACCCGTCGGAAGTTCTGATTCGCGCTATGGAAGACCGGCTTGAAAACTGGCGTCTGCTGCAGGAACTGGCTGGCGTCATTTGAAGTCACCGCTGGCGACGGCGCACGAAGTGTCGAAAGCTGCGGTTCGTCGAACATCACGGCCCCGCGCGCGGCACGTCGGATGCGCACCGTGCCTGAAAGTCTGCGCGTCACGTCGCCCCGCCGTCCGGTTCGTTCCGGCGCCGGTCTCGCGGTTGCTAATCGGCGCGGCTATTCCATGACGGACCATCGTTGAGCTGACTCGTGGGCTCCGTCGCCGGTCGTTCGCGACGGCATGGAACTGTCTGCGGCTTGAACCGGTGACATCGCCCGGGCAGCGGCTCAGTTTGGCAGTGGCTCGGTTTGGCAGTGGCGGCAAACGGTGATAGTCTGTCAGGCGCCCTTTGATCCGCTTGAGCCTCTGGCGACTGTCCCCGCATGAAATCCACCGCACTCATCGTTCTGCTGGCGGCGCTGCTGACCGTCGGCATCTCCGTGTTGGTGCTGCGCTCCGGCAGTCACCGAAACAAAGGCGCAGGAAGCGGGGTTGGTGGATCGACGGAGACGATCACGCTGCGGGGCGCGTCCCAGTTCGACGAGAAGCACGCATTCACGCGCACCATTCGCAGGTTCGAGGAACTGGTGAAGGAGTACTACGACGGACCTGTTGAGTTTGAAGTGTATCTGAACAGTGAACTGGGACTGGAGAAGGACTATTTCGCGTACATGAGTCAGGGCCTGTCGGTGGACTATGGCATCGTTTCGCCGGCGCACATGTCGACGTTTTCCGATGCGGCTCCGCTGATGGACATGCCGTTTCTGTTCCGCGACCTGGACCACTGGAACGCGGTTCTGGAAAGTGACGCGTTTCAGCCGATCGTCGATGAAGTTCGACGGAAGGCCGATGTGATGATTATCGGTTACGCCGGCGGCGGCACGCGCAATCTGATCGTCAACAGGCCGGTCACGACGATGGCCGATCTGAAGGGTTTGACTCTGCGAGTCATGGGGGCTCCGATTCAGACTCGGATCTTTCAGGCAATCAGCGCGTCGCCGACCGTGATTTCGTACAGCGAGATCTACAACGCGATCCAGACGGGCGTGATTGACGCGGCGGAAAACGAAGCGGCCGGAATCCGGCAGATGAAGTTCTATGAAGTCGGCCCGGAAATCTCACTGACTCGGCACGCGATCACTGTCCGGCCGCTGTGCTTCAGCGGCAAGACCTTTGACCGGCTGCCCCCGGATCTGCAGTCGGCGATTCTTCGCGCCGGGCGCGAAGCGGGCGCGTACGGCCGTCACTTGGAATCCACTGAAGACTCGGAAGTCCTGCAGGCGATGGAAGCGGAAGGAAAGCTGCGGCTGCATCCCTTCACACAGCGGGATGAATTGCTGAACCTCGCGGAACCTGTCAAGGCGGCGTACGCGAAAGAGATCGGTGCCGACGAGGTGTATGCCCGCGTCAACGCTGTCGAGTCCGCTTCCGGAGACAGCCGCTGATGACGCGATTGCTGAACGGCTATTGCCTTGTGCTGAAGATCGTCATGACGGTGCTGATGGCGGTCATGATTGTTCCCGTTTTGCTGCAGATCATTTCTCGCTATGTCGACGCCGTGCCGCGGTACATCTGGACGGAGGAAGCCGCCAGGTTCTGTTTTGTCTGGATCATCATGCTGGGTTCGATGATCGCGGTCCGCGACGGGACCCACTTTGACGTCGACCTGCTGCCCCGCCCGGAAACGCATCGCCAGATCAGCGTGGGGCGGCTGATCGTGCATCTGGCAATGGCAGTGCTGGCAGTGATCTTTACGTGGTACGGCTACGACTTTGCGGAATTCGGCTGGCTGCAGAATTCAGAAATGAGCGGCATCAACATGCTGAGCATCTACGTGTCGTTTCCGCTGGCGGGCGTGACGTGGCTGCTGTTTCTTGCGGAAAAGATTGTCTTCGACGTCCGCGTGATCGTGCGCCCTGAGCCGGGAGCCTGACGATGCTGCCTGGCGAAGCGGCCATGGTTTTGTTCGGGACGTTTGCCGTTTTGATCGTGATTCGGGTTCCGGTTGCGTTCGCGCTGGGGCTGGCGTGCATCCCGGTCATTCTGGTTGACGAGCGGCTGACTCCCGTGCTGCTGATCAACGAGATGTGGAAGTCGTACAACAGCTTTATTCTGCTGGCTGTTCCATTCTTTCTGCTGGCCGCCAACCTGATGAATTCCGCCGGCATTACCGAACGGCTGGTCCGGCTGGCGACGACTTCCGTCGGTCATCTGCCGGGAGGTCTGGGACACGTGAATGTGATGGTCAGCATGCTGTTCGCGGGAATCTCCGGTTCGTCGACAGCGGATGCGGCCGGCATCGGTGCGCTGATGATTCCGGCGATGAAGAAGCAGGGTTACGACGCCGAATTTTCCGTTGCCATCACAGCCTGTTCCTCGGTGATGGGAGTCATCATTCCGCCCAGCATCCTGATGATCGTCTGGGGTGGTCTGATGTCTGTGTCAATCGGCGGATTGTTCATCGCCGGTGTTGTGCCGGGAATTCTGATTGCTGTCAGCATGATGGGGACAGTGCTGGTGTATGCAAAAACGCGAGGCTATCCGACGTACAGCAGGGCATCACTGAAGGAGTTCCTGCAGGCTCTGGCGAAGTCGTCGCTGGCGCTGGTGACACCGGTCATCATTGTCGGGGGAATTGTCGCCGGGCTGTTTACACCGACGGAAGCCTCCGTCGTCGCCGTGATCTACTCGGCGATTCTGGGCGGTGCCGTCTATCGCTCGATTTCCGTGAAACAGTTTCCCGAGATCCTTTACGAATCAGCGCGGCTGGCCGCAATATCCCTGTTCTGCATCGGGACTGCTTCGGCGTTCGGTTCGCTGCTGGCCTGGTTCCGCGTTCCTCAGGCGCTTGTCGAAGTGATGTCCGGCTGGAACACGAACGTTGCGACGACGGGTGGCATCGTCGCTCTTTCGTTTCTGTTTGTCGGCATGTTCATTGACGCAATTCCCGCCATCATCATCCTGGGGACCGTGCTGCTGCCGTTGGCCGAAGGAACCGGAATGCACCCGATTCACTTTGCGATCATCGGCGTGATTTCGCTGGCCGTCGGTCTGGTGACGCCGCCCTATGGACTGTGTCTGCTGATCGCCTGTTCGCTCGGCAAGATCCGCGTCGTTGAGGCGCTGCGGGACGTTGCTGTTATTCTGCTGCCAATGCTGGTCCTGCTGGCTGCGGTGGTGCTCTTTCCGGAGATTGTGTTGTTTCTGCCGAAGCTTGTCGTGCCCCAGTTTCTGTAGTGCCGCCGGTTCAGACAGATCGCTTTTCACGGACCTCCGCCGTGTCACCGATCTGTGTGTGAACCACAAACTCGACAGATGCGATCCCGCGTTTCGTTCCGTGACCATGCAAATGACCGGCTGCTTTGAACGGCAGTTTCTTTTTCCTCCCCGGATCCGCGCGACATGAATTCCTCGTTTCGCTCCCGACTGAAAAATCGTGAACCGCTGCTGGGCACGATGGTGACGCTCAGCACCCCCGCCGTGTCGGAGATCTTCGCTGAAATCGGATTCGACTGGCTGTTTATCGACGGTGAGCATGGTCCTCTGGAAACGCCGGATCTGCTGAGAATCCTGCAGGCGGTCAGTCACCGTCTGGCGTGCGTCATTCGCGTACCTGCGGCGTCGGAAGCTTCCATCAAGAGAACTCTGGACATCGGCGCGGCCGGTGTCATCGTGCCGATGGTCAATACGCCGGACCAGGCCGCTGATGTTGTGCGCTGGTCACGATATTCACCCGCCGGTTCGCGCGGAGTCGGACTGGCTCGCGCGCAGGGCTACGGACTTCGGTTTCAGCAGTACGTCGAATCGGCGAACGACAGCGTGGCCGTGATTGTTCAGGCCGAACACGCGCTGGCTGTCGACAACATCGAGTCCATTGTCCAGGTCGAGGGAATCGATGGAGTGCAGCTCGGTCCGTACGATCTGGCCGCCAGCATGGGGAAGATGGGCCAGGTGGACGACCCCGACGTTGTTGCGGCTGTCGACCATATAATCGCGACATGTCTGAAGGCCAATGTCGCCGTTGGCTGCTTCGCGATTTCCGCAGACGCAGTTCAGTCCTGGGTCGAACGCGGTTGCACGCTGATCACCGCCGGTGTCGACACGCTGCTGCTGGCCGGCGCGGCCGGAAGCACTCTGAAGTCGCTGAGAGCGATGACGAAGTGACGCTCCTGTGAACGTCGGTACGTGGCGTGCGGCTGCGCGCAAGGTTATGCTGCCGTCATATGCGACACGCGCTGCTGGCGGGCCGACCTCTGTTCCGTCGAGCCAGCGCCTCACCCGTTCAGGAGTCCAGGCATGACGAAACAGATCACGCAACTTCCTCGGCGTCGGTTTCTGCAATCGGCCGTCAGCGCGGCGGGTGCCGCCGTTCTGGCGCCGACCATCATTCCCAGTTCGGCGCTGGGCCGCGATGGTGCAGTCGCTCCCAGCGAACGCGTTGTCGTCGGAGGCATCGGGATCGGAAATCGCGGCACGTACGACCTCGGCTGCTTTCTGGAACAGCCGGATGTCCAGTTCATCGCGGTCTGCGACGTGAAGGAAAAACGCCGCATCGCCGTCAAGAAAATCGCCGACGACAAATACGGCAACGAACACTGCGCGATGTATCGCGACTTCCGCGAACTGCTTGATCGCAGTGACATCGACGCCGTGCTGATCGCGACCGGACCGAACTGGCATGCCACCGCAGCTATGACTGCGGCTCGTGCCGGTAAGGACATGTACTGCGAAAAACCGGTCACCAAGAACATCAGCCAGAGTCTCATTCTGGCCGACACCATGAAGCGAACCGGTCGCGTTTTCCAGGCGGGAACTCAGCGGCGCAATCTTCCGCACTTCGCATTTGCCTGCGAGCTGGCCCGCACCGGAAAGCTCGGCAAACTGAAGAAGGTCTATGCTCATCCGGCCGGGATGCAGGCTCTGATGAGCGGCTGGCTGCCGGCAGAAGCCGCGCCTGATCCCGACGTTGTTGACTGGGACATGTATCTGGGGCCGGCCGCGTGGCGTCCGTACAACCCCGCGCTGCTGGATGGTTTCAACTTCGAAAAGGGCGGCGGTTTCGTCGGTGCCTTCAACGGCGGCGGTGTTCTGGAATGGGGCTCGCACTGCGTCGATCTCTGCCAGTGGGCGGTCGGAGACCGTCCGCCTCCCGTCGAATACAACGCACCGAAGGACGGCCACCTGGTCGCGCTACGAAAGCGGCATCGAACTGATCTTCCGCGAAACCGGCTGGATTCCGCTGGGTTCGTGTCCTGTGCGGTTCGAAGGCGAAACCGGCTTGGCCGAAGCGGGTGACAGCGCAAGCTGGTGCTGAGTTCTCCGAACTGGCTGGCCGGCAAGTCGAGGTGGCGGTTATCCGGCGACGTTCCACGTTCGCGATTTCCTGGACTGGTGTCAAGACCTCAGTCAGCCGAAAGGCAATGCCGACGCGGCCTGCAACGCTCACATCGCCTGCCACGCGGCTAACGTCGCGCTGGATGCTGAATCGCACCGTGAAGTACGACAACGCAACCAACATGTTCATCAACGACGAAGAAGCCAACCGCCTGCGGTCTGAGGCCCTGCGGGAAACCGTGGCGAGTGTAGATCGCACGTTTCCTGTGGCTTGATTCCCCGGCGCGAAATCTCTTCGCTCGGACACCATACACTTTTCGGACTCAACTCATGCAAACACTCCGTATCTCTCTAACGATGCTGACCCTGGCGGTCGGCGTTTCCACAATCAGCGCTTCGACGATGTTCGCCGCGGACGACGCCGCTTCGTCAACAAAGGAAGCGGAACTGCTGGCCGTGCTCCGCTCCGACGCGCCGTCCGCTGAGAAAGCCATTGCCTGCAAGAACCTTGCGATTCATGGCACCGAAGCGGCCGTGGCCGACCTGGCGAAGCTGCTTCCCGATCCGCAACTGTCATCGTGGTCGCGGATCGCGCTGGAGGCCATTCCTGGTGAGGCTTCCGATAAAGCATTGCGTGACGCCGCTGATTCGCTGGAAGGCCGCCTGCTGGTCGGAATGCTGAATTCGATCGGTGTTCGCCGCGATGCCAATGCCGTGGATCAGCTGACCGGCCGGCTTCGTGGACACGGATGCCGAAGTCGCTGCGGCCGCCGCTGTGGCACTCGTCGAATTGAAACGAAGCGCAACGACAACGCTCCGCCAGTCACTGGCAACAGCGAACGAAGCTGTGCGTTCAGCGATTGCCGAAAGCGGCTGCGTGTTGTGTGCAGAACGACCGTTGTCGGACGGCAACTCCGAAGCGGCCATGAAGTTGCATGACGAAATTCGAGCGCCGATGTTCCGATGCAGCGTGTCATCGAAGCGACTCGCGGTGCAATCCTCGCGGGAGACAATGGCATTCCGCTGCCGCTGGAACAGTTTCTCAGTCTGACGAAAGGCTCTGTTCCAGCTCGCACTTAACAGCTCGCGAGTTTCCCCGGCGGCACGGTCGATCAGGCTCTGGTTGACGAAATGAACCGAACGACTCCCGACTGGCCGTGCGCTGATTGTTCAGGCGATGGCCGATCGGCCGGACACCGATTCTGTCGGCGATTCTGAAGGCCGCTGAACAGGGTCCGAAACCCGTCCGCATCGGCAGTCGACGCGCTGGCCTGCGGGGGTGATGTCCTGCCTGTCTTCGCTGCTGAAGATCGCTCTGGAAAACGATGCGGATCTGGCCGCGACCGCTCAGGCGACTCTGGCGGAAATGCCGGGCGAAAAAGTCGACGGACAGGTCGCACTGCTTCCGAAAGCCGAAGGAAAATGTATCCGCTGCTGTTGCGAGTCGTCGTGGGCCAGCGCGCATCGACGCTGTACCGGAGCTGCTCGTGCGATCACGCCGACAGCGATCGTGCGGCAAGCGCGGCTCTGGACGCTTGGCGCGCGAAACCGTGCGCTGCAAGGCTGTCCGTGCTGATTTCCCAGGTCGTGTCGCCAAAGCACAGGGAAGATGCAGCCGTGGCTCAGCAGGCCCTGAAAGTGCCAGTGCCCGGATGGCTCGATCGGGAAGCCTGTGCGGCCGAACTCTCCGCGGCCGTTGACAAGTCGTCGTCGATTGCTACGAAGGTCGCTCTGCTGGAAGTGCTGGGAGCTGTCGGCGGAACCAACTCGCTGGCCGCGATGGACGCCGCCGGGAAAAGCAGCGATGCAAAGCTGCAGGACATCAGCACGCGTCTGCTGGGAGAATGGATGACGGAAGACGCGGCTCCCAGCGCTTTGGTCTGTCGAAGACTTCGTCGAACCAGTACCAGGTGCGGGCTCTGCGCGGCCACATTCGCATCGCCAGACAGTTCGTTCTGCCGGAAGATCAGCGAGCGGCAAATGTGTGAACAGGCACTTGCCGCAGCTCTGCGACCGGAGAAAAGAAGCTGGTGCTGGACGCGCTGCGCGTTATCCGAAGCGCGGAAAGACGCTGAAGGCTGCGTCGACGCCATGAAGGTTCCGGAACTGAAGGATCAGGCGACCGAAACCGCACTGGCGATCGCTCAAAAGGTCGCCGGCGACGGTGTGGATGTCAGCAAACTGCTGGCCGAAGGCGGCTTCGATAAGGTCCGGCTGGAGATCGTCAAAGCCGAATACGGTGCCGGCGATGCTACGAAGGACGTAACCGAGCTGTTGCAGAAACAGGCCCGGATCTGCCTCTGATCACTCTGGTATCCGCCAGTTACAACGCCAGCTTCGGCGGCGACCCCGCTCCGGGAACGCCAAAGCTGCTGACCGTCCAGTACCGGATCAATGGCAGGGAAGCCGAGACAACAGCCTGTTGAGAATTCCGTGATCGTCCTTGCCCATGCCAAAGTAGGCAGTGATCGACCACTAAAATTCCAGCATCAGCTTGCTGTTCCCAGGCTCCGGCCTGGGGAACTTTTTTGGTAGGCGTTCATGATAGCTTCACGGTGCTCCGGAGGGCGTTCAGTGTTGCAATTGTCACTCATGATTGTCACCGTTTCGGCTGTGCTGCTGCCAACTCATGTTGCTCATTCGACAGATGGCGAATTCGAAAGTTGTTTGGGCCTCAGAAGTCTCTGCCAAAAGCAAGCAAATCCATCAGCCACCTTATGCAGGAACGTCTTCCCGAAAAGGCTATGAAGTGCGGGTTTGCGTCACCGGTGGAGCGAAGCGACGCTGCCGAAGGTTGTTACAACGGTTGTCGCCGGAGATATTCAAAGTATCGAGCGGTCCGAGATTCAGATTGACCAAAGAAAAAAATACGTAATGGAAGTGCGTTCGTGGAAGATCAAACGGCATGACATTGCTGCATGTGGAAATCACTTCCGGGCCTTTGAAGGTGAAGCTGCATTCATCTCCAGGATGGCGATGTCTCAGAAGATCATTGGTTGGCAGCGATCCAGAAACAATGGAAATTGTATCATTGTATGAGATTCCGGAAAACATTGTGGTTGAAGACGGCCGATTGGAATGAAGCGTAGTACAAATGATGATGAAGTGACGGCGGTGGCCACGAAGGTGCGTCAGTCTGTGCCAGGTGGCAAGCCGCAGGAAGATAAGTAACGGAGGACATTAAAGGTGTCCGGAACCTGTGGTGTAGCTGTCTATTTCATCGTGGAAACTGAAGTGGCGTGAGATTGCGGTTGCGGTACGACACGCGGATGGACGGATCCGGAGGCACATCTGGGCGACAAAGAAAGTCAGGAATCTTTGATCGACTTCATTCCTGAATACTGCAACGAGTGTCCAACATCCGCGGGGATGGTGATGCCTACGGCTTCGATAATCTGCGGCGATCAAAGTCACAGGACGTGACGACGCTGGGAGGCAGTCGGACGGGGCTGTGCGGTCGATCACGCGGCGGTATGATTCTCTGGGGCGGTGGACAAGATCACGTCGCACGGCAACCAGACGGACGATCCGGACGATACCACCCCCGTTCCGTTCTGGCCCGGTGGCATCAGCGCAGGCCGGAGAAATCGGAAAGACGTGCGGCTGTGCCACTGGTTGCGCCAGTGCTCCTCAGTCAGGTTAACGGGAACACTGGCACAGCCAGTGGCACGCAATCCGATCGTCGACAGGCGCACCCGCCCGGCGGTATGATTCATAGGGACGGGTGGACAAGGTCACGTTCGCGCGGCAACCAGACGGACGAGGAGCGATAAAGGTGTCAGAACCATTGATCGGCTGGTTCCTGAAAACTGCAACGAATCTCCACAATCAGCGGCGAGCGATGATCGCCTTCTGCCTTCGGAAAATCTGCGTAATTCGCAGTCGCAGAAGGTGACGACGCTCGGAGGTGCGACGGACGGGGCAGTGCGGTCGATCACGCGGCGGTATGATTCTCTGGGGCGGGTGGACAAGATCACGTCGCACGGCAACCAGACGGACGATCTGACGATACCAATTCCCGTTCCGCTCCGGCCTGCGGCACCGGGCGCAAGGCCGGAGAATCGGGAAGACGGTGGAAGCGTGCCACCGGCTGTGCCAGTGCCCTCAGTCAGGCAACGGAACACTGGCACAGCCAGTGGCACGCAATCCAACTGTCGACAGCGACCCCGCCCGGCGGTATGATTCACATGGACGGGTGGACAAGGTCACGTCGCGCGGCAACCAGACGGACGATCCGGATGACACCGCCCCGTTCCGTTCGCCTGCGAAATTTCAACTTCAAGCCGCTCGGGTCGATTTCATTCCGAGCGGAAGCTCGAATCGCCTCGCGGGGCTCCCGCGTCGAGAACCAGATCGTGTACACGCTCAATGATCCCGGCAAAGTGACGAAGAGCCAGCAGTCGCACTCCGGAGCGGTCAGCGGCAGCACGCCCAGTGTGCAGGCCCAACGGGCCGGACAATCATCCAGCCTGGGGCGGTGCCCCAGGCTTGACGAACGAACGGCTGGCCCGTTGGGCTGGAACTCAATGGCCTGGCGTGGACCAGCGCGGCAACTGGCCGAACTTCACGGAAGACAGCGACGGCAATGGCACCGAATATCAGTACGACGGCAGCACTCGCCGCATCGTAAGAATTCTGTACAGCGGCGGCAGTCTCGACGAACCCCGACACATGTATTTGTCGCTGCAGAATCAGCCGCAGCCTACGGAATCTCGCGTGCCACGACGACGATGTGCTGGCCTTTGGGAACCGGCGCGACCCATGCCTGAGCCAGAACGACTCCGTCCAAAGCGGCCACGCAGGGCCACGGGTCCAGGTCGATGCGATCAAAGTCGTGCAGCAGTCCGACGGTTTGCCCCTTCCTGACGGTCGTTCCGCATTCGACCAGCGGTTCGTAGTGGCCGGCAAACGGCGCGACAATGAAGCAGTCGCGATCGACCATCTCCAGCTTTCTCTGCGTCCCCGCTTTGTGGTGGGCAATCGGTTCGATTTTTCCGTGCAGGAGGTTGTTGTTGATCGCGGCGGCGAGCACTCCCTGACGTCCGTATCGCACGCCTTCGGGATTGACGGATCTGCCCCAGCCGAGTTCCGTGCCGACGGTGATCTTGCCCAGGCGTTCGGCTTCGCTGGGCAACAGTCCGGGCGTGATGTTCTGATAAACCATCAATGACGGCGTGCCGTACCAGCGAGCCGTCTGTTCAATCCGCTGGCTGAGTTCCGGGTCATCCACCGGATGAAAGTTGGAGCAGATCGAAAACCGGGCGACGTCACCGCCGGAATGCAAGTCCAGCACAATGTGAACCCGCGGCCAGATGTATTCCCTCACGAAAGCCGCGATGCGGTGAGTGATCCCCGACAGTGCGGAGGTCGTACCGGCACCGTCCACGAACGCTCGATTAAGATTTACGCCGTCTTCATCGCGGCTTTCTCGCGTCCCGGACAGAAACGCGGCCGGGTTCAGCACGGGAATCAGAATCAAGCGGCCTCTCACGTCACGAATATCAATCTCACGCAGCAGGTGCTTCAGAGCGACGGGTCCTTCGTACTCGTTGCCGTGATTGGAACCGAACGCCACCAGACCCTGGCCGTCTTTGGTTTCGGGACCGACGAAGACCGTGAGCGGAATCAGGTGATCTCCCCAGATGCTGTCATGTTCCAGAGCCAGCCAGTAATCGCGGCGGCCGGGAGAATCGAGGTCCAGGGATTCGGGACGTACGGTCCTGCGTTCCATGTCTTTAGACTTTGATAAAGATCTTCACGTGGCGACGTGATGTCGGTGCTGCGAATAATTCTAACAATGGCCCGTTGAACGAGCTACAATGAGAAGGCAATGCCGACACGATTGGAACTGGTCAAGAAACACGGGCAAGGTTGAATGCACGAAGAACTGCGGAAGATGCTGAAGGCGTCGCCATTCGTTCCATTTACGATCGTGATGAGCGATGGTACTCACATCACGGTAAAGCATCCGGAGAATGCGTTGCTAATGAAGCACTGGATCTACGTGGCCACGGACGGCGGCGAGACGGCCGAACACTTGTTCCTGCTGCACATCACGCGCCTCCAAAGGCACCAGGCGGAGGCCGCGTAGCGCGTGCGGATCGCCGAGTGCCGTACCCCGCTTTCGGTGACGATCGGTCTCAACGACGCGACTATTTGCGACTGTGCAGGAATCGCCTGCGTGATCGGTCCCCCTTCAATCGCTGACACCCAACAAGTCGTCGGACGATACGTCCGGTGGCGTGTCATTTCATGGATTGTCATCCTGAACGGCGGATCGCGGAAGGAGAAATGGGTGTGAATTCCGTCAATCCGCCAGTCGATCCGTGCAGTCGACGAGCAGCCAGCACGCGCCGGAGGCAAGGTACATCGCCGACAGCAGAACGAACAGCGGATTCCAGTCGGTGATGGCGGCTTCGGCACCGTCGACCAGTGTTTTCGTCGTGAACAGATCCAGCACGAACCCGAACACGATCGGCATGAAGACTCCGCCGATGGTTCCGGCGGTGTTGATGATGCTGAACACGGTCGCCGTGAAGCGTCCTCCCAGATCCGTGCAGGCTCCCCAGGTGGTCGGCTGACTCCAGTCGCTGAAGAATTTCGCGGCCATCAGCAGCCATGCCGCGGTCACTCCGTCGGACTGCAGCACAACCAGAGCCAGCATCGCGCAGCCGATGACTTTGCCGACGCAGCCCACTCCGCTGCGAGCCCAGCGCCGATTGCCGGTTTGCTGAATGATGCGATCATTCAGCCAGCCTCCCGCGATGCCTCCCAGTGCTCCGCCCCACAGCGGCAGGCTGGCGAGCCAGCCGGTCTTGCTGATATCGAAATTGTGAGCGGCCAGAAAGTAGGATCCAATCAGACTGACAAACACGACATCCGACCCGGCGTCCAGATATTGTTGCAGCGTGAACCACCGCAGACTGTTGTTCCGGAGTGCCGTTCCGACCGGAAGCACGGTCGTTTCGGAATCGCGCTTCGGAGCGTCCGTCGAACCGCCGCGAATCAGATCGCGTTCGGCGTCGTTGACGCGCGGATCCTGTTGCGGTGAGTTTCGGAAGCAGGCGAAAAAGATTCCGCAGTGCAACAGGCCGATGATGCCGATCACGGTGATCGCCGCCTGCCAGCTCAGACCCCACGCACCGATCAGCAGCGTCCCCAGTATGATGGGTGACATCGCGCCTCCGGCGCGGCCGAAGGTGGTGGCGACCCAGCCCTGCATGACGGTGCGCTGCCGCGGCGGAAACCATTGCTGGCTGATCTTCGTCAAAGCGGGATAGCAGCCCGCCTGAGTCGCTCCGAACAGCAGTCGCCAGAAGCCCAGCAATACAAGGCTGCCGGTATGAGCAATCCCGGTCAGGGCAACCGACCACGCGGCGATGATTGTCGTCAGTACGCCGCGAGCCCCGAAGCGGTCCGTGATGACTCCGCTGGGAATCTGACCGGCGGCGTATGTGTAGTAAAACAGAGAAAACAGAAACCCGGCCTGAGTATTCGTGAACGCAAACTCATCCTGAAGTTCGGGGCCGATGATATTCCAGCTATAGCGGTGCAGATACAGCAGAAACGACGTCGCGCAGGCCAGAGTGAACACCAGCCAGTGGACGTTCGTCGCTGGTTCGTCCGTTCCGGAGATGGCCGGGTGCGGGTCGCCAACGGGGAGGACCGAATAGGGATTCTTCTCGTCCACGCCGTCACCTTGTTTTCCGGGTGAACCCACGAGTTGTACGTTTCCGGTTGATGCCGGAAGCCAATTGCAAGCGGAGTCGGCCCGTTTGCGGAAGTCGGGTGCCTTCCGTACAGGTTCTTCCTTTCACCGCGCCGCCGGCGAATCATACAGGAGACGTCCGACAGCAATTTTTGGTGCAGTAACCCGGTGTGAAGTGCGCCGAAACGGAAGTTAGCGACGAAGATTCTGGTTTTTCGTTGTGTTACTCTGAGAACAGCTCCGGATCACTTCCTTCGTCCGCTTTTCAGGTTCGACAATGTCGAAAGAAAACCGACCGGCCACCGCCGATCATCAGGACCGCGCGGCACGGCTTGTCAGTGCCTGCCGAAAGATTCGCGAACAGGTGAGCAGAATTGTCGTCGGGCAGGACGAGGTTGTCGAACAACTGCTGATCGCGATTCTGGCCCGCGGACACTGCCTGCTGGAAGGCGTGCCGGGACTGGCCAAGACACTGATGGTGCGGTCGCTGGCGGAAACGATGAACCTGACGTTTCATCGCATTCAGTTCACCCCCGATCTGATGCCGGCAGACATCACCGGCACCGACATCATTCAGGAAAGTCGCGAAACCGGGCATCGTGATCTGGTCTTTGAGAAGGGGCCGATCTTTACGCAGATGCTGCTGGCGGACGAGATCAATCGCACGCCTCCCAAGACGCAGGCCGCGCTGCTGGAAGCGATGCAGGAACATGAAGTCACCGTCGGCGGCAAGACGTATCGCCTGGAAGAACCGTTCTTCGTGCTGGCGACGCAGAACCCGATTGAACAGGAAGGCACGTATCCGCTTCCTGAAGCTCAGCGCGATCGATTTCTGTTTCATGTCAAAGTGGACTACCCGACTCGCGAACAGGAAGCGGACATCATTGACCGCACCACGTCGACTTTGTCGGCAACGATTTCCCCGGTAGTTTCCGGGCAGAGAATTCTGGAATGCCAGGAAACGGTCCGGCTGGTTCCACTGCCGGATCATGTCAAACAGTTCGTGCTGGACCTGGTTCGGTCAGCCCGGCCTGGTGAACCCGGTGCAGCGAGCTGGGTGCGCGAAATGATCGAATGGGGCCCCGGTCCGCGGGCCTGCCAGCAGATCGTGCTGGCGGCCAAAGCGCGAGCCATCATGCATCAGCGCCACCATGTGACGCGCGACGACATCGAAGCCCTGGCGTACCCGGTCTTGCGGCACCGCCTCGTGCCGACGTTCAACGCGGAAGCCGAAGGAGTCAGCGTCGACGACCTGATTTCCCGGTTGCTGAAGGAAATCCCGGCAACCTCAAAGAAGCTGCTTTGATGTGAAGACCACCGGGACGTTTCCGATCGTCGACGTTCCACCGCTGCGATTCTCAATTCTCAATTTTCCATTCCCGATCGTTTCCGCCGCCCGTTATGCCTCACGTTTCCGAAGTCCTTCCTGCCGGCGACATCGGCAGATTCGTCAACCTGCAGGTGCTTGCCAGGCAGGTGGTGGAAGGCTTCTGTTCCGGACTGCATCGGTCGCCGCACAAAGGGTTCAGCGTCGAATTCCGCGAACACCGGCAATATGTTCCCGGCGACGACATTCGCGACATTGACTGGAAGCTGTACGGCAAGACCGACCGGCTGTTCATTCGTGAGTACGAAGAAGAGACGAACCTGCGCTGCACGATTCTGCTGGATACCAGTGGCTCGATGGGGTATTCGGGATCACGCAGCAACGGACTGACCAAACACGGCTACGCAATTCGGACGGCCGCGTGTCTGGCGTATCTGATGCTGCGGCAACAGGACAGTGTCGGGCTGGTGACGTTCGACACAAGAGTCCGAACCTACATCCCGCCGCGCGGGCGGCCGAAGCATCTGCAGGCGATCATTGATTCTCTGGCCGCCACAAAGCCGGAACGGGAAACCGAACCGAGCGACGTGTTCCACGAAATCGTCAGCCGAATTCAGCGCCGCGGCCTGCTGGTCATCATTTCCGATCTGTTCGGAGACGTTGACCGACTGATGAAGGCCCTGGCACATTTACGTCAGGCGAATCACGAAATTCTGATCTTTCAGATCTGGGATCCCGACGAAATCGATTTTCCCTTCCGGCAGTGGACTCAATTCGCCTCGCTGGAAACCGCCCATTGCCGGCACCTGGTGGATCCCGCGCAGCTTCGCCGCGCGTACCTGGAAAAGCTGGCTCAGTTTCGCGAACAACTTGCCAGCGGCTGCAATCGCCAGCGCATCAGTCTGATTCCGCTGACCACCGATCAGCCCTATGCCGAATCTCTGGCGGGCTATCTGGGTCTGAGAAGGAAGTCGCGATGACGTTTGCCAACCCGCTGCTCGTCTGGGGAACACTGGCGGCGGCGATTCCACTGGTTCTGCATATTCTGAACCGCAGTCGGTTTCGACGCGTGGAATGGGGGGCCATGCACCTGCTGGAATCCGTTGTCAGAATCAATCACAAACGATTTCGGGTTGAGCAGCTTCTGCTGTTGCTGATTCGATGTGCAATTCCGGCGCTGCTGGCAATCTGCCTGGCTCGTCCCCTGCTGACGGGCGGGCGAAATCCGGCCGGTGACTCGCCCGTCTCGCTGGTGGTGCTGCTGGACACCAGCTATTCGATGGACGCCGTCACCGGGACGCGAACGCACTTCGACGACGCTGTTTACGCGGCCTGTCAGATTGTTGAAGCGGCGGCTCGCGGATCTGAAATCGCCGTGATTCAGACCGGTGGAAGCCCCGAGCTGCTGTTCGATCAGCCTCTCTTCGATGCGGATGCCGTCGTTCGACGCCTGAAGGTCGCCCGGTCCGGGTATGGAGCCAGCGAAATGCTGCCGGCTCTGGATGCCGGTCTGGCCACACTTTCCAAGATGACCAACCCGACAAAGGAACTGGTCGTCATCAGTGATTTTCAGCCCGCCGACTGGAATCGCGGCGGCAATCTGGCGGATTCGGTCCGCGATCAGGTTGCCGCGATGTCGATCCCTCCGGAACTCACGCTGCTGCCTGTCGGAAAGCCGGTCCAGGGAAACGTGTCGATCGAATCGCTGCAGTTGCCCGAACGGCCGATGGGGATCGATCAGCAGATCTCCGTGCGCGCCGGTGTTCGAAACTACGGTACCACGCCCGTCGAATCGGCCCGTATTGTCCTGACACTGGATGGAACGGAGCAGGTGGTGTCTCAGGTGACGCTGGCGGCCAACGCGTCCGCGCAGGTCTTGCTGCCGTGCCTTCCGTCCGGGTCCCATGTCATTGATGTCGGGATTGCTGTCGACGATCTCTGGCCACGGACAACCACTTTTCCGCCGCCGTTTCGATTATCGAACAGATTGATGTCCTGCTGGTCGACGGAGAACCGGATTCGCAGCCGTTGAAAGGCGAAACCGACTTTCTGGCCATTGCGCTGACACCGTACACGTTCGGCGGAGTTCGGCTGTCGGATCTGGTGAACTCGCACTATCACCGATCCGGGACAGCTCACACAGGAATTGCTCGGCACGGCACAAGTTGTGCTGGCGAATGTCCCGCGCCTGAACGATGCACAGGCCGATGCCGTTACGGAATTCGTGCACAGCGGCGGCGGCGATGGTGTCCGGGCGGACGAATCGACTCGCAGTGGTACAACGAAAAACTGTTCCACGGAAAGCGGTTGCTGCCGGCAGCATTCGGATCGCCGCAGGGAATGATCGACGGAAAAAGCGCTCACGTGGTCGCTCAGTATTTTGACCATCCGGCTGCAGTTTTCAACCGTCGAACGGTGATCTGTCGACGGCCGAGATTCGTCGATGGTTTCCACTGGTTCCCGCGGAAGGAACATCCACCGCGGACGATGTCCGGACAGCGGGTTCGCCGCTGGTCATGGCGAGTCTGGACAGTGGTGATCCGTTCCTGCTGGAAGGCTCGCGGGGCGAAGGCGTCGTCGTGCAGATGGCGACCGCCTGCGACGCTGACTGGTCGGATTTGCCTCTCCGGCCCTTCTTCGTGCCGTTGATGCAGCAGCTTGTGACAACGCTGGGCAAACCGCTGGCACCGCCGAGAAACATTCGTACCGGCGAACCTGTTGTGGTCCTGTTTGACGCCGCCAAGGATGCCGCCGCCGCGGACCATCCGCTGTCAATCGTGACGCCTTCGGGTGGGCGCCGAACGCTGCGAGCCGTGCCCGAGGGCAATCGCCTGGTCGCTCGGTTCGAACACACCAATCAACCGGGACAGTACGCGCTGAGTGCTTCCGATGGCGGCACGATTCACTTCGTCGCTTCGACATCGCGCGAAGAATCCGACCTTTCCGTGATGGATGAGTCTCGGCTGAGTTCGCTGGCCGAAAGTCTGCACGCGGAGCTTGCTTCTTCGGCAAGGGAGTTTCTGGAGCGTGACAGACTGCGCCGACACGGCAGAGAAATCTGGAAGCTGGTGCTGATTGCGCTGCTGGTGTTCATGTTTCTGGAACTCGTTCTGCAGCAGCGCTTTTCAAGGGTTCGCACATGACGAGCCTGCGATTTGTCGGAGACGTGCCGGTCTGGATCGGGCTGCTGCTGGCTGCGCTGGCCGCCGGACTGTCGTGGCGATATTACCGTCGGGAAAGCTTCGATCTGCCGGCGAACCTTCGATGGCTGCTGCCCGCGCTCAGGTCGCTGGCCTTTGTTCTGGCGCTGCTGCTGCTGACGGGTCCCGTGCTGCATCATCGAAAGGTCATCGGAGAACCCGGCCGCGTGAAGATCTACGTTGACGCGTCGCAGAGCATGGACCTTGTTGACCGTCACCTGACCGATGAGCGAAAGCTGCTGATCGCGCAGTCGCACGGCTGGCTGGAGCGAGGCCGCATTGATTCCCGCCTGCATCAGCTCGCGAACCAGATTCACGACGTTCGCGAACGAACGCTGTTGGAACTCCGGGCCGAACAAGTTTCCGCCGACGACATCATGAAGCTGCGTGACGATCTGCTGGAAGTCCTCAATTCCGCGACCGAAGTCGCTAACGAATTTCCGGAATCGGAACAGCACGATTCGGCGGACGATGAGTCCAATGGAATGCAATCGATCAGCCTGCTTCAGGCGATCGTGCGTCCAGCCAATCAGAACGCCACCGAGGCCGACATGGCACAGCTTCTGGCGGCGTGTGAAACCACTCGGTCGGTCGAAGACCGCATCCGACAGACGTTTCGCAGGGAAGTTCGAAACCTGGTTGATTCCGGCGATGCATCCGTGAAAGCGGCGCTGGCGATGGCGGACGAAACAACTCGCTGGCGACGATGCGAACAACTGCTGTTGGAAGGCTCCAAAGCTTTGTTTGACAACCTGAAGCGGTTTCACAACGTGGAAGTTTTCGCGCTGCACAATCAGCAGGCGGTTCTGATGCTGGATAGTCAGATTACCGCTGAAGTGCCGCGCGAATTCTCCGAGACCGCAGATGCGCCCGTCTCGGATCTGATCAGCGGCATTACGGCAACGCAGACATCATCCGTCAGCAGATCTTCGGTCGGCAATGATGGCGGCGCTGTCGAATTCGCCGGACGCACGACGGCGGTAGTGCTGCTTACTGACGGACAGCACAACGCCGGTCCGTCACCACTGCCCACGGCTCGCATTCTCGGCGGCCAGGGCATCGCCTTCTTTCCCGTCGCGATGGGCGCGGATGTGGCGGCTCCGGACTTGTCCGTCACGGGGCTGGAACATCCTCAACTGGTTTTCCGAAAGGATCGTGTCCGCGGGTCGATCATCATTCAGGATCGAATGCCCGCCGGGCAGCCGACAGTCGTGCAGATTGAACACGACGGTGACGTCCTGTGGGAGCAGCAACTGCTGACGGATGGCAGTGGCGAGCGACGCATCGCCTTTGAATTCGGCATTGAGGAAATCGTGCAGCGGCTCAGTGACCGACTGGCCGGCGAGGTCCGGCAGCATTCACTTCCGCTGGCGATGACCGCGTCGATCAGACCGCTGCAGGATGAGGCCGACTCGGGCAACAACCAGCGCACGCTGCGATTCGCCGCGATTACGGAGAATCACCGGATGCTGATCCTCGACGGCCGATCTCGCTGGGAAACTCGCTACCTGCGGAATGTGTTTGATCGAGACAGTCAGTGGGACGTCGACGCGATCATTACCGAATCCGGCGGTGCCGCAACGCTGCCGCGCGGGGACGGGAACGACATGTTTCCGGAATCCCGCGACGCCTTGTTCGATTACGATCTGATCATCTTCGGCGAAGTTCCTGCCGAAGCGTTTGCCGAACACGAACTGCAGTGGCTTCGCGAATTCGTCGAACTGCGCGGCGGCGGTGTTGTGTTTGTCGATGGTCAGCGGAAACAGTTGGCGGCGTTCGCGGACCGGACACTGGCGCCGCTGCTGCCTGTTGAGTGGCTTCCGGAACCGTCGTCAGCAATGCCTGAACAACTGCGGCTGACGGATCAGGGAGCCCGGGAACCTGCGCTGTCCGTCGAAACGGACGACGCGGCCAATCGGGAATTCTGGGCGCAGTTGCCGCCGCCGCACGTGATCGCCAGTGTGTCGGCTCAACCAGGAGCCGAAGTGCTGGCCGAAGCTGTAATCCACGGAAGCGCGACTCCGGCGATCGTGACACAGCGCATCGGCGCGGGGCGAGTTCTGTATCTGGCGTTCGACGAAACCTGGCGATGGCGCTATCGGGCGGCCGACACGTACCACCAGCGGATCTGGAATCAGCTTGCGACCTTAGTGATGCCGCGGCCCTTCGCTTCCAGTGATGAGTACGCGGCGATTGATGCCGGGGCCGTGAGTTATTCGAACGGTGACTCCGCTGACATTCGCGTCCGGCTGACTGGCGTCGACGGAAAGCCGGTCGTCGCCGCGACCGTGGACGCGCTGGTGTGGAAGGACGGTCGCGTTGTCGAATCCGCCGGACTGACTCCCGACCCCGATGTTCCCGGGCTTTACCGCGGACGTTCGGGAGCGCTGTCGGAAGGCGACTACGAAGTGTCCGTGAGGGCGTCCGGATTCACCGAACAGGCGCTGAAGGCTCGCGCGCAGTTTGTGGTGCTGCCGCCGGAAACCGGAGAACGGAACGAAACTGCCTGCAACGAACCGCTGCTGCGGCAACTGGCGGACGCATCCGGCGGCGTCTTTCTGCGCGAGGAACAGGCCGATCAGTTGCCGGACCTGCTGCGTCCGTTCAGCAGCGGCCACATCGTGGAATCGGACACCGCTCTGTGGCAAAGCTATTGGTGGTTTGCGGCGATTGTTATTCTGCTTTCACTGGAATGGTTCCTGCGCAAGCGCGCGGGGCTGTTGTAGTGCGTGAGGCTTTTTCATGAGCATCCGACTGGACCCGACCGTTGCCGACAAGCTGCAGCGCATCGGCCGTCGCCGACTTCACCTGCTTCTGGTGAGAGGCTTCTGCACCGCGATCGTTGCGTTCCTGGCCGGGATGGCGGTCGTTGCCGTCGCGGATTGGTATTGGGTGCTCAGCGATCAGGTTCGCTGGGGACTCAGCATTGCGGCTTATGCTGCGACGGCCGGCGCGGTCTGGCTGACAAGCCTGCGAAGACTCGTTCGATCGCCCGCCGAACGCGAAATCGCGGCTCACGTCGAAGTCGCGGCGCCGGAACTTCGAGAGAATCTGCTTTCGGCCGTTGAGCTTGCTGCCGACGATCCGGCTGACATCCACGACTCACCTGTGTTTCGAAGTCTGCTGCAGGGCAGAGTGGCGGAACAGATGTCCGGTGTGCGAGTTCCCGGAATTCTGCCTGTTCGGCTGCTGTCCAGGTGGCTGCTCGCGGCACTGGTTCTGGCGGCTGGCGTCGGTGTTTTGCTCAGCGGTTCCGATTCGCGGTTTCGAATTCTGGCCGTTCGCGCGTTGCTGCCCGGTGCCAACATCGAACGTGTGTCGCGAATCCATGTCAACATTCGGCAGCCGACGCCGACTTCGCTGACCGTCGCGACTGACGAAACCGTGGCGGTCGTTGTTGAAGTTTCCGGCGGAACCGTTGAAGACGTCACGCTGGAAGTGTTTTCGAACGACGGGTCTTCCGTGCGTCAGGCGATGCGCGCCCGGACTGAAACCGAATTCGCCGCAAACCTGCATGTCACGGCCGACACCGAATATCGCATCCTGGCCGGTGACGCGATCACGATGCGCCACACGATTCGCGCAAAGAACCGGCCGCGCGTTGTTGCGTTTCAGAAGACTTATCGTTTTCCTGAATACTCCGGCCTGCCGACAACGTCCGTCACCGAAGACGCCGGCGACATCGTGGCATTGACAGGAACGCTGACAGACCTGACGCTGGAACTCGACCAGGCGGTGTCGGCGGCGGAACTGCGGATCGACGGCGCGAAATTCGGCGACGATGTGACCATCATTCCTCTGCAGCAGGTCGACGACAGTCGCTGGAGCGCCACCGTGCCGGTGAATGATCCGGGGATTTACCGAGTGCGGCTGGTGTCCGCCGAAACGGGTTTCGAGAACGTGTTTGCGCCGCGTTACGAGATTCGCCCGATTCCGGACCTGATCCCGCGGGCTGGTTTCGTCGATCAGACTGAAATGAACCTGCTGCTGCCGCCGAACGACATTCTGGCCCTGCGCGGAATGGCAGAAGACGACCTGCCGCTGGAACGGCTCGACCAGGAAATTTCGGTCAACGGCCGCGAATGGCAGGTCATTCCGCTGGTCGTCACGTCGGCCGACAGCGACCGCAATGACGACGACACACGTGCCGATTCCGCAGGGCGCGAACGAGCCGTCTACCGTGTCGATTCGGCGTGGAACTGGGATCTTCTGAAGCTGAGCCTGAATACTGGCGACCAGGTTTCAACGCGGCTGGTGGCAACGGACCGTCAGGGCAATCGCGGGGAATCCGTGCCGCTGCGAATCGTTGTTTCCGCGCCGGAGTTTGATCCGGATCGCCATGCCGTCATGGAAACGAAAGCCGCTGTGTACGATCACTTCGTGCAGTTGGCGACGATTGCCGAACAGCAGAACTCCGCGGCACTGGAAATCATCGCCCGGCTGCGGGATTCCCCGGACCAGTCGGAAGAATCGCGGGCTCTGGATCGAACCACGCTGGCCGGACTTTCGAACAGACTTCGTGACGCCGCCGGCGACCTGCTGGACCGGATTCCCGCCGTCACGCGTTCGATGCCCGCGGGTGCCGACGCTCTGGAACTCTATCTTGCCGGTTCCCTGATCGCCCGGATGAGGCAGGAACATGCCAGCCGGCCGCTGGCAATTCTGCAGTCGATGCAGCACGCTAAAGACGCGGATCAGATGCAGGCGGATCTCAACCAGTTGCAGCAGGCGTTTGAACGATCGGCGGACGATGCAAAGACGGCCGCCATTCATTTCCAGCAGCTCATTTCGCACAACATCGTGGCCGCCGCCGCGTTCGACTTTGATGCGCTGATGCGCCGGCAGCGGCTGGTCGTGGAAAGCTCGACACAGACCTGGCCACGGCTGCTGCGCCAGGAAACGCTGGTCCGCAGCCACCTGCTGGCCGTGGAGCGACTGCTGGAAGACCAGCGCGACCGTCTGCCGGACCACATGCGAAATCAGGTCAGCCAACTGCTCGATTGGTGCCACCAGCAGCGCGACAGGCTTGACGGAGCGATGGAATCCGAAGACCGGCTGCAGGAACTTCAGCAGGCCGCCAGAGGTCTGCTGACCGAACTGGAACAGCGCCAGCGAATCGTTGAGATGGATGGTGGTCTGCCCGGCCGGCTGACTCAGGCGCGGCGGGAGTTTGATGTCCGGTCCGGAAGTCTTTTCGAGCCTCTGTCACAGGTCGCGGATGCCGCACGGGAAGAACTTCGGTTGCGCGATGCCGCGGCGGTGGCTTCGGATTCCGAACAGGCGACGGAACTTACGCGGCAGGTTCTGCGGTATGCCGCGGAGATCGACCGGCAGCACCGGCAGAGTCTGGAACAGCTTCGGATTCGACGTGACCTGACACAGTGCCGCATTGACGCGGATGCTCAGTTTGCGGCGGACGCAGGTCTGACCAGCCGAGCGGTGACATCGCTGCTGAATCAGTTCCGCGCCAACGAATCCGGAGACTTCGCAAATCCCGGAGTCGTCAGCGTACCGGAAGCTCTGAAGGAAATCGCACCGGCGTATCGCGTCCTGGAAGCGGGGCATGATTTCGCCGATGTGATTTCCTGTCTGGATACTCTGATTCCGCTCGAACGCTGGCAGTCGCAGGAAATCACGGGACGCACCGATCATCCGCGCCAGTGGGACACGATTCAGAAGAACCTGGATGAAGCCGTGAATCACCTGCGCGCGGCGGGGATCAACAACGAACTGATGGGTCGCATCGATCAGGTTCGCTGGTCGCCTCCCGTGCATGAAATCGGACGCCGCATCGGTCAGCGGCGGTGGACGTTCGACGAGATCGTTTCCGCTGGTTCTGACCTGATTGACCTGCGTGACAGACTGCAGCCGCTGAACGACGAACTGCAGCCGATCCTGGCGGAAGCTCGCGCGGTGATCGCGAAGTACGCTCCGACGATTCCGGAAATGGCCCAGCAGCTTGCCGGGCAGGTTCGGGATCTGGAACAGCAAACGATCGCCGCCGCAGAAGCCGCCGATCCCGCGGCAGACCGATCGCCGCCGGATCAACACACGGATCTGCCGGCGCTGCAGCGGGAACAGGATCGCATCAATGTCCAGCTCGACGACCTGTTCGAAGCGCTTGTTGAAGATGCCAACCAACAGGATCTGCAGGATTCCGATCAGCGCGAACGGGCGCGGGACGCCGACGACAGCATCGCCTTCGTTCAGCCGCCCGCCGAACGCATGAACGCGGCGATGCAGGCGGCGCAGCAGACGCCGGTTCCTGAACAGCAGGCCAATGAGCTGTCGACGGCCGCCGAACAGCAGGAACAGACGGCTCAGGCACTGGAACTGGTTGCCGAACATTTCGACCACATGCGCCAGGGGCAAAACATCGCCGAAACCCGCGCGGAGCTGCGGCGGCATGAACAGGAACTCGGGATCGCCCGGCAAATGGATCAGAAGTTCGACCCGGTTGAACAACTGGCTCGCGACGGTCAGCGGAGCCCGAAGGATCGCATGGCCGAACTGGAGGCCGAGCTTCAGCAGAATCCGGCAATGCAGCATGCGCTGTCGGAGATTTCCCGGAACACGATTCAGGAAGCCCGCAGTGCTCTGCAGGACGCGGCGCAGCGCGACCAGGAGATTCAGCGAGCGAATGAACGCTCGCACGAAGAGTTTCAGGCGAAGAAGCAGCAACTGGCCGAAGATCTTCGCGAACTGGGACGTGACGCCGCGGAACTGGCGCGACACCAGACCTCCCATGCGCACTGGTCGGCGTCTCAGGCAAAAACGCCCGAAGCTCAACGGCAGTTTTCCGAAGCTCAGCGCAGACTCAACGAAGCCGCTCAGGCTGCCAACAGCGCAAACGAAGGCGAGTTGCTTGCCGATCTCGCAAGCAAGCTGCAGGAAGCGCAGCGAGCGATCTTTGATGCATCGCAGCAGCTCAAGTCCGGCCGGCAGGGTTCCGCCGCCGCGAAGGGCCAGGAGATTCACGCCGACGACAAGGCTCGTCAGAATGCAAAGAAGTCGCAGGAAGATCAGCGCGGCCGGTTTCTGGAACAGCGAAAACGAGAAGCCGACAACCTCATTCGTCATCGGGAAAATCAGGAACGGCAGGCCGAACAGCAGGTTCAGAACTTCCGGAACAACGTCAACAATCGCGATCAGCAGGTTCAACAGGCGAAAGAACAACTGAACCAGAAACCTGATGACGACAATCGCAGGCGGCAGGTCGAGCAGGCGGAAGCTCGCCTGGCGGACGCTGAGCAGAAGCTGGAGCAGGCGATCGTCCGGGCCGAAGTCGCGGCGCAGCGAACCGTCGCCGAACGGAAGGATCGAAGTCAGCTTGATCAGATTCCGCTGCCGTCGCTGGATGACAGCAACCCGGCTGCCCAGGCCGCGGAAGACTACGCCGATCAGGCGATCACCGCCGCGGACCAGCTTGCCGAACAGGCGCGGCAGATTGCAGAACGCGCCGAATTCGGCAGCGAGATGACTCCCGCGCAGGGGCAGTTGCAACAAGCGGTGGCTCAGCAGGAACGCGTGACGCAGGACACGAGTCAGGTCGCCGATGATGTCAATCGCGCGGCGCGGCACGAACGCCGGCTGGAAAACGCTGTTGCGGCGGAAGCACTCAGCCGGGCGGCCCGGAATGTCGATCGCGTCGCCGACAACGAAGCCACACAGGCGACTTTGCAACTGCAGGCCGCCGAACAGACGGCGCCCGATCCGTCGCAGCCTGACCGGCAATCCGACAATCTGCCGGCACTGGCCGCGAATGAGAAACTGGCGGTTTCCGAACAGGCCATTTCCGAACAGGCCGACGCCCTGACGCAGATCCTGACGCCGATGCAGCAGGCCGCGAATGCCGCTGCGCTCGCGCAGTCGCAGCCGGGTGACGCGTCCGTCGGTGACGCGTCCGCCGGTGAAACGGCAGGCAGCGACCAGGCACCGTCGCCGGATTCCGCCGCGTCGCAGGCGCCGCCGTCGTTTACGCCGCAGCAGGCGGCCGCCGGCCGGCAACTGGCTCAGGCACTGGATTCACTTGACCGGCAGCAGTCCGCGCAATCGAGTCAGTCAAGCGCGATGTCGGGACTCAGTCGGGAAATGCAGGCTCAGCAACGGCAGATCGCATCGGCTCGCGCGCGCGATCGGAAACAGTCGGCGTTTGCAAGTCGAAATCAGGGACGCCAGCCGCAGGGCATTCCCGCTTACGACGGCGACACGGGAACGTTCGTCGTTGTTCCTGTGAATCGCGATAGATCGGAAGAGTGGGGCCGGCTGCGCGAACAGGCCGCCGAAGACCTGACCCGTGGTCGTCGGGAAGCTGTCTCCGCGGAGTACCGCAAAAGCGTCGAAACGTACTTCAAAGTCCTTGCCGAACGATCGCGGAAGAGCCAGTGATGATGCCGATGCAAGCCGTTCCAAAACTCATCCCGGCACTGCTTGTCGTCATTTGCTGCGCTCACTTTGCGCCTGCTCAGGATCAGGCAGGTTCTGTTGACGTGTCTGCCGCTGCTGCATTCGAAAAGGACGGTGTTGATCCGGCGGTCGACAAAGCCGTCAGTTTTCTGATGCAGCAGCAGAAGGAGAATGGCTCCATCACGGACAAGGGTTACGACACAACGATGACGTCTCTGTCGATCATGGCGATGGCCAGCGTCGGCATTCAGCCGGCCGATCCGGACGCGCGCGGGCAGGCCATGAAGAAAGCCCTGGACTTTGTGCTGCAGGACGATCGTCAGGATGAGCAGGGCTATTTCGGCCAGCGCGATGGATCGCGCATGTACGGCCACGGCATCACAACGCTGATGCTGACGGAAATGCTGGGGATGGGCACCAGTGATGAGCAGGATCGGCTGCTGCACGACAAATGTCAGAAGGCAATCGACCTGATCCTGAGTTCGCAGAAGGAACGCAAGCCCGTCGATGATCGCGGCGGCTGGCGCTACACTCCGGACGCCGACGACTCGGACCTGTCGGCGTCCGTGTGGCAACTGATGGCTCTGCGATCCGCAAAGAACGATGGGCTGGACGTTCCGGCAGGTGCCATCCATGACGCCGTCGAATACCTGAAGCGGTCGTATTCCTCGCCGCTGGATCGCAATGGTCTGCCGGCCGATAAAGCCGGCGGGTTTTGTTACGAACCCGGCCAGCGTAATCCCACATACACGATGACGGCTGCCGGTCTGCTGGCGATGCAGGTCTGCGGCGAATACGACTCACCGCTGGTTGCCGGGGCCGCCGACTGGCTGCTGGCACATCCGCCGAAGTGGGAAGAACGTTTCTGCATGTATGGCACGTACTACTACGCTCAGGGCATGTATCAGCGAGGCGGAGATCACGCCGACACCGCCGCGCAACTTGTGCAGCAGATGCTTCTGGAAAAGCAGTCGGATGATGGTTCATGGGACGCGGCGAATGGCGAAGAACGCAACGCCGGAAGAGTCTACGCAACGTCAATGGCAGTCCTGAGCCTGTCCGTGAAGTATCACTACCTGCCGATCTACCAGAAGTAGTTCCGCCCGGAGTTGTTACAACCAACGGCGGCGACGCAAACTCGGCGGCGGTCGCGCGGTGGTTCCGGATCACTAAGACGATTTCTAAATTCGAAATGGATGCCGTCTGCGCCATCCGGTTCCGTTCGAAACATTGACGGCGAATTGGTACCGTGAACCCTCATGCATCGGACCGAGTCGACGCCGCTTTCAGTTTGCACGAAGTGAACCTGCGGCCTGGGGCAACCCATCGGTTGACGGTGAGATCATCGGCGGAAGGCATTGCTGAATCGGGAGTAAAACCATGTCGAAAACTTATCGTGTCGGAATCATCGGCAGCACCGGTCGAGGCGACTACGGACACGGAGTCGACGTTGCTTTCACCAAACTGGAAAACGTCCACGTGGCCGCCGTTGCCGATCCCGATGACAAGGGCCGTGCGGATGCTCAGAAACGCACCGCTGCTCCGCAGGCGTACTCCGACTTTCGCAAAATGCTGGCTGCCGAAAAGCCGGACATCGTCGCCATCTGCCCCCGCTGGATCGACGCGCATCATGACATGCTGATGGCCGCTGCCGAACATGGCTGCCACGTCTACATGGAAAAGCCGTTCTGCCGGACTCCGGCCGAATGCGATGACGTTGTGCGAGCGATGGAGATGCGGCATCTGAAGCTGGGGATCGCTCACGTCAGCCAGTACTCACCGGTGCTGGACACCGTGCTGTCACTGATCCGCAGCGGCGAAATTGGCGACGTTCTGGAAATTCGCGGACGCGGCAAGGAAGACAATCGCGGCGGCGGCGAAGATCTGTGGGTCCTGGGATCTCACGTGTTTGGCCTGATGCGAAGTCTGGCCGGCGGCGACGCGGTTTCGTGCCACGCAACGGTGACTCAGCAGGGTCACGCCGTCACAAAGGCGGATGTTGTCGACGGAGCGGAAGGCATCGGCTTGCTCGCCGGTGACAGTGTCCAGGCTCGCTACAGTTTTGCAAACGGAATCTACGGGCACTTTGCTTCACGACGCGCGATGGGAGGTAACCCGTCGCGATTCGGGCTGCAGGTATTTGGTTCACGCGGCATCATCGAAATGCAAAGCGGTTACCTGGCTCCGGCCTACATCCTGCGCGATTCAAGCTGGTCTCCCGGACGGACGGGAAAGGCCTGGGAAACGATCACCTCGGCCGGCATCGGCAAGCCTGAACCCCGCACCGACGGAACCTACGAAGGCGGCCACATCGCGGCGATCGTCGATTTGATTGGCAGCATCGAGCAGCAGCGATCCACGAAATGTTCGGCCGAAGACAGCCGGGCCATCATCGAAATGATCGCGGCGGTGTTTGAATCGCACCGCGTGTCCGGTCCCGTCGACTTGCCGCTGCAGACTCGCGTGAATCCTCTGTCATTGATGTAGGCCGTTCCACCGCTGTTCGAGAATCTTCGCCATGATTTCGATCGACCTTTCGGGAAAGACGGCCGTCGTCACCGGGAGCGGGCGCGGCCTGGGGAAGGCGACAGCGCGAACATTGCATGCTGCCGGAGCCGCCGTGGCGATCAGCTATCTTCCGGACGCTGACGGCATCAATCAGCAATTGGCGGAAGCCACTGCCGATGAACTGGGACCGCAGGCGATGGCCGTCGCCGGAGACGTCCGCAGCCGTTCGTCTCTGAACGAAATGTTTGACGCCGTGACGGGACGTTTCAGTTCGGTCGACATTGTCGTGAACAATGCCGCCGTTCTGCGCGACCGGTCATTCGGCAAGATGGACGACGACGAATGGAATGCGGTGCTGCAGACGAATCTGACAGGTGTCTACAACGTCTGCAAAGAAGCCGTGGAACGTCTGTCCGACGGCGGCCGGATCGTCAACATGGCGTCGATCTCCGGGTTCACGGGCTTCTTCGGTCAGGCCAATTATTCGGCTTCCAAAGCGGGCGTCGTCGGGCTGACGAAAGTGCTCAGCCGGGAACTCGCCCGCCGACGAATCACCGTCAACGCCGTTGCACCCGGTGTTGTGTTGACGGAAATGGGCGCATCGATCCCGGAAAAAGCCCGCGTTGAAATGCTGAAGCAGATTCCGCTGAACCGTTTCGGCGAACCAAACGAAATCGCGAACGCCGTTCTGTTTCTGTGCAGTCCTCTGGCCAGCTACATCACCGGCCAGACTCTGCACGTTAACGGAGGCTGGTTCGGATGAGCGACGTCCGCAGCCGGAAGCAGTGTTCCGCCGATGAGGCCGTGCGGCTGATTCAAAGCGGCGACACCGTGGTCTGTGGCGGGTTCGTCGGTGCCGCTCATCCGGAAGCTCTCACAGCGGCGCTTGAACGCCGGTTTCTTCGCGACGGTACGCCTCGCAACCTGACGCTCGTTTACGCGGCCGGGCAGGGTGACGGAAAGTCGCGCGGCCTGAATCACCTGGCTCATCGTGATCTCGTGAAGCGTGTTGTCGGTGGTCATTGGGGGCTGGCTCCCGGACTGGGCCGGCTGGCCATCGACAATCAGATCGAAGCCTACAACTTCCCGCAGGGAGTCATCTGCCAGTTGCTTCGTGACATCGCCGCGGGCCGCCCCGGCTGCATCACACACGTCGGACTGGGAACCTTCATCGACCCGGAACAGCAGGGCGGCCGCCTGAACTCGCAAACCACCGAAGCGCTGGTGGAACGCGTGACGCTGAACGGACGGACCTGGCTGTTCTACAAGGCATTTCCAGTGAATGTCGGGCTGATCCGGGCCACCACAGCAGACCCGTTCGGCAATCTGTCGATGGAACAGGAAGCAATCATCGGAGAAGTTCTGCCCGTTGCGCAGGCCGTTCACAACAGCGGCGGAACGGTGCTGGCTCAGGTGAAACGGTTCAGTGACAAACCGGCGTCGCCGCAGGCCGTGCGCGTGCCGGGGATTCTGGTCGATCGCATTGTGCTGGCGGACGACCACCAGCACGACCAGACGTTTGCCGAACAGATGAATTCGGCGTACTGCACCGCGCCGCAGGAAGGTCAGTCAGTCACGGCGGCGCCGATGGAAATGAGTGAACGCCGCATCATCGCGGCGCGAGCGTGTGACGAGCTTCGAGTCGGAGACATCGCCAATCTGGGTATCGGCATGCCCGAAGGTGTTGCGCGTATCGCGGCAGAACGCGGTCTGCTGGATCAGGTCACGCTGACTCTGGAAAGTGGTCCGATTGGCGGTATGCCGGCAGGCGGCCTGAGCTTTGGCGCGTCGGAGTATCCGCTGGCCGTCATCGACCAGCCGGCACAATTCGACTTCTACGACGGCGGCGGACTGGACTACAGCGCGCTGGGTGCCGCGCAAATTGATCGTTTCGGCAACGTCAACGTTTCCATGTTCGGCCCGCGACTCGCCGGAGTCGGCGGCTTCGTCAACATCTCTCAAAATGCCAGGCGGCTGATCTTCTGCGGCACAATGACCTCCGGCGGTCTCGTCACACGTGTCGAACACGGCAGGCTCGTGATCGAATCCGAAGGACGGACAAAGAAGTTCGTCGCGCAGGTGGATCAGGTTTCCTTCAGCGGAAGCCTGGCAGCCGACTCCGGTCGACCCGTGTTGTTTGTCACCGAACGTTGCGTGTTCCGGCTGACTTCTGACGGACTGCAACTGATTGAGACTGCTCCGGGGATCGATCTTCAAACGCAGGTGCTGGACGTGATGGAGTTTCGTCCCGTGATACGTGACGTCCGGCCGATGCCCGCCCATTTGTTTGAACGGTGATGAACTCCATGAGCGATGACATCCGGCCATCCGCAGATTCCGTGCGTCAGGTCGTACTGGCCAGTTTTGTCGGCACCGCGATTGAGTGGTACGACTTCTTCATCTACGGCACCGCGTCGGCTCTGGTATTCGGGCAGTTGTTCTTTCCCAACGAAGACGCCTTCGTCGGCCGAATGGCGGCGTTTGGAACCTTCGCCATTGGTTTCTTCGCCCGTCCGATCGGAGGCATTGTGTTTGGTCACTTCGGTGATCGCATCGGGCGGAAGGCAATGCTGTTCACGACGCTGATGATGATGGGCACCGCCACGTTTCTGATCGGCGTGCTGCCCACTTATCAGTCCATCGGCGTGGCCGCTCCCGCGCTGCTGACTCTGCTGAGACTGATTCAGGGGTTTGGCGTCGGCGGCGAATGGGGCGGAGCCGTGTTGATGGCGGTCGAACACGGACACAAAAATCGCCGCGGGTTTTACGGCAGTTGCGTGCAGATGGGAGTCCCCGCGGGCCTGCTGCTGGCGACAGGAACCTTCGCGGTCTTTTCGAGCATGGACGAACAGGCGTTCCTGAATTGGGGCTGGCGAGTTCCGTTTCTGCTGGGAATCGTGCTGCTGGGAATCGGAATGTTCATCCGGGTTCGCGTGATGGAAAGTCCGCTGTTCGCTCGCGTGCAGCACACACGCGACGTCAGCCCTCTGCCGATTCTGGACGTGTTTCGACACTACAAGAAAAACGTGCTGCTGGCGATGGGTGCTCGATTCGCCGAAAACGCGTGCTTCTACATTTTCAGCGTGTGGGTGATTTCCTACGCGACAGAACAGCTGGAACTTGCGAAGTCCGGTGTGCTGACGGGAGTCTGGATCGCGGCGGGCTTTCAGTTGATCGCGATTCCGGCGTTCGGGCTGTTGTCGGATCGTGTCGGTCGACGGCCCGTGTATCTGTGCGGCGCGATGTTTCTGGTTGCGTTCGCGTTTCCGTTTTTCTGGCTGATCGAAACCCGAGTGACCGCTCTTGTCTGGCTGGCGATTGTGCTCAGCATGATCGGTCACGCGGCGATGTATGGTCCTCAGGCGGCTTTCTTTTCGGAACTGTTCGGCACCCGAGTTCGCTACAGCGGAGCGTCCATCGGTTATCAACTGGCATCGCCTTTCGCAGGCGGACTGGCTCCGCTGATCGCGACGTGGCTGCTGAAGTGGGCAGACGGCAGCTCGTGGCCGGTTTCGATGTACCTGATTGCCACCGCCGCCGTGACGCTGACGTCGATCTGGCTGACTCTGGAAACGTTCAACCACGACCTCGACGAACCGGGATCAGACAAAAAGCCTCCCACCGAATCTCCGGGGGGCTCGACCGACTCGTTCGGCCGGGTCGCGTAGCGACAGGATGTGACATCATGCGGGCCCGATTCTTCGTGGTGCTCCCGCCACCGCTTCCGGCTAACCAAAATGGTTACCTCGCCGGGTGGCCCGACCGACTTGTTCGGTCGGGTCGCGTAGCGACAGGATGTGATATCATGCGGGTCCAACTTTCGTGACACTCCCGCCACACCTTCCGGCTGAGCAGGATGGTTGACCGCCGCGTTTACGATACACACAAACACATTCATATCGTGACCTTCTCCTGTTACAAGCGTCGGAAACATTTGCAGCATGATCAGGCGAAAAGGATCGTCATTGGAACCATGGGCAGCCGACTGACCCTGCAGAGAGGACTGTGCCTGGGATTCGTCATCATGCACGATCACGTCCACGCTCTCGTGTGGTTCCCCGAGACTCTTCAAATCAGTCCGTTCATGAATCAGTGGAAGGAACTGACGTCTAAAACGTTGAAGTCCGTGCTGCGTGAGCGTTTCCCGAATTATTGGTCGCAGATCGACTCGTCCGAGCCGATCTGGCAGTCACGTTACTACGGCTTCAACATCTGGTCACGCGCGAAGGTGGAGGAGAAACGGGATTACGTGCACCTGAATCCCGTCCGGGCGGGCCTGGTGCAACGAGCCAGCGACTGGCCATGGAGTTCGGCTCACTGGTATCTGGAGCGTCGATCTGTTGGTTTGCCGATTCGCTGGCCGCCCGGGCTGGAACATGACGACCAGTTTGCAACAGAACTGTAATCAACGCCCACGATGATCCATCTTGTGCCTGCGGCACCCAACCGCCGTGAACGGCGGTCGGGCCACCCTGTGATCCGCCGGGCAACAACGGAGAATGAAATGGAACGCGACAACGTCTTTCAGATGGCGGCCTCCAACATTCGTTTCGGTGCAGGATGCACGGCGGAAATCGGCATGGACCTGCGCGATCTGTCGGCCGGACGGATTTTGGTCCTGATCGATCCCAACCTTCGATCGAGTTCCGTTGCCGAAGTCATCATCGATTCGCTGAACGCTCAGCGGCGGGAGTTCGTGCTTTTCGATGAGATCTCCGTCGAACCCACCGACGCCAGTTTTCAGCATGCTGCCGCTGTCGCCGCGGACGGAAACTTCGACGCGTTCGTTGCTGTCGGCGGTGGCAGCACGATCGACACGGCCAAGGCGGCGAACCTGTATTCGACATGGCCAGCCGGATTTCTGCACTACGTGAATGCTCCCATCGGAGCAGGGCAGCCCGTGCCAGGGCCGCTGAAGCCGTTGATCGCGGTTCCGACAACAGCCGGCACCGGCAGCGAAACAACAGGCGTGGCGATCTTTGATTACGTGGAAAAGAAGGCCAAGACCGGAATCGCCCACCGCTATCTGAAGCCGACCCTCGGAATCATCGATTCAGACAACACACGCACGCTGCCCGCGCAGGTTGCCGCCGCCAGCGGACTGGACGTGCTGAGCCACGCCCTGGAGTCCTTCACCGCTTTGCCGTTTGACCAGCGCCCGAAGCCAGTCGGTCCGCTGCATCGGCCGGCCTATCAGGGAGCCAATCCGATCAGTGATCTGTGGTCGCTGCACGCTCTGAAGGTGATGGCGGAATTCCTGCCGCGAGCCTTCGCGGACACGACCGACAACGAAGCTCGCGGAAACATGCTGCTGGCAGCGGCGATCGCCGGAATCGGCTTCGGCAACGCGGGCGTGCATCTGCCGCATGGCATGTCGTATCCCGTCGCGGGAATGGTGAAGAACTTTCGGCCGGCGGGATATCGCACCGATCATCCGCTGATTCCTCATGGAATGTCGGTGATTCTGAACACACCGGCCGTTGTCCGCTTCACCGCGTCCGCGTGTCCGCGGCGACACCTGCAGGCGGCAGAAGCGTTAGGTGCCGACATCCGCGGCGCGGACGAGAAGGACGCAGGCGAGATCCTGGCGAACCGAGTCATCCACTTCATGAAGCTGATGCAGATGCCCAACGGCCTGAGCGACGTGGGTTACACCGAAGACGACATTCCGGCTCTCGTCGCCGGCACTCTGCCGCAGCATCGTGTGACGAAACTTTCCCCGCGTCCTGCCGATGAGGCCGATCTGACGTGTTTGTTCCGGCAGTCTCTTCGCATCTGGTGAAATGAAATCATGTCCTCAGTCCCCGATGTTCAGAATCTCATCGACGGTTCGCTGACCGAAGCACGAGCGAGTCAGATTGCCGACGTCTTCAATCCCTCCACGGGGGATGTCATCGCCCGCGTGCCCTTGTGCGCTTCGGCCGATGTCACAGCTGCAGTTGACGCCGCGGAAAACGCGCTTCCGTCGTGGAGCCGCACTCCGATCGTCGATCGCGCGCGACTGATGTTTCGTTATCGCGAACTGCTGGAACGCAGCTTCGATGAACTGTCCCGTCTGATCACGAAGGAAAACGGCAAGACGATCGCGGAAGCTCGCGCGGAACTGCGGCGTGGAATCGAAGTGGTCGAATTCGCGTGCGGCATCCCGGGACTGTTCGCGGGGCAGTCACTGGCCGACATCGCGGCGGACGTGGACGCCGACGTGTCGCGTCATCCGGTGGGTGTCTGCGTCGGAATCACGCCGTACAACTTTCCCGCCATGGTGCCGATGTGGATGTTTCCGATCGCACTGGTTTGCGGCAACACATTCGTGCTGAAACCGTCGGAAAAAGTTCCGCTGTCGGCTGTTCGGCTGGGTGAGTTGCTGCTGGAAGCCGATTGCCCGCGGGGCGTGTTCAACGTGCTCCACGGTGGCCGGGAGTGTGTTGACGCGCTGATCGCCGAACCGCGCGTGGCGGCCATTTCCTTTGTCGGTTCAACACAAGTCGCCAGATCGATTTATGAGCGTGGTACCGCCGCGGGCAAGCGGGTTCAGGCAGCCGGCGGTGCGAAGAATGTCTGTGTCGTGATGCCGGATGCCGATCAGGAACTGGCGGCGAAGGCGCTGGCTGCGGCTTCGTTCGGTTGCGGAGGCCAGCGCTGCATGGCGACCAGTCTTGCGATCCCCGTGGGCACAGCAGCGGATGACGTTGTCCGGCAGCTTTCACAGCACGCCGAATCGCTGACTGTCGGTGCGACCGACGAAGCTCAGGACGTCGATCTCGGTCCGCTGATTCGTCGCGAGCATGTGGAGCGAGTTGCGTCGTACGTCGAGACTGCCAGCAGCGAAGGAGCCGTCGTTGCTCTGGACGGAAGACGCTCGTTTCCGGGCGGCGGTTTCTTCCTGGGTCCGAGCGTCGTCGACCACGTCAGCCCGGAGATGTCGGTGGCTCGCGATGAGATCTTCGGACCGCTGCTTTCGGTGGTGCGCGCCAGAACGCTCGATGACGCTCTGCGACTCGGCCGGATGAGTCCGTTCGGTAACGGCGCGTCCATCTTCACGCGAGACGGCTATGCGGCTCGACAGTTTCGCGAGCACTGCAACGCCGGCATGATCGGAATCAACGTGGGAGTGCCCGCGCCGATGGCCTGGTTTCCGTTTACGGGCTGGAACGGATCCTTCTTCGGTGATCTGCACGTGCAGGGCATGGAAGGCATCCAGTTCTACACGCGCCAAAAGGTCACGCTGACGCGCTGGCTGCGTCCTTCCGGCGACAGCCACCACGATCCCGTCTGGAAATCGTGAACGCCGATACTTCGCCCTCTCGTTCCGAAGCTGCAGTTTCGGAACGCGTATCCCGGAAGCTCTGCTTCCACCACTGTACGATGGGCGTTGCCGGCACCACTCATGCGAAGCAGAGCTTCAAGGATATGCGGTCCCAGGCAGGAGCTGGGACCGAGTTTCAAAGGGCGAAGCGAACAACGAATACTGCAGCTACTTTGCAGCCTTCATAGCCGGAAACAGCAGCCGGCCCGGTGACTTCGTCCGGACGCTCCACAGCGAACCACCGGCGGTGATGAACAGCGTGCGCAGGTCCTCACCACCGAAACTGCAGTTCGTCCCTTCGTCGCGAGGAATGTGGACGAAGTCGATCAGCCGGCCGTCAGTGCTGAAGACGTAGACACCGGCCCTGTGACGCACGGCGGTTTCGAACGGCGGGACCGCTTTGTCACGACCTCCGGCGACGTACAGCCGGCCGTCGATGTCCTGAGCCATGCCGTCCGGACCGCGACCGGTCTGCCAGTCGTGAATTTTCTTTCGCGAATCCGCAACGATGTTGCCTTCCGGAGTCAGATCGAAACGCCACAGGATATGGGCTCCGCCGACGGTGTTATTGTTGTTATCGGCAACGAACAGGAAGCGGTCATCCGGAGTCACCAGCACACCGTTCGGACGATCGGCTTCGTGCGTGATGATGCGGGTCACCGAGCCGTCCGGGTCAATGCAGTAGACGCCTTCGACTTCGCGACCATCGGCGTCGAGCATTTCCATGTCGGTGCGCGGGCCGTATTTCGGATCGGAGAAGTAGATGCGGCCCTTCGAATCGATCGTCAGGTCGTTCGGCTGGTTGTATCGCCGGCCGTTGTAGTTGTCCGTGAGCACCGTGATGGTCCCGTCGAGTTCCGTGCGCGTGACACGGCGGAGTTTCGGTTCGCACGAAACCAGTCGGCCCGTGCGATCGAACAGCAAGCCGTTGGTTCCGGCGTCGGGGCGAAAGGCGTGAAGTTTTCCGTCATGATCGCGGCGGTTGATTCCTCCGTGTCCGCTGAACAGCAGGCCGAGTTCCGGATGCCATGCCGGACCTTCACCGGCTCCTTCGTTTAACAGCTCGTCAGGTCCGGATTCCACAACGCTGTCGCTGTCGATCTGTTCGAACAGCGGCCGGGCGCGTTCGGTGTGCGTCGTGACTATGCGGTCGACGTCTTCGGCCAGCACGTAGCGGTTGCGAACCAGTTCATCGCATGCCTGCCGAAGCTTGTCGCGGTAATCGTCGAGCGACGCGTAACGTTCCTGCACCGACAATCGTGGATCGCCCGTCCATTCGCGTTCAAACTTCGTCACGGGAAACGGAATGTACGACCCGGCCAGCTTGATGAGTTCGCTCTGAGCCCCCGACGACGCGGCACGCAGGTTCCAGCCGGTGAATGTGGCGACCGGAACAGCAACTTCGGGCGGCAGCAGACAGCCGAGTTCGTTTCCGTCTTCGTTGGTCTTTGCCGCGAGCACTCGATACTGCCCGACGATTCGGGGCGGCTGATAGTCAATGATGCCTTCGGTCAGCCAGCGCGGGCCGAGATCGAAGACCGGCGGCTGCTGGATGACGTTCGGGTAGCGAATTCCCGGAATCGCGGGAAAGCCGGTGCCCGCCTGTTGCCAGTCAACCAGCGTGCCGGATGCAATCGTTGGATAGACGCTCGGCGGGGCGGAAGTTCCGCCGGCGCACCATTCGTCCAGCGCTGTCAGCAATGCTCGCAGAAACGGGTGGTAGTCTCCGGGATTGGCGGCAGTCTGTCCGTCGCCTTTGCCTGGTGGCCATCCGGCCGGACCGTGCTGCGTTCCGCCGAATGCAAAAACCCGCACGTTGTCGGGAATGTCGGCGTCGCGTTCGGACAGCGGGTCCGTGTGAGCCAGCGAGCCGCTGCGCGACCAGTATTCGGCCGACGACTGCGTGTGCAGAATGTACGGGGCGACATCATCCGCTGTCGCCTGATCCAGGATTCCCGCCGTTTGTTCGGTCAGTGCATCGGTCTGCGACGCGTACGTGAACGGAAACCGATCGCTCGGCCATTCGTGCAATTCCTGCTGCGAGTTGTAGGTCGTCGGCTGAGCGAAGCGGTGGTTGAACGATCCCAGCCCGCCTCCGGCGACGTGCGGAATCAGACCGTCGAAGACCTTGCGACCCTGTTCGTCGGCGTTAAACCCGGAGTACAGAAACTCGCGCAGATAGCGACCGCTTTGTGAAACGCCGAATCCGTGATTTCGCCTCACAACAGGCTGACCGTTCAACAGAAGCGGGTTGCCGTCGCCCGTGCCGGGTTTGAGCGCCGACATCAGGTCACGTACCGACGCGAACGTGACTCCGTGAACCAGCGGATCCTGAGCTTCGTAGATGACTTCGTACAAATAGCCCGGTTGGAATCCGGCCGGAAGTTCCAGATCAACGCGCGGCAACTGCCCCTGCCGTTCCGATTCGATGTCCTGAACGTACAGATGGAACTGTTCACGCGGGATCAGAACGCGAGGGTCGCTCGGTCTTAGACGCCACGTCAGCGTCGCGTTCTTCAGGCCCGCGTCGGTCGGCCGGTAGGCGCCGTGAGCGTCGCGGTTGACGGAGATTCGCGTCTGCCCGGGTTCGGAAACCGCGATTTCGTACCGCACGAGTCCCGTGATCGGTTGTTCGTCGGACGCCGTCGGAGCATCCAGTTGCAGTCGGCCGTCTCCCGGCAGCAGTTCGCCGTCCCAGCCGCTCCACACGACGATCCAGCCGTGCTTCATCAGAAAGCCGTGCCCGGCGTCGCTGAGATCGTTTCCGCCGGAACCGTCGTTGAAGAACCGAATGGCCAGCTTGTTGCCTCGGTTGTTGACGTCATACAACGCCGCACCGCGAGCCTTCGTGAGATCCTTCGGCGAAAGCAGGTCCAGATCTGCACTGAATTCGACGCGACCGTTTTCGTTCTGCGGTGCGTGCTGCAGGTCGATGATCCGCTGATTGCCGGGCAGCGCTGGATCGATTTCAAAGAAGACCCGTCCAACGATGCGTTCGTAGGCTCCGACGTTGCCGAACTGTCGTCCGCCGGCGAACGGTTCGCGGCGCTGGATTTCGAAGCGGGTCACTTCTGCGACCGCGACCGGGATCACGCCGGTACAAGTCAGAACAAGCCACAAGCAAACTCGGCACATTCGCAACATCGCATCGCTCCACCAATCGTCGAATACCGTCGGACAGGAATCGCGGTTATCTTGCGGTTTTCACCCCCGGATCGCAAAGGTCCGCAGGGAGACCGGCGGCGAACCTGCTGATCGTTCTGCCTGCGATCGGCATCCTGCCACGATCCGAACTGCCGCGTAACTGCACGAAAGAGGTCTGTGATGAACTGCCGAACAATGCCGATTCCTGCCGTGAAAATCGCAGCGTCCGTGATGCTGCTGTTGCAAGTTTCGATCGTCGCGGCGCAGGACACGATTCCGGACGGTGTTGTTTTCGAAAAGGACATTGAGTACGCCAATCCGGACGGCCAGCACCTGCAGTTGAACCTGGCTCGCCCGAAGGACGGCAGCGGTCCGTATCCGGCAGTGGTCTGCATTCACGGCGGCGGGTTTCGAGCCGGCAGTCGGGAAGGCTTCAACGGCCTGTGCCTGGAACTCGCCCGCCGCGGATACGTGGCCGTGACGGTGTCGTATCGCCTGGCTCCGAAGTATCAGTTTCCGGCAGCCGTCCACGACGTAAAAGCGGCCGTCCGATGGATGCGAGCCAACGCGGATCGGTATCACATCGACCCCGATCGCATCGGCACGACCGGTGGATCAGCCGGAGGCCATCTGGCTCAGTTTCTGGGCGTCACCGGCGACGTCGACCGGTTTGAAGGCGACGGCGGCAACCCCGAATTTTCCAGCAGCGTGTCCTGTGTGGTGAACTTCTACGGCCCCAGCGACTTCACCAAGTCGTACGACGCCAGCGTCGACGCGGCGGAAGTTTTGCCTCTGTTTCTTGGAGGCAATCTGCAGGAACAACGTCATCGCCACATCGAATCCAGCCCGCTGTACTGGGTCACTCCCGATGCCGCGCCGACGCTTTGCATTCACGGGACAAACGACAGCTATGTGGCGCACGAGCAGGCTGTCTGGCTGGTCGATCGGCTGAAGGCCGCGGATGTCGACGCAACGCTGATGACCATCGAAGGCGGCGACCACGGGTTTCGCCAGTCATCACCGGAAGTGAAAGCCGACATCGAAAACGCTCGCCTGGAATTCTTCGACCGGTACCTGAAACCAAAGCCGTGAGTAAGCCTGGTGACGGGGACTCCCCTGCGAAATGAAATCCGGCACGTTCGTTTCCGCGAAGATTCGTGGTTGCGTCACTGCCGTTCGTCGTCGTGAAAAAAGCGGTCCCATTCCCTTCGCAGGCGTTCCCGATCGGCGTCCGGAAGATCGGCATGGGTGTTTCGCTGATAGCCGGAGTTTGCGGCCGCGTACTCTTCAATCTTCGGTTTGACGGCTGCGAATTCCCCCAGTTCCAGAGCGTCATACGCGCGTTCCAGAACCGCCACCGGATCGGCGATCAATTGGTCGTAGGCGATCTCATGCAGTTGCGTCGCCGGTACGTCGGCGGATTGAGTCCGATACGCGTCGTACAGGCGCCGATACGTGTCGATCACCATATCGGGAATCTGTGGTGACGGCAGGACCTGAAGTCCCCAGACGGGCTGCACCTGTGCGGCCATGTGACACATCGACCGAAACACGTCGCAGGGATGTCGGCGAATGTGCAGAAACTTCGCGTCCGGATAAAGCTGTCGCAGCGAATGCAGGCGAGCGGTGTGGTTGGGAGACTTCAAAATCACGCGCTTGTTCGTCTTGAGTGCGATCTTGCGAACGAAGTGATCGAAGCAGGACTTCCACAGCGAGAGTTCCTGTTCGGTTGCATCGGCGAAATCCAGGTAGACGTCGTAGCGGGCGGCATTTCGCGGGAATGCCCAGCTAAGCATGTTCGAACAAAGAGTCATGATGGCCAGGGCCATTTCGTCTTCATGAGGTTCCTGCAATCCCTGAGGCATGTTGTCCATAAACCGTTTGTGCGGCGTCATCGCATCGAGCAGCGGCCGCAGCACCGCTTCCGTCAGCAGGAACGTGTGGGGATACATGGTCTGATACATGTTTGGCGCGGCGAAGCGTTCGTCCAGACACAGCAGGTTGTGCAGATGTGTCGTGCCGCTTCGCCAGCATCCCACGATGAAGATGGGAGCCTCCGGCTGCAACTGCTGCAGACGGCTGCGGTACACGACCGATTCCAGCGGCCGCAGGATCGACGTCAGCAGACTGCTGGTGGAAATAAAGGCCGCCTTTCCCCAGTATCGCGGAGCAACTCGCCATCGGTTTTGCGCGAGCAGTCTGATCCAGTCGGACAGCGTGATGCCCGCCAGGCAGGCGGGGCCAAAGTATTTCACGAATGCGTTGTTTTTCATGGCTTTCGGCGGAATTCGAAGTCCGCTCACGACTGAGTCGAAGTGCCGCCGGAAATAATGCGGCGACTGCGGTGTTTTCAGACGTGCGAGTACGGAGAACGCGGGATCCGAACTGAACGTTCCCCGGATTTTTTTTCGAACGGGTTTGAAACGGGACCCACAGACTGCGAGGATCGAACGCACGCGTCCCGCGCCGGGCCGGCCGGCGCGTGTGGGACTGGTACCCGTCGAACCGTTACCCGTCGAACGGGCATGCGCCGAGAATGTTCGCATCGGGCGGGATCGCACCGAGTTCCATTCACAAGTCAGATTTCGTCCTTCCGGGCTCCTGCGGCATCGGCAATGTATGAAGCTCGACCATTCGCGGGAACTCCGGAGGAACTGGCAAAGTTCGTCGTTGGTGCGTGGGAATCCACGTACGCCGGAAAAATGCCGGTTCCGCACTGGAGCGGAGATTACTTTCGCTGGCAATTGCGGCTGGACGAACCGGACAGCCATGAGAACTCGATTGCCGTTTACGAAGGCGACCAGCCTGTCGGTGTCATGCTTCAATTTCCCGTGATGTTTGAAATCGCCGGTCGGCCGTGCCCCGGTGTTCAGTCGAGCTGGCTGAGCGTTGTGCCGGAACACCGCGGCCGGGGAGTCGCGACGCTGTTGTTTGATGCAGCACAGGCAGCGCTGCTTAAGCAGAATCTGCGTCTGCGTCTGGGATTTGGATACACGGGTTCCAGAGTCTCGCTGGGACCGCGTTTCTGGAAGCGGCAGCGGGACCGAAGCGCAACGTCATTTGTCGGCCGCGCGGGCTTCTGGGTCCGAGTGCTCGACGCACGGCGGGCGGCGGCGTGGAACGTCAATCTTCCCGAAAGTCGCCTGACCTCGCTGGCGGGGCCGTTCCTGCGATTGTCACGGCCACGAAATCGGTCCGGGATCATCATTCGCCCGGCCCAACATTCCGACGTGCCGCGCTGTCTGGAACTGGCCGATGTCGCCACACGAAACTGCCAACTGCGACTGGTCCGGGACGCGGACGCGCTGGAACGGCACCTGGGGCTGGCAGGGTTCAGTCAGGCACTGGTGGCGGAAGAGCGGGGGCAGGTCCGGGGTTGCATTGCGTATCACTGCATTCCGATTGCCGGGCGAACAGTGGAACGCGTGGGAATTCTGGATCTGGTGTTTCTCTCCGAATTGTCGAAAGCCGGACGCACCGAATTGCTGAAGTCCGTTCTGTGGCGACTTCGCGACGAAGGGGCTGTCCTGGCATTGAAGCTGCGAACCGGCGACTATCCGGCGGGGACGTTTCTTTCACGCGGATGGTTCTGCAAGCCGGCGGATTCCGACGTGATTGTTAACTGGGCACAGGAATCGGAAAAGATTCCTCGATTGCGGCGGATGCACGTTCTGTGGCGATGAATGAATCGGGAATAACACCAGCGGAAATCAACAACAGGCGCCTGGTTCAAGTTGTCCGGCGGATCTTCGAATGCTGCGCGAGCACCGACGACGTGTCGTCCGCGCGGAGTCTTCTAAGAACCCCTGACGAAACCTATGAGATCCTCATTGGTTTTGCGAGGGGTTCTTAGTTGGCGACGCAACTTCCGCGGTCGGCAGGTATGTTGTGCAGCGCCAACCGGTATACTCTGAATTACCGCACGCTCAACATTGGCAGGCAAATGGCAGGTAAGGTCTTGCGATGACTCAAACGGTCACTCCGGTTTTTCGATCGCCCTCTGTATCGGGCACCGTCAGTTCCAGCCGACCGGACTGGACAGCTACCGACGTGGCGCTCAGGTGCCGCCGCAGCATATCACCGGAAGACTGGCGTCGTGTGGAACAGCACGCGTGGACGTGGGGGTCCGCACCGGAATCGTACGACATCGCGATATCGGACGGTTCCTTTCTCAGTTCCGCGTGCGGCAGCGTGATGGTCAGCGTCCTTCCGCACCGGCGTTACTGGCATGTTCCCGGCGGGCTTCTGGGTCCGACCGAGCTGATTCGGGACGCGGTTGCATGGCTGAAGCGAGTTGCGGAACGCCGCCGGGTGACACTGATTCTGTATTCCGTGCGTGAACAGGATGTTCCGGCATTCGTCGACGCGGGGTTTGAAGTCACGAAGTTCGGCGAAGAACCGGTGCTGGATCTGGGTGACATTACCTGGCGCGGCAAACCGTTTGAGTGGGTGCGGCGTCAGTCAAACTTCTGCCGTCGCGCCGGACTGGAAGTTGTGGAGATCGCCGACCAATCGGAACAGCACCGGCTGGCGGACGATCTGCTGGAGATCCTGCGGGAAGATCTTGCGTGGCGGACTTATTCCCGGCCTCTGAGACTGCTGGAAGGTGAATTCGACGCACGGGCTCTGTTTCGCCGGCGGCTGTTCGTCGCGCGATCGATTCGGACCGGACGGACGGAAGCGTTTCTTGCCTGCAGTCCGATGCAGGCCGGTCAGAGCTGGGGGTTCGAAAGCTATCGTCGCCGCAGCGGCGCTCCTCGCGGTGTGATGCCGTTTCTGTTTCGGGAGACAATCGACCGGTTGCAGGCCGAAGGCGTTCGACAGGTGTCATTGTGTCTGGTCCCCGGAAGAAACATTCCGCAACATTCGAGTCCGACAGCTCGGCGGCTGGTGCAGTGGACGTTGTCGACGTGGTACAAACGGCTCGAATTCCTGTTCAACGCGCGCGGCCAGGATTACTTCAAGAGCCGGTTTCGTCCGCGGTTTCAGAATCGCTACATCTGCGTCACACCGACGACGACTCTGCGGTCGATGACATCGTTTCTTCAGGTCAGCGGGGCCGTCCGGCCGGATCTCCGCAACCTTGCTCGCAATCTGTGGAAGCACTCCACAGCGCCAAGCACCGTGCCGCGAATCAAGGTCAGCGCGTGACACGAATGATCCGCACGCTCCGCCATCGTTCCGCAGCGGGGTCAGCGACCGCAATGCACTGCTCACGAGCAACCATAATGAACCAGACATATCAAATCCTGTCCGCGACGGGAGTGTAAAGTCGATGGAAGCTGCGTTCCTTCAGGAGACGACCGCCAGTCCGCGGGATGCCAAACGTGGCGAAGTTCGTGCCACCGCGCGCTGGTGGTCATTGGTGCGTTCGTGGCCGCCGCCGGAATTGCGGCCGCCGCGGAACCCGATGCCGTCATGCTGCGTTAACCAGCGGCAGTTGTTCCTTGACGATCATGTCGTTCAACGAATGACTGGGCTGCAGCGCACAATGCACCGGCCCGAAAAACGGGGTGCGTCATTCGTCCGGATCGGCCATGGGAATTGTCTCTGCAGACCCGGTGTGCTCCTGCCTGGAACCCGGAACGTCGCGTCTGGCAGATGTGGCTGATTACGTCGACAACCGTGCCCGGTCTGGCCGGAACCACCTACGCCGAAAGCGAAGACGGAATCACGCTGGACGAAGCCGTCACTCGGTCAGCTGGAAAGTGCCCAGGCACCGGACAACAACTTCATTTCCGTCGTGCCGGGTGACAACTGGCCGGCGAATGCGGTGGAAAACGTCGTCCGCGACCCGCACGATTCCGATCCCGCGCGACGCTACAAGGGGTTCTATGGAGCCATCGGCCGGCGTCCGATGTTCAGTCCGGATGGTCTGCACTGGTCGCTGTCTGATGTCGCGGAGCTTCCGTCGTCCGATGAATCCAACCTCAGCTTTGACGAAGCAAACGGGTTATTTATTGCCTCATTGAAGAAAGGCGGGCCGTTCGGCAGGTCTCACGCAATCTGGACCAGTTCCGACTTCATACACTGGAACGACACCGGATCGCTGTTTCATGCGGACGAAACCGATCAGCAGCTTGCAAAATCGGCCATTGCCGAACGGTTCGCCGACGCGTCGCTGCAGCGGCCTGTGGAAAACCGTCCCGAAGACTACAACGCCGACATCTACAACATCGGAATCTTCAACTACGAAGGAATCTACATCGGACTCCCCGCCGTATATCACGCCACCGGCAAGCACGAAAACAACACGGATGGCTTTCACCTGATCCAGCTTGCCTGCAGCCGCGATCTGCGGCAGTGGCAACGGCTGGGCGACCGTCGGCCGTTTATCGGCCCATCTCCCGTCGGACCGGACGTCTGGGACCGCACGCAACTGCTGCCCCCCAGTTCTCCCGTTCTGCGCGACGACGAATTGTGGTTTTACTACACGGGCATCAAGTACCGAGCCAAACCGCAGGACGGCGACGAGAAATCCGGAGCCGTCTGTCTGGCGGTGCTGCGACGCGACGGCTTCGTGTCTCTGGACGCCGGACGCGACGGCGGTGAACTTGTGACGCGGCCGCTGCATGTGCCGAACACTCAGAACTGCCGACTGGTGCTCAACGCGCAGGTTGCCGACGACGGTGAAATCACGGTGGCGGTGCTCGGCCCCGACGACACGCCACTGCCGGGATTCTCCTTCGACGACTGCCTGCCCCTGACGGGTGATGACACGGATCTGGTCGCCGCCTGGAAATCCGCAACCGATCTCGGGCGTCTGCCGAATCAGCCGCTGCGGCTGCAGTTTCGTTTGAAGAATGCATCACTGTATTCATTCCGTTTCGTGGATTCGGACGCCAAAGCAACAGCGCCGTGAATCCATCGCGGCTGCCTTGCCTGCAACTTCCCACACCTTCGCGCGCGGTTCTGACATCGCTCGTCCCGCGGGCGACAGGGGTTCTTTGAAAACAGGCGCTGACGCGGATTTCGTTCGCAACATGAGTCGCCTGTCTCATTGCAGGGATGTGATGATTCGACGATGATTGAGCCTGCAGTTCGGCCGGCAAAACTTCTCCGTCAGTGCCAGGCGTCAGGCCGGAATCGCCGGCACCTTTTCACACGGACCGCGATGCATGAAACTGGTCAGATTCGTATTGATGGCGGTACCTGTCATTGCATGGCTTTCCGACCAGGCGGTCGGTCAGGAGTCCGGCTTGCCGCGAAGTACTCCCGAAGCTCAGGGCGTGTCGTCGGCCGGAGTTCTGGAATTTCTTGAGGCCGCGGATCAACACGTCAATTCGATGCACAGTTTTATGCTGGTGCGTCACGGTCATGTTGTCGCCGAAGCATGGTGGGAACCGGAATCGGCAGACAAGGCACATGTGCTGTGGTCGCTGAGCAAGAGCTTCACGTCAACCGCCGTCGGGCTGGCGGTTGCCGAAGGCCGATTGAGCATCGATGACCCGGTGTTGAAGTTCTTTCCGGATGAAGCTCCGGCCGAGCCTTCCGCAAATCTGAAAGCGATGCGAGTCCGGGATCTGCTGACGATGTCGGCCGGTCATCAGGACGAGGTGAACCTGAGAGAAGCGAAGGACTGGGTGCGTGCGTTTCTGAATCATCCGGTACCTCACAAGCCGGGAACTCACTTCCGGTACAACACTCCGGCGACGTATATGCAGTCGGCCATCGTGCAGAAGGTGACCGGCGAAACGGTGGTTGATTACCTGACACCGCGACTGTTCGAACCGCTTGGAATTGAAAAGCCGCGATGGGACGAAAGTCCGCAGGGGATTTCGATTGGCGGGTACGGACTTTTTCTGCGCACGGAAGACATCGCTAAGTTCGGTCAGCTTTATCTGCAGAAGGGCAAATGGCAGGGCAGGCAGCTCATACCGGCCGGCTGGATTGAACAGGCCACGTCGAAGCAGGTTTCCAACGGCAGTGATCCGGAACGTGACTGGGATCAGGGTTACGGATTTCAGTTCTGGCGCTGTCGTCATAACGCCTTTCGCGGCGACGGTAAGGACGGGCAGTTCTGCGTTGTCATTCCCGATCAGGATGCCGTCGTGGCGATTACGGCCAACACGGGAGACATGCAGGCCGAGCTGAATGTCGTCTGGGACAAACTGCTGCCGGCGTTTCATGACAAGCCGCTGGCGGAAAATCCTGAGGCAGTGGCAAGGCTGAAGGAAGTTACTTCCCGACTGAAGGCCAAACGGTAATGCCGTCGCGGCTGTTTCGTGACGGACTGTGAATACTCTCCTGGTGGACGATTCCGTATGAGACCATTCGCGCTGCTGTGTTTCGTCATCACATATGGATTCATAACGACCGTGCAGGCACAGGTCGTCCAGCGTGACATTCCGTATTCGGAGCCGGCCGGCGAACTTCAGGTGCTGGATGTCTACTCACCCGATCATGCAAAGAACCTGCCGGTGGTGTTCTGGATTCACGGCGGTGGCTGGCAGACCGGGGACAAGTCCGACGTTCGGCTGAAGCCGCAGTTGTTCATGGACCGGGGATTCGTGTTTGTCTCCACGAACTACCGACTATTGCCCGACGTCGAAATGGAAACGATTATCCGCGATGTCGCGAAGTCCGTGCGGTGGGTCCACGATCATATTGCGGAATATGGCGGTGACCCCGATCGCCTGCTGGTGATGGGTCATTCGGCCGGCGCGCAGTTAGCGGCGTTAATCTGCACCGACGATCGTTACCTGAAGGCGGAGGGCCTGCCACTGGACATCATCCGCGGCTGCGTGCCGGTGGACGGCGACACGTACGACATTCCGGCGATTATCGTCACCGCGGAGACTCGCCGCCGCGTGCATGGTCAGCCACAGGCGAAGTTCGGGCATCGCGAAAAATTCGGCAATAATCCCGAAAAGCACATCGACTTTTCCGCCGTCACGCACGTTGCGCCGAACAAGGGAATTCCTCCGTTCCTGATTCTTTACGTTGCCGATCACCCCGACAACTCCGCCCAGGCGCAGCGGCTGGGGGCGGTGCTGTCGGAAGCCGGGATCTGGGCGAAACTGTCCGGCGCCAGAGAAACGAACCACAACAGACTGAACGACGAACTCGGTCTTCCCGATGATCCGTCGACGAAGGTGTTGCTTGAGTTCGTTGACGGCGCGCAGAAGAAGTGAAAACCAAAGCGTCCGCCCGCAACGTCACTGTTTCATCGCCGCGGTCGCCGGCAGGGCATCGACGAACTTCGCGTCAGTTCGCCGAAGCTCCCGGACCGCCGCATTTCTGAGGCGGACCAGCAGTTCCTGGTTTTCCGGTCTGACAGCGAGATTGTTCAGTTCTTCCGGGTCGGCGTCCAGGTCGTAGATCTCTTCGACTTCGCCTTCCACAAACGTGCGAATGTACTTGTGGCGGCCGTCTCGCAGCAGCGCGTACCACGGAACCTCACCGACGATGGTCAGCGCTTCGTCGGTGGGAATCGTGTTTGTGTCGCTGCCGTAGGAACGCGCCGTGTGCGTCATCAGCATCGCGGAATTCCATTCGTCCGTTTCGGGATTCTGAAGCAGAGGACGCATGTCGCGGCCGTGCATCTGCCACGGAATCGTGACTTCAGCGGCGCTGCAGAAGTACCGGACCACATCCGGCGCGTTGATCGCGTGCCGGCAGACCTTGTCTTCGGGAAGTTTTCCCGGATAGCGGATGATCAGCGGACTGGCGACGGTAGAGTCGTAGGCGGCGACTTTCTGGTTGAAGCCGTGTTCCCCCAGGCCAAAGCCCTGATCGGCCGTGTAGACGATCAGCGTGTTTTCAATCTGACCGGAAGCTTCCAGCGCGGCCACCAGCCGACCGACGCCTTCGTCGATTGCCATTGCGCATTCATTCACCTGCTGGACCCAGGCTTCGAAGGATTGTCCGGCGGTATTTGTGTTGAAGTTGCTGGCGGCATCAACGACTCTTCTGCGGCGGTACGCGCTGCCGTCCGGTCCGCGTTCCCAGGCCGCCGTTGTATTCAGAAATCGTGGTTTGTCGGGCCACGGTCCGAAGATATCGGCGGGGACTGGTGCGGGGTTTCCGGCAAGTTTGCCTTCGTGTCGTTCCGCAGGTGTTGTGGGTCCGTGGACGGCGCCGTAGCACAGCCACAGGTACCACGGCTTGTTGACGTCGCGGTGCTTTCCATTGATGTATTCGATCGCCCAGTCGGTGTAGTTGTCCGTGGAGTACCCTTCCACCTTTCGATCGACACCGTTGAACGTGACGATCTGCTCTTTGAAGTAATTGCCGGCATTCTCCGGATGTCCGGGACGGTTCCAGACGATCTGGTGATCCCAGTCGCGTCCGTTACCGGTGTCGACGCCGGTATGCCACTTTCCGATCTGTGCCGTGTGGTAACCCTGTTTTCGGAACTCCGCGGGCACGAACGGGCATTGTTCGGGATCGTAGGTGCTGGCCGGATAGGTGCCTTCCATTCGCATCGTCTGAATTCCGTGCTGCAGCCTTCCGGTCAGAAAACTGGCGCGGGACGGCATGCACCACGCTCCGAAATAGCAGCGTTCAAAGCGAACTCCGCCGCGCGCGAGCGCATCGATGTTGGGCGTGTTCACCCAGTCCGGCGCTTCCCGATAGCACGACAGAGTCTTGTAGGACTGGTCGTCGGCGTAAATGAACAGAATGTTGGGCCGTTCGGCCTGACAGACACGGCCTGCCATGGACGCTGACAGCACCAGCGTCAGAAGCGTGAACCAGCGACTCATCTGCAATACCTCCGGCAGTGTTGCGATTGAATTCGGGTCAGAGCGATGCCTGTGTTCAGCACCACTCCCGCGAAGATATCGTCATGCGGAACTCAGCAGAAGCCAACACGCATCCCGAAGTGTCTGCCGAACCGGGACGCCTGTCGGAACGCGCCCGGATGCCCGCTGAACTGGTCCGCCGCAATTGAGCGATGTCGGCCGCCTGCCATGTCGCCGGACGCTGAGGTCCCGGGCGACGAACCAGCATGCGCGACGGCACACGCTGTCAGGCAGACGATCGTCATCGAACAGATGCAGACACGCCCTGCGCCGCTGCCGGCTTGCAGTATGTGTCGAGCCATTCGAAGAACACTCGGTGCCAGAGCACTCCGTTCTGTGGTCCCAGCACCCAGTGACCTTCGTTCGGAAAGTACAGGAACTTCGAAGGCACGCCCTGAATCTGTGCGGCGGTGAATGCTTCCATGCCCTGAGTCACCGGGACCCGAAAGTCCTTCTCGCCGTGAACAATCAGCAGCGGTGTCTTCCAGTTCTTCACAAACCGGTGCGGCGAGAACCGATCATAGTCGCGCTGAATCATGTCTGCCTTCCAGTACGGACCGCCCAGATCCCAGTTGACGAAGAACAGTTCTTCGGTTGAGCCGTACATGGATTCCAGATTGAACACGCCGCAGTGGGCCAGCATGCAGGCGAAGCGATCGCCTGCGTTGCCCATCAGCCAGTAAACGGTGTAGCCGCCGAAGCTGGCGCCAACTGCGCCGACGCGCCGTTCATCGATGTAGTCGGTCGCGGCCAGTTCGTCCGTCACCGACAGCAGGTCCTGCATGGCCTGTCCGCCCCAGTCGCCGCTGATCTGGTCGTTCCATTCCCGACCGAAGCCCGGCAGGCCGCGTCGATTGGGAGCGGCAACCACATAGCCGCTGGCCGCCATCAGGTGGAAATTCCACCGATAGGAAAACCACTGACCGATCTGGCCCTGCGGACCGCCCTGACAGTACGTCAGCATCGGCCATTGCTTTTTCTCGTCGAAGTCCGGCGGATAAATGACCCACGTGTGAATCTGTTTTCCGTCAGTGGCTTTGACCCAGCGTTCCCGGATTGTCGGCAGTTCGAGCGTTTTATAGATCTCGTCGTTGATGCCGGAGATTGTCGTGGCTTTGCCGTCAGTCAGTGACATCACCGCCAGTTCGTTCGGCCGGATCATGCTGCTGAATGTGACGAGCGCGCGATCTCCCGCCGGGAATACGTCGTACGCTTCCCAGTCGAAACGTCCGCTGCTGATTTCGTGAGCACCCCCGCCCGACGGGTTCACGCGAAAGACCTGAACGGTTCCGTTGCGTTCCGAAGTGAACAGGATACCGCTGCTGTCGGGAGTCCAGTGGGCTCCGTGAGCCGTCTGATCAAGTCCTGCCGTGGCTTCGGTGATGGCACCACTGCTGCGGTCATAGATCATGATCCGGTTGCGGTCCGATTCAAACCCGGCACGCTGCATCGAATGAAACGCCAGCAGCCTTCCATCCGGCGAATACGACGGGTCGTTGTCATAACCTTCCATGCCCTCCGTGATGTTCTTCGCGGACGCGGGGTCGGCAATGCTGACCAGATACACATCGCTGTCAGTGGATTCGGCCCAGTTCTTCACGTCCTTTGCGGTATAGGCGATTTCCTGTCCGTCCGGCGACCACGCGAACTGTTCACTGCCGCCGAACGGCGGGACCGGGCAGTCGACTCGCTGATTCTTCATCAGGTCCGTCGGTTTTCCGGAGCGACCGTTGTCGCCAATCGCGGCCACATGCAGGTGGCTGTACTTGTAATCGTGCCAGGCATTCCAGTGACGAAACATCAGGGAATCGATGATCCTCGCATCGGCTTTCGGCAGGTCTTCGTAAAGGTCCTGCACGGTCTTGTCGAGCTTGATATCGGCGGTGAAAGCGATGTGATGTCCGGTGGGAGAGACCTTCAGATTTGCGATTCCGCTGAATTCACTGTCGTCGTCATCGGAAGATTCGGCGTCGGTGGCGTCTTTCGTGTCCTTCTCGTTCGTCCATGGAAAGTCTTTCGCGGTGAAGTCAGTGACCTGCAACAAAGCACCGTCGATCGGATTCATCGCCCAGACCTGCGACGACGCGTTTTCTTCTGTTCCCGACAGGCCCGTGAAGAACAGTCGTTCGCCGAAGGGTGAGGGTCCGAACTGCAGATCGGAAATGGAACTCCAGTCGGTCAGCAGTTCGCGCTGACCTCCCGATGCCAGGTCTTTGACATAGACCGTACTCTTTCCGGAATTCTCCTTCAGGTCATACCGGCGAACGGTGTATGCCACCAGGTTTCCGTCGGCGGACAATGTCGGACTGCTGAGTCGTCCCAGCTTCCACAGCAGCTCCGGAGTCATCCGCGTTTCCTGGCCGAAGGCTGTTGATGCGCAGGCAACGAAGCAAATCCATGCGCTGGTCAGAAGTGTCTTGATGGTCATCTGAAGAGTCCTTACGTTCGGATCACATCGGTGAAGTCGGCAGCCGTGACTTATACGGCAGGAACAGCAGGACTTCCACGGTCTCGCGGTTCGTCGGCACGCCTCCGGACCGTTCGCCGGGGTCCGTTCTTATTGATCCTGCTGAGTCGGTTCGGATAAGATGGCCACCGCACTTCCTTATCCACAGAACTCGGCTGCACAGGGCTCGGCACCATGTTGACGATCACAGGTCGTGGCGGATCTTTGCGGGGCAACTTCTGCGACGGGATTTCGCGTCGGGGCTTCCTGACGATTGGCGGCCTGGCAATGGGAGGTCTCTCGCTGCCTCAGGTTCTGCGAGCTGAAGCCGAAGGCAGCGCTCCGAGATCTCACAAGGGCATCATCAATATCTATCTGCCGGGCGGTCCGTCTCATCTGGATTTGTGGGATCTGAAGCCGGAGGCTCCCAGCGAGATTCGCGGTGAGTTCAATCCGATCCGCACGAACGTGCCGGGAATCGAAATCTGCGAATTGTTTCCGCGCATGGCGGCGATGATGGACAAGTTCATTCCGGTCCGTTCGATCTGCGACGCCGACGGCCGGCACGACTGTTATCAGTGCATGACCGGACGCCGATTCGACAGTCGCAAGCCGCCGGGAGGCTGGCCGGCCGCAGGTTCCTGGGTTTCGGCGATTCAGGGCGAAGTCAATTCCGCCGTGCCGCCGAACGTGGCGCTGATGTATCAAACCGGCAACCGTACCTGGGGTGAACCGGGCACCGGTGGATTTCTGGGCGTCGCTCACACGCCGTTCAATCTTGTGGGACGCAAGCCGCGAACGTCGGCGGATTCGATGACGCTGCAGGGAATCTCGCTGGACCGGCTTCGCGACCGTCGGCAACTGCTGTCCGGCTTCGATCAGTTCCGCCGGGCCGCGGATACTCGCGGCGTCATGGACAGCATGGACGTTTACACACAGCAGGCGATGGGGATTCTGACAAATTCTGCCCTGGCGGATGGCCTGGACCTGTCGAAGGAAGATCCGGAAATCGTGGCTCGCTACGGCACCAGTGACGAAACGTTTCAGCGCGACGGTGCTCCGAAGATGATCGAAAACTTCTGCATCGCTCGACGTCTGATTGAAGCCGGTGCTCGCTTTGTGTCGCTGAACTACAGCCGCTGGGACTGGCACGGCGGCGATGGCATGAACTTTCCCCGCTCGCGCGAAGAGTTTCCGCTGCTGGATCAGGGACTGTCTGCGCTCGTCACGGATCTGCATGAACGGGGTCTCGACAAAGATGTCTCCGTGGTTGTCTGGGGTGAGTTCGGCCGGACTCCCAAGATCAATCAGAACGCCAGCCGCGACCACTGGCCTCAGGTATCCTGTGCGATGCTGGCCGGCGGAGGCATGAAGACCGGCCAGGTTCTGGGGGCGACCAATCGCCTGGGCGAATACGCGTCGGAGCGTCCTGTGAAGTTCCAGGAAATCTTCGCGACGCTGTATCACAACATCGGCCTGGATGTCCACGGCTTCCGGATGTTCGACCAGAGCGGCGTGCCGCAGTATCTGGTCGACGAAGGCATCGAACCGATTTCTGAAATCATCTGACGACGGCCGGTCCGGAAACGGGGTCGGCGATCAGGCGATGATGTCGGTCACGACGTTGCCATGCACATCGGTCAGCCGGAAGTCGCGACCGGCGTGGCGATACGTCAGATGCTCGTGGTCAAATCCCATCAGTCGCAGCATCGTGGCGTGCAGGTCGTGGACATGAGTGCGGTTCTCGACGGCGCGATAACCGAATTCGTCGGTCGCTCCGTACGCCATGCCACCCTTCACACCGCCGCCGGCCAGCCACACGGAAAAGCCGTGGTGATTGTGATCGCGTCCCGTCGGCGGAGCGGTCTGACCGATGGGAATTTCGACCGCCGGAGTCCTGCCGAATTCGCCGCCGCAGATGATCAGCGTTTCGTCCAGCAGCCCGCGGTCGGCCAGGTCGGAAATCAGCGCGGCGGTCGGGCCGTCGATTTCATTTCCCAGGCGGCGGTGCTCGCCGGCGATATTACCGTGGGAATCCCATGGCTGCACGTCGCCGTGGTAGCACTGAACAACGCGGACTCCCCGTTCGATCAGCCGCCGCGCCATCAGAAGCTGCCGGCCGTGAACCGTATCGGCCCTGTACCGGTCATGCGTGGTTTTTGATTCCTTCGAAATGTCCAGCGCGTCGGTGGCCTGCATCTGCATGCGAAAGGCCAGCTCGAAGGACTGTATCCTTGCTTCCAGAGCGGCGTCGTCGCTTCGCGGCTGCTGGTGACGCCGATTGAGTCGTGCCAGGAGATCCAATTGCCGGCGCTGCTGAATCGGTGACAGGCTGTCGTTGCGAATGTTCGCCAGCAGTTCGGTGATTTCCGTCTTGCGCGTATCCAGATAGGTGCCCTGAAAGATTCCCGGCAGAAACGAACTGCGCCAGTTGGATGAATCGGCCACCGGCAGTCCGGGACACAGCGTGACGAACCCAGGCAGGTTCTGATTCTCGCAGCCAAGCCCGTACGTCAGCCACGAACCGTAGCTGGGCCGCGACAGACGTTCGTCACCCGTATTCATCAGTCTCATGCTTTGTTCGTGATTCGGCGTGTTGGCGAACATCGATCGGATCACGCAGATTCGGTCGGCATGTTGTGACGCTGTTTCGTGAAAAATCTCACTGCACCACAGGCCGCTGTCTCCGTATTGCCGGAACCGGAACGGCGACGGCAGAGCAACGCCGGTTTCGCGTTCCGTCGTCAGGTTTCCCGTCGGCAACTTTCTGCCGCCCCAGCGTGTGAGTTCCGGCTTGGGATCCCAGGTGTCGACCTGCGACGGGCCGCCGTTCAGATAGATGTGGATGATGTGCTTTGCCGTCGCGGGAAAGTGTGGAGCTTTCGCTGCCAGCGGCCCGTCCGCGGCACGCAGCAGCGCCGGCATTGCAACCATGCCCAGCCCTGTGCCCATGCCGCGAAGCAGTTGACGTCGTGAGAATTCCGTGTTCATGATTGCTGCCCGTTTTTCAGTTCGGCGGGAGTTCGGTTCATTCGAAGGAGGGTGCAGTTGATCGCCAAGCGCCACTGCAATGGTGCTAATGCGCAGACAGTCGGGCGTTGCCTGACCGTGTCGCGTGTGGAGGGTTGTTCGTTGAGTGCGTTCGCGAAATCCGGGGTTGGCAGGAAGGGGACTCATCGGACTGAGCCGAAATCATCGTCAGCTTGTCAGTCCACAAACATCAATTCGTTACTCATCAGCAACACCTGAGCAAACTGTTCCAGCGAAGCGGTGGTTAAGAACTCTTCAGCCAGCAACAGCTCTTCGTCCGAAGGCTGCCGTCCCAGCACAATCTCATATGCCTGGGCGACGCGCTGCGAATTGGTCCCGGCATCGAGTCGGGCGGCAAGTGCGGCAGCGGACTGCGTCATGAACGCTGAGTTCATCGCGAACAGCGCCTGCTGCGGAACCGTCGTGACGACTCGCCGGGCTGTCGATGTGTCAGCGTTGGCAAAATCAAATGTCTGTATCATCGACGGAATGTTCTGCCGTTCCACGAGGCATAGACCGTTCGGCGGTTGTTGTCTGCGTCCGTGATCAGCGGCGGCCGGCCGTACATGGTTTCATCCAGCCGCCCGGAAACCGCAGGATGGTATCTCGCATCTGTTCCAGATCGAGCCGGCGCCGATTGCGTGCCAGACATGAGTGATTGTCGGGGTCTGTCTGCCGCTGCATCGCCATGCGTTGATCGTCAGGAATGATCGAGGCCCGCTGGTAGGCGCGCGACGACAGAATCAGCTCGTGCAGCGGCTTTGTTCGCCAGCCGTTGCTGACAAAGTAGGCCGCCAGATATTCCAGCAGTTCGTGTTGCAGTGGCTGCTGCGTCCGCAGCCCGAAATCATCGGGATTTTCGACAAGCGGCGCTCCAAAGTGATGCATCCAGACGCGATTCACCCAGACGCGCGCGGTCAGAGGATTGTCGCGTGACGCAATTGCATTGGCCAGATCCAGCCGGCCGCTGCCGCTGGAGAACGGCTTTCGTCCGGGGCCGGTCACCGCGGCCAAAAACCGCCGCGGAACCGGAGCGCCGCGAGCTCCGGGATCTCCTCGCTGGAAGATCACCGGGTCGCAGAGGACGTCGGAATCCATCAGCACCATCGCTCGCCGCGGCCGCGTCGTTGTGTTTGACGGCGATTGCGTCCAGTTGACTGACCAGGCCGCGAAATGCGTCCGCCTGCTGTCGCTCCAGATATCGGGCGGTGTCTTCAATCGGAAACCAGACGGGTCCGGAGCGAGTCAACAGCAGAGACAGCAGCGGGTCGTTCTCAACCGCCGAGTCCGACGGGGGCGACTCCGATCGGGATGCCTCGACATGCTGCAACCAGACGTCGCGGAGGATGTTGCCATACGCGCGAGCGACCTGTTCGGGAGTCTTCGGTTCCGCTGCCACCAGTCCGTCGATGATTCGCTGATCGACGCCGCTTTGCCGCCATTCGTCCGGCCGCAGCACCGGTTCGTTCATCATGTCGTGCCAGGGACCGAAAACCGAATCGTCGGCCCAGGCTCGCCGGGCAATCAACTGCCGCCATCGCCAGGTGACCTGCGGTCGAAGCTGGTCCGGGATCAGTGACAGGAAGAAGATCGTCGTTTCGGAAATATCGGGTTCCGTTGTCGCAACCTGCACCAGATAGTCGGGAGTCCGATCGCGGGCGACTTGAAGCACTTCGTCATAATGAGCCTGGCGAGCGGCCAGCACTTCGTCTCGTTTGGCGTTGAATTCTGTTTCGAAGGCGGTGCCGGCTTCCGAAATGTCCTGGATGCGCGGTCGTTCCAGAGGTTCCTCGCAACTCGCGAAGACGCCGTACAGCGAGTAGTAGTCGGCCGTCGGAACGGGGTCGAACTTGTGATCGTGGCATCTGGCGCAGCCGACGGTCAGTCCCTGGAATCCGCGAGTGACGACGTCAATCTGGTCGTCGATAACGTCGTGGCGATTGCCGTCAAACATCCTGCCAAGAGTCAGCAGCCCCATGGCCGCCAGGTCGGGTGAGTCTTCGGGCAGATCCAACTGATCGGCGGCAAGTTGTTCGCGGATGAATCGGTCAAACGGCTTGTCATCGTTAAAGGCGCGAATGACGTAGTCGCGATAGGTGTAGGCGAACGGACGAATTCTGGCGTCGCCGTACATCAGCACACCGTCCTTGGCATCGGAATAGCGTGCCACGTCCAGCCAGTGCCGGCCCCAGCGTTCTCCGTATCGCGACGACGCCAGCAATTGCTGCACGAGCTTCGGGAATTGTTCGCGGGGCGTGGCGAGCTGCTGAATCGTGGGAGGAAGTCCGATCAGGTCGAAAGCAGCACGGCGAATCAGCGTCTTCATATCCGCCGGCTGCGTTGGGACCATGCCTGATTCCAGCAGCTTTCGTTCGATCAGCACATCGATCGGATTGTCGGTGGAATCAACGACGGGGGCCTGAACCGGCTGAAACGCCCAGTGATCGCGCGCCGCCGCTTCAATATCCGTGACGACTCGCGGACCCGTGCGAGGATCTGTGGCTCCGTTTCGAACCCACGTCACCAGATCCTGAATCTGTTGTTCGCTCAGGCGACCGCCGTCATCGGGCGGAGGCATCCTGAGTTCCGGATCTTCGTACGAAACTGCTCGAATCAGTGCACTGGCCGCGGGATCGCCCGGCACGATCGCCGGACCGGCCTCGCCGCCGCGCTGCCAGCCGGATTTTGAATCGAGTCGCAGATTCCCCGACGCTTCGTCCGGACCGTGACAGTGAAGACAGTGTTCCGCAAGGATCGGGCGAACTCGCTTTTCGAAGAATTCAATCCCGTCGTCGGCGGAATTCTGCTGTGCGGTACTCACTGCGGAGATCACTGTCGCGGCCGCAATCAGGATGATGCGCAGGAAACGCTGGCGGGGATGGCAGGTGGGTGGCATTTTCCGGGTTCCGGGAGCGTGATTCGTAACTTCTGCCATTGTCACCTTCGAGCCAGGCGTTGTGAAGCGGCCAGATCTCCGAAGGCTCCGCATGGCACAATCGCATCATTGTATCGCCATGCGACGTTGGTAAAGTGGTCGCGCCTGTACGGGACCGGTCATCATTCCGCTGATTTCGCAACAATCCGCACCTGGTCATCTGACTGGCAAAACTCGTCCGCCGAAATCTATCCGTTGAAACTTCTATCCGTTGAAACAAGGAGATTCTCCATGTCCGCCCGTCGCATCATCCGTGGTTGTGTCGCCGCACTGGTTCTGTCGCTCGGGACGCATTCTCTGGCCCAGGATGCTGAATGGATATCCCTGTTCGACGGCAAGACGCTGGACGGCTGGGAAAAGGTCGGCAACGAAAAAAGCGTCTGGGAGGTCAAAGACGGCGCGATCAGCGGATCCGGGCCTGCCTCCATGCTGGTTTGCACAAAAGGGCCGTACAAGAACTTCCGTTACCGCGCGGAAATCCGGATCAACGACGGCGGGAACTCCGGGCTTTACTTCCGCACAACTCGCATGCCCGGATTTACGGATGGCTATGAGGCTCAGATCGACAGCACACATACCGACCCGATCCGCACGGGTTCACTGTACGGCATGTGCCATGTCTACGAGCAGCATGTGAAGCCGGATACGTGGTTCACCTATGATCTGGAAGTCCGCGACGATGTGTGGCGCGGCAGAGACGTCACCCGCATCAAGGTGACGGTCGATGGTCACGAGTTGTACGAATATCTCGACTTCGCTCAGACCTTCCGGGAAGGACATTTCGCCTTCCAGCAGCATGACCCCGGCAGCCGAGTCAACATCCGCAAAATCGAAGTCATGCCGCTTCCATAACGCAGCCTCATATGCTCCCCCTTTCGACCGCCTGGTTCGCACAAGTGGCTCCTCTGAACCCCTCCCGGCCGAAGGCCAGCGGTGAGGGGTCGAACGAGCGGAGCAAGTTCGGGGGAGGGCAGTCCGCGCGTTGGTTGCACTGCGAGCGCACGACGTTGGCTGCGCGTTCGCTCCCGCGCATTGCTTCGCTCGTGCGACCTCTCCCTGCCGCTGCGCTGGGAGAGGTGGTTGGCGCGGTGCCTGGTGTGCGCGCTGGAGAACGCATTCCGTTCACGCCCTGATCAGGTCGTCGTTGACGCGTCCTTCGACGTCGGGCAGCGTGAAGTCTCGACCACCGAATCGGTAGGTCAGCGCTTCATGGTCGATACCAAGTTGATGCAGAACGGTCGCGTGAAGGTCATGGACCGTGACAGGATTTTCGACGACGCTCATGCCGAAGTCGTCAGTTCGACCGTAGACGAAGCCACGCTGGAATCCGCCGCCGGCAACAAGAATCGAATAGCACGACGTGTGGTGATCTCGCCCGTCGCGGCCGGCGGAATGCGGAGTCCGGCCCATTTCGCCAGCGACCACAATGATCGTTTCATCGAACAGTCCGCGCGATTTCAGGTCGCGGATCAGAGCGGCGATGGGCTGGTCAACGATGAAGCAGTTGGCTCCATGCCCTTTTCTGAGTTCGCCGTGCTGATCCCAGGAACCATTGGCGCTGAATCCCGGTGGCGTGACGATTTCGATGAAGCGGACTCCTGCTTCGATCAGCCGCCGTGCTCGCAGGCAATGCGTGGCGTAGCGTTCCTTCTGCGGATCTCCCGACCCCAGACCGTACAGCTTCTGAACGGCCCGGCTTTCCGCTTCGATGTTGAGTGCTCGCGGCAGATGATCCTGCATCCGCCGGGCAAGCTGATAGTTAAGCACGGCCGCGTCGATATCCCGCTGACCTCCGAGTTCTTCCGACAGCGTCCGGTCACGTGACTGCAGGAACTCCAGCTTGATTTGCTGTGCAGCGGCGGACCGGTCGCGCGACTGCAGATTGTCGAGCGGAATGCCGTCCGCTCGCAGCGGCGTCGCCTGGTGCTGAGCCGGCAGGAATCCATTCGAGAAGTTCTCCATTCCGCCCGGCAGCACTTCGTCGTAGTGCATCAGGATGTGGCCGGGCAGGTTTGAGTTTTCGCTGCCCAGGCCGTAATTGATCCACGCACCCCAGCTTGGAAACCCCGCGCGATTGCGGCCGGAATGCAGGAACAGATTGCCCACCGAATGCAGAGGCAGGCCGCCGCGCATCGAACGGATGATGGTCACGTCGTCGGCGCACGCAGCCAGGTGAGGCAGCAGGCTGCTGAACGGAATTCCCGATTCTCCGTGCTGACGAAACTTCCAGGGACTGGCCAGCCATTGGCGACTTCCGGGGCCCTGAGACTGAATGTTGTCGTTGATCGTGTTCCGGCCGTCATATTCATCAAGCACGGGTTTGGGATCGAAAATGTCGACGTGCGACATTCCACCCTGCATGAAACAGAAAATGACGTGCTTTGCCTGCGGGACAAAATGCGGGATGCGAACTGACGAATCCGAACCCGTCACGCGCGGCGTCACACCCGCGGTTGCCACCGTGCCGAGAGACAACTTCAGCATTGTCCGCCTGCTAACCGGCGAACACCCGGTGCGGACTTTAGAGGACATACGTGAATTCCTTGAGATTGTAGAGCGTATGGATCAGATCCTGCCAAACGGCCGAATTGTGGAGAGCATCTTCCGGGGAGGAATCGCCGTGCGCCGTTGCCAATTGTCCAAAGAACTGTGTGTATTCGTTTCGCTCAACTTCTGTCGGCCGCCGACTGAACAAGGTCAGGAACAGCCGGTCCAGTGCGGATTCGAAGGTGATGTTCGCACCGGATTCGTCAATCAGACGCGCGGCGTGTACGTGTGCCTGCTGATGGACGAACGGGTGATTCATCAGGCCAAGCGCTTGTGAGGGCACGTTGGTGCTGTCGCGACGTCCGCGCGTCATGGACGGATCCGGAAAGTTGAACAGTTCCAGCAGTTTCGGCGGTCCCATTCGCGTGACCTTCAGATACAGACTTCGGCGACCGTTGCCGTCCAGAGGTCCGGAGTACAGCTTGCGGCTGTCGATGTCCTCGGCGCGGTGTGGATCAATGCTCGGCCCGAACATTGTCAGGTCCAGGCGGCCGGACACACACAGCATTGAATCACGGATGACCTCCGCTTCCATGCGCCGCGAGGGATAGCGGTGGAACAGCCGATTCTCAGGATCCTTCTGCCGTCCGTCGCCGGATGTCACGGACGACTGCCGAAAGGTGTCGCTGAGCACGATTTCGCGGATCAGTGCCTTCACGGACCAGCCGGAATCGATCAGTCGCCGCGCGAGATAGTCCAGCAACTCCGGATGACTGGGCGCGTCTCCCAGGTTTCCGAAGTTATCGACGGACCGCACGATTCCGGCACCGAACAGGTAATGCCAGATTCGGTTAGCCATGACTCGTGCCGTCAGCGGGTTTTCGGGATCGGCGACCAGTTCCGCCACGCGCAGGCGGCCACTGCCGCGCTGCGCGGGATGCCTGGACATCCGTGATTCGACGGCCGTCAGGTAACTGCGATGGACGCGCTTCTGCGGAGTCGCCGCGTTGCCGCCATCCAGCAGCGGAACGTCAAAGCCGCTGTCCTGGTCGGACATGCCGACGATTCGCCGGGGCGTTTCGATCCGGTCTTCAAGCTTCCGATACTCCGACACCAGCTCCGCCAGTTCCGTTGACTGATCGTTGTCGCAACTGAGCAGTTCCAGGTCGATGAATGCGTTCAGCCAGAACACGTCGGACTCGACCGACATTCCGGCCGACCAGCGAGCAACCGCGTTCTTCAGGATCTCGCGATACCGCACCGCCAGGTCATCGGGACCGGCAGCCGGTGATTCGAACACCTTCAGTTGTGCGTGAAGTTCTTCAAACGGTGGCTGCTCAACGTCGTGGACGAACACTTTCGTCACGCCGAACCATGACCGCGGATTGTCGAGCATCGTCTGATATTCGGTCTGCGGCATGTTCAGCAGCGGATAACCCTGATCGTCCAGCGCCGTTGCCCATTCCAGCCATGACCGCAGCGGAACAAGCCGCGACTTCCGAATGTGCGTCAGGTCAACCGTGGCCCAGGCGAGTTTCGCCGAATCAAACCGGTTGGTGTGGAAATACGGCAGCGTGCAGTTGGCGATGACGGTACGGCAGACGCTTCGACGCTGTCCCATGGCCTGATAGCTGACGTATTTCCTGTCTTCCGGCAGCAGCGGTGATCGGACAACGGCATTCAGCTTCTGCGACAGGCCGTGCGAAAAACAACCCGCCGGCAGAAGATTCGAAATGACCTGCGGGCCGGCCGGAAGCACACTGAAGTCGCCATGCGGCGTGAAACATTCGTGATCTTCAACCGCGAGTCCTTCGAATCCCCAGTTGCTGAAGTCGCCGGCCGTGTCAGAGAAATCGCCGAACAACACATAGTTTTTACGATTGAACGCGACGCGCCGGTCGTTTTCCGCCGTCATTGTGTTGCGAGTTTCGTTCCAGCGATCCTGCCAGGTGCTTTCACCCGCCGAGTTTGTCATGTTCTGCCAGACGAACAGCGGATGCGTGATGTCGCCGGAGCCGGCGGGCTGGTGTCCGTTCGCCGCAGAATTCCGCAGCAGCTCATTCAGGCGTTCCGCTGAGAGCGTGTCGGCATGGTTCATCCACAACCCGCTCAGCATTCGCCGGATCTCTCGTTTTGACGCGGCCAGCTTCGCCTTGCGATCGTCCTGACGATGCGGAAGATCAAGCGTTCGAATCACCTGACGCGAACTTGCCAGAATTCCCAGCAGCCCGTAGTAATCGCGCTGAGGAATGTCGTCGAGTTTATGATCGTGGCATCGCGAACACGATACCGTCAGAGCCTGAAAGGCCTTGGACAGCGTATCGATCTGGTTGTCCATAACGTCCAGGCTGATTTCCGGATACAGCACGCAGTCGTCGTGGCCCGTTTCACCGAACCGATAGAACGCCGTTCCAATCAGTGATTCGTTGATGCCCAGGTCTTCATTGACCCGCGGAGCGTCCAGCAGGTCACCGGCAATGTGTTCGCGAATCAACTGGTCATAGGGCAGGTCGCTGTTGAACGCACGAATCAGGTAGTCGCGATATCGCCACGCATCGCGCACCAGATGGTTCCATTCGTAGCCCCACGTTTCCGCGAAACGGACGACGTCCATCCAGTGCCGTGCCCAGCGTTCGCCGTACTGCGGTGAATTCAGGTAGTGATCGACCAGCCTGGCATAGTGTTCGTCGGTCGGGTCGTCGACGAAGGCGTCCACGGTTTCGGGGTCGGGCGGGAGCCCCGTCAGCATCAGGCTGAGTCGCCGCACCTGGCGATACGGTTCTGCACGCGGGGCCGGCGACAGGGGAACCTTCTGCAGTTCGCGGCGAATGTAGTGATCGATGACAGAAACATCGAGGGTCGCGGTTCCGGTGTCGGCTCGCGGATCAAGCTGTTCGATGTCCGGAATCGGTCGAAAGCACCACGGGTCCCTCGGTGAGTCGGCTGCGTCGGACGCAGCATCATCATGCTCGGAATCGCTGGACACCACATGTGCTGCCGGAAGTGCCCAGCAAAGACAGATTCCGAAAAGCGTCAGCGTTGTTGACAGTTTCATCATGGGATCAGCCGCTCAAAATCAGAACTATCAGCAGCTCCGCACTCGCCTGTTCGAATTGACGAGCGGACTGCCGCGGTTGTCTCAGGCGATGATATCATGCAGCACATTGCCGCCGATATCCGTCAGTTGCCGAAGACGACCGGCATGAAGATACCGCAGCCGATCGTCGTCGAGTCCCATCAGGTTCAGGATGGTTGCGTGGACGTCACGAACCGGAATTTCGTCGCCGACGGAACGCAGCCCGAAGTCGTCCGTTTCACCGGCTGACGCGCCGCCTTTGACGTTTCCGCCGGCCAGCCACATGACCAGATTCCAGGAATTGTGTTCGCGGCCAGGCGTGCGGCTCATCGCGCCGTTTACAAAAGGAGTGCGACCCATCTCCGACGCCCAGACGACCAGCGTGTCTTCCAGCAGACCGCGTACATGAAGATCGGTCAACAGCGCGGCGACGGGCTGATCGACTTCCTGTGAATGACGCTTCATCCCGTCCCGGACGTTGCCGTGATCGTCCCAACTGTGCGGTCCGATCTGAACGCCGTGGACCAGCAGTGTGTAGCGGACTCCCGCTTCGACCATTCTTCTGGCAAGCAGACACTGCCGACCGAATCCCGAAGTCGTCGGATTGTCCAGACCGTACAGTTGCTGTGTCGCCTGCGTTTCTCCGGAAAGGTCCGCCAGTTCCGGCGCGTCGGACTGCATGCGAAACGCAAGTTCGTAGGCGTTGATGCGTGCCGCCAGTTCCGTGTCGTCGGGCCGGGCTTCGTGATGTCGCCGATTCAATGATGCCAGCACATCGAATTCCCGCCGCTGCTGTTTGGCGGACACACCATCGGGCCGCGCAAGATTCAGAATCGGCGTACCGGTCGAACGCAGCAGCGTTCCCTGGTACGAAGCCGGCAGATAACCGTTGGCCCACACCGCGGCACCATTCACGGGCGCTCCGCGCGGGTCCTGGATGACGATGTATCCGGGCATGTTGCGGTTTGGTGAACCAAGACCGTAGCTGACCCATGAACCGACGGACGGGCTTCCGGGAAACTGGCTTCCCGTTGTCACATGCAGTGTGGACGGGCCGTGATTCTGATTGTCCGTTTTGATGCCCCGAACCATCGCAAGCCGGTCGGCGTGCTGCGCCAGATGCGGAAACAGTTCCGAAAACCAGTGTCCCGATTCGCCGTACTGACGGAACTTGAACGGACTGCCGATTGCGACGTGAGGAAACGACAGACGTCCCTGCAGTTCGCCGGAAATGTCCGGAATGCGGGGCAGCCGACTTCCATGAACCTTCGTCAGCTCCGGCTTGTATTCGAACGAATCAAGCTGACTGACACCGCCCTGCATGAACAGAAAGATGCAGTGGCGTGCTTGCCGAGGCACATGCGGAAGTCGCTCGGCCAGCGGATCAGTCGCCGCCGCCGCCCGTTCCTCCGCGCGCAGCAGGTCATGGAACGCGACCGCGCCAAGTCCGTTGAACGCCGTTTTCAGAAAGGTGCGTCGCAGGGACGTTGTGGGAATCATGCCTGTCAGTTCCTGACGATGATCTGCGGGTTCCTCGTTCTTAGAACCCCTGACAAGACCTCCGAGGTCTCGCAGGTCTTGTTAGGGGTTCCTAGTCGACATACAGAAACTCGCTGCTGTTCAGCAGGACACGGCACACGGCGGCAAGCCCCGACTTACTGTCATCTGCCAGTCTTCGCAGTTCCGTCAGTTCAGTGGAGTCCGGTGATCGGCCCAGCGCGATCCGAAACGCGTACGAGATCTGTTCTGAAACGCCGGCATCATCCCCTGCTTCGCGGAGCACGCGTGATGCGAAGTGTTTTGCTTCTTCGCTGACGAACCGGCCATTGTACATCGCCAGCGCCTGAAGCGGAGTTACTGAGGAACGGCGCAGCGGCCGCGATTCGTCGCATACCAGCGAGTCGAACGACTGCATCAGCGGCATCGTCAGAGTCCGCTGTTGATAGATGTAGATGCTTCGCCTGCGGCCTTCCGGACCGTGCTGCGTATCCCACTTGCTGTTTGAGTATTTGACTCGTTCTTCGATGTCGTCCGGCAGCGGTGGAAAAATCGGCAGGCCAAACTGTTCGGGATTCAGCCGGCCGCTGACGGACAAGACGCTGTCGCGGACGGCTTCGGCTTCCAGCCGCCGTCGTCGAAATCGCCACAGCAGGGAGTTTTCCGGATCGATCCGGGAACAGTCCGCATCGACTCGCAGTGACGTCTGTCGGTAGGCCGCCGACATCACGATCAGCCGATGGATGGCTTTCAGGCTCCAGTTGTTCTGAACAAGCCGCAGGGCGAGCCAGTCGAGCAGTTCCGGATGCGATGGACCGCCGCCGAGTTGTCCGAAGTCGCTGGGTGAAGCAACAATCCCGCGACTGAAGTGCCAGTGCCAGAGCCGGTTCACAATCACGCGCGCGGTGAGCGGGTTTTCAGCGCTGGCGATCCAGTTCGCCAGAGCCATTCGTCGGCTGCGAGTGGGCCAGCGTTTGAACGGGTCGAGGCGAATTTCGGCGGGCTCGTCGTTGCCCGTGATGCAGCTTAGAAAACCGGCCTGGACTTCTTCGCCCGGATTGTCGTATTCGCCGCGAATCAACACGCGTGATGTCGGAACTCCGGGTTCATACGGCGGACCATACGAATGCCGCACCGACATCGCCACGGGCTGCAGGCGCTTCAGGTGCTGAGCCACAAAGTGTTCGCGGTTCGACAGCCACCGGTAACGTTCCCGATCCTGCGGCGACACCAGTTCGTTGTCCTGGGCGGTCAGCAGCGATTCCACATCCGTCCGTGCCGACGCGCCGGGATTGATGAATGTGCTCAGAAACGCCCCGTCGCCGCCGACTTCAAAACCGTAGCCTTCGTGAGCATGCTCAGCCGTGCCGATCACAACCAGCGATCCCGACTGATCCTGCGTGAAGGACGCGTCTGCGGCTGCACCGACAAGAAAATCGGCATCAAAACGAACGGCCGGAATCTCCGCCTGGCGCTCATCACCGCTGACGGTGCCGTCACCACCGATGGCGACTGTCGTCAATGTCGGCTGGAGCTGTGGTGCTGTCTGTGACAACGTGATTCCGCCGCAGCGATCGGTCCATCGCGCGACCTGACTGCCCGTCGCGGGATTGTCGGTGTCCGGATTGCCGTCGAGATCAGCTGCATTCAGCCAGAACCGCAGTCCGCTGTGCGGCGGATCGCACGTGCATCCCGCTGTCAGCCAGGACTGCAGTGCCGTCCGTTCATCGACGCTGAGCGGATGGTCGTAGATCAGCACGTGAGCGAACGCTCCCACGTGATGCGCCTGCTCAGCGCGGATGCGACCTGTGCCTTCGGAATACTGCCCCAGTGCAACGTGCTGCACGTTCGGAACATCGCCGAACCACTGTCCCTGATTGGAGCCGGCATTGCTGCCAGTCTGTTCTCGCGAACCAAAGTCCGTGAAGAACGCCCATTCGTTTGCGTCGCAGTTCACGATTGAAGCGTGCAGCGTGCCGTCGCTGACCGGCGTGCGGCCGAAGATGTAGTTGTTCCCGAGACCACCGCCCATCGCCTGAAGACCGAACCCTGCTTTGTCGTCCAGCTTGTCGGTGAGTGCCGCTTTGAGTTCTTCCAGTTGCTGCTTCGCGTCGGCCACTTCCTGTTGAAGCGCAGTGCGGCGGGCGGCTGCCCATTCCTGTTCGCCATCACGGTAAAACGTGGCGGGAAGCGAACCGCCGATCTGAAAGCCGTCGCCCGGTTCGGGGCGGGGCAGGGAGACCGTCGAGAAGAATGCCTTCAGGCGGTAGAAGTCTTTGGTGGGGATGTCATCGTACTTGTGGTCGTGACACTTCGCGCAGCCGACGGTGAGTCCAAGGAACACGGCACCGACGGTCGACGTCATCTCGCTCAGCAATTCGTGGCGCGATTCATCGCCCCGCGGTTCCGTGAACGGAGCGAGTCGCAGGAACGTCATCGCCACAACGCGTTCCGCGGGAGTTTCCGGCAAATCACCGGCTCCCATGATTTCTTCGAATTCGTCACCGGCGATTTGTTCCCTGATGAACTCATCGTACGGCTTGTCGCTGTTGAACGCGTCGATGACGTAGTCGCGGTATCGCCAGGCGTGGGGCAGATCCGGATCACCCTCGTATCCGGCCGTGTCGGCATAGCGAGCCACGTCCAGCCACAGCCGCGCCCATCGTTCTCCAAAACGAGGATCGATCAGCAACCGGTCGACAAGGTCCGCCCAGGCCTGTTCCGATTTGTCGCTGACGAATGCGTCGACGTCCTCCGGGGCCGGCGGCAGACCGATGAGGTCGAAGTACAGCCGGCGAATCAGCTGCTGACGAGTGGCCTCCGGCGCCGGACGCAGCCCGGCATCGTGCAGCCGACGCAGGACAAACGAGTCGATTTCGTTTCGAATCCAATCCGACGGCACGTCCGGCGGCGATGCTGCTTTCGGCGAATAGAACGGCCACGGTCGCTCGTCCTGCGACTGTGCATGCAGGGCGTTCGCGAGAAACACGGCAGCGCAGAAGATTGCGATTTGAGTTGCGCGTCTGTGCGACATCAGTAGGTCCGTGTCCGCAGTTTCCGATCGCTCAATCGTCATGAGTCTACCAGCAATCGCCGCCGATGAAATCAGGATCTGTGTGTTCGGGACGGGTATGTGTCCGTGTGCAATGTCCGTGGGCTCTTTCTGCCAGCGAGCCTGCTGGCGCCGGTCTTCGAACAAGCGACGCCTTTGGAGTGCGGCGACTCGTCGTCGCTTTCCTTTTCGCGGAATTGTCAGTTCTGAACTGTCGTTCGCTTTGCCGGCAAACACCGATTCCGTGCAGAGGAAAGCGATACTAAACCGCCGCACCCGAAAAATCGCCCTGTATCCAGGGGCAGGAGCCTCGTCCGCCGGGCATGCGCTCGTCACGGGTACCACGTCTTCGCAGAAGCTGTGCGGCGCAGCCGTCGGAAAGCGTTCTGGGGCGTGCTGGATTGATTGTGCCGAATACGCGGCAGGTCGTCTGTCTGCGGGTTCTGACCACAGATTTCACCGATTCACACCGATGGCAACAATGGGAGGGCGAGGCTCCCGCCGGCCCGCTGCCGCATCGGGCGCGCTTTGGCACGCATGGCTCGGCAGGAGCCTCGCCCTCCCGCCGAGCCGCCGCTGAATCGGGAGCCCGTTGGCATTTGCAACACCGCGTCGGTGGAATTCGCGGTGGTGGCAGCCGGCGGCGGGGCAGATTAGATTGCACCGCTTGTTGAAGTCCGGTTGATGCGTTCCGCGACCCGTCGTCGAAAGCCGCTTTATGTTTGTTGCGTCCCGCTGTGAACGACAGGCTGCGATGCCGGCTGCGGTCGGCGTTTCCATTCGCGGCGATTGGGATGGGACAAGACCACGGGACGTTGTCGCCGAAATGCGGAGCGAACGATGAAACCGGGCATTGCTGACACGTCGGAAAGTGCGGATGTTGTTGTCGGCACGAGTGGTTTTCGATATCGCGTCGCCGCGCATTGGCCTGCGCTTCCGTCGGGCTGGGATTTTGTCGAAGTCACGGCCGCCGCAACCGATTCGAACAACCGCGTCTACGTGTTCAACCGCGGCATCCATCCCGTGATCATCTTTTCTCCGGACGGCGACTTTCTGAGTTCCTGGGGCGAAGGTGTCTTCGCGCGAGCCCACGGGATCACCATCGGGCCTGATGATTCGGTGTACTGTGTCGATGATCTCGATCACACCGTGAAGAAGTTTTCTCCCGACGGCCGGCTGCTGTTGACGCTGGGAACCAGCGGGCGGTCGTCCGACACCGGGGCCACGACCGTCGACTACCGCACGATTCAGCGTGCGGGGCCGCCGTTCAATTTTCCCACGAATCTGGCGATTTCTCCGAACGGCGACTTGTTTGTCGCCGATGGCTACGGCAACGCGCGAATTCACCGGTTCACAGCGGATGGCAGGCTGGTTCTGTCATGGGGTGAAGCCGGTGACGAGCCGGGACAGTTTCATGTGCCCCACGGCATCGCCGTCGACGCGGCCGGGCGCTGTGTACGTGGCTGACCGGGAGAACAGCCGAATTCAGATCTTCTCCGACGATGGCCGGTTTATCAGCGAATGGACCGATGTGGCTCGCCCGTGCCAGGTGTTCATCGACGGCGATGCGAACGTCTGCGTCGCGGAACTGGGTTACCGCGCGGGGATGTGGCCCGGAACGTCCGCTCCGTCGGAAGATGCGACGGGAGGCCGGGTGAGTATTTTCAACTCGCAGGGCGAACTGCTGGCCCGATGGGGAGGCGGTGACAACCCGTGTGCAGCGGGAGATTTCTTCGCGCCGCACGACGTCTGGTGCGATTCTCGCGGGGACCTTTACGTCAGCGAAGTCACGATGTCCGCTGGCGGAAACCGGGGCCTGGTTGATCCCGGCTGTCACACGATTCAGAAATTTGTGCGATTGACCGAAGGGGCTTCGGAATGAATCTTTCATACCAGGATCTGGCAGTTTTGACGGCCGATATTTTTTCGGCCGCCGGCTGTCAGACTGAAGAAGCGCAGCGTGTTGCCCGGCATCTGGTGGAATCGAATCTGGTCGGACACGATTCGCACGGCGTCATCCGGGTTGCGTCATACGTCGACTGGCTGCGCGACGGCAAGATCTTCGCCAACAGGTCGATTCAGATCGTCACGGAAAGCGACGCGATCGCAGTTGTCGACGGGCAGTTTGGTCTTGGGCAGACGATCGGCGAACAGGCCATTGATCTGGGAATTGAAAAATCCCGCCGGCACGGTGTGGCAGTGATCGCTCTGCGGAATTCCGGCCACCTGGGACGGATCGGAGACTGGGCGATCCAGGCAGCCGACGCCGGCATGATGTCGCTGCATTTCGTCAACACCAGCGCGCGGGAATGCTGGTGGCTCCGTTCGGAGGGATCGACCGGCGACTGTCCGCGAATCCGATGGCGGCCGGTGTTCCCACGAACGGCGAACCGCTGATTCTGGACATGTCGGCCTGCACGATTGCGGAAGGCAAGATCCGCGTGGCGCTCAATAAGGGCGAACGCGTCCCTGACAACTGCATCATTGATTCCACCGGTCGGCCCACAGACGATCCGGCGGCGTTCTACACCGAACCGGGTTCCATTCTGCCGATTGCCGGACACAAGGGTTACGCTTTGTCCGTGATGATCGAAATGCTGGCCGGGGCGCTGACGGGCAGTTCCTGCACCAACCCGAAAAACAACTGGCGCGTTGTCAACGGCATGCTGTCGATCATCATCGACCGCAGCCGCTTTGGATCCGCCGAAGAGTTCTTTCCCGAAGTCGCTCGGTTCATCGAATTCGTAAAGAGTTCGCGGACTGTCGCTCCGAACGGAGAAATTCTGGTTCCCGGCGAGATCGAGCAGCGGACGAAAGCCAGCCGTCTGAGCAGTGGTATTGAGCTGGACGAAACGACCTGGCGGCAGATTCACGAGACGTGTGAGCGGCTTGGTGTCGAACACAGTTTTGCCCGGCCTGGTTCCGCTGCATCCGGCGCTGCGGAAGTCGTCATTCCCGGTTCCGAAGCCGCCCCGACCGACCGACGCTGACTATGGACGGCCCGGCCGCGGCGAAAACTCCGCTGGTCGGGTTAAGTACCGATCCCTGATTGGAATATCAGATGCCCATTGCGCCGCTTGAATATCCGGAGGTTCCTGAAACTCTGGCCGGCAGGATCAACTGGAAGATGCTGCGTTACTTCGGCGCGGGAGCCGTGCTGGCGTCGGTCACGATCGGCAGCGGCGAAACACTGATGGCGTCGCGGGGCGGTTCAGTCTTCGGATATTCGGTTCTGTGGGCTGTGCTGGCTGCGGCCGTGACGAAATGTGTGCAGGTCTATACGGCCGCCCGCCATATCACGCTGACCGGTCGGCATCCGATGGAAGACTGGGCTCGCGCGACTCGCGCCGTTCCGTGGTTCCTGCTGGTTCTGTGTGCCTGGTGTTTTCCGTTCCTGCTGGCCTTTCTGACTCTGGTGCTGGGCGAAATCATCAACGAGATGTTTCATGTCGCTGCGCCGGACGATCCCGGCTTTCGCACGTGGACTCGCATCTGGGCCACGGCCTCCGCGGTGGTGGCAATCATCCTGACGCTGATTCAGGGTTATGGCGTGATGGAAAAAGTGCAGACGGCTGTGATCGGATTGCTGCTGATCTGCATCGGAGCCGCGTGCATTGCGTCGAATCCGGACTGGCTGGCAGCCATCGAGGGCCTGTTCGTTCCCGCAGCTCCGTCGTACGCCTCCTGGCTGCTGGAGAAGTACCCGGACGAGTTTTCGAATCGAACGGCATGGGTGGAAACCACGGCGATCATCGGCTTCATCGGCGGCGGCACGTACGACTACCTCGGCTACGTGGGATGTCTGCGTGAAAAGTCGTGGGGAGCCATCGGCGACAGCAGCGTCACAGATCAGCCGACCGAAATCTCCTCCGATGCCGACAACGTCCGGCGCGGACTGACCTGGCTGCGGGCACCGGCCATTGACGTCACGGCCAGTTTTGTCTGCGTGTTTATCTTCAGCGTCTGTTTCGTGGTGCTGGGGGCTTCCATCCTGCATCCTCAACAAATCATCCCCGCGAAGAATGGCGAGCTGCTGACTCACCAGGCGCAGTTTCTGACCAGACTGCATCCGGCGCTGCTGCACCTGTACCGAATCGGTGTCTTCATGGCATTCTGGGGGACGATCTACGGCGCGTATGAAGTTTATTCGCGCACCGTTTATGAGTGCCTGCGTCCGATCAGCGAACGCGTCAGGCACATGCGGACCGGAACAATTCGCCTGTACGTGCTGCTTTATTGCGGACTTGGCGGGATCACATTGACGTGGCTCACGGAAAATCCCATCACGCTGATCACCTTTCCGTCGCTCGTCGGCGGAGTTCTGACCTGCGGACTGTGGTGTTTTGGAATGATCTGGCTGGATCGCCGCCAGCTTCCGGCACCGCTGAGAATGAAGCCGCCATTGCTGGTGGCCACGGTTGTTTCCGGCGCGATTCTGACGGCCATTGGCGGCAAGGCGTTCTTCGATTTTATCGCCGCAGTTGCCGGGAGCACATAGCAGCAAACGGCAACTATGCGTCAGGCGGGTTGGCCGTCGAATTGTCTCTTTCGCGGCCGGAACTCAGCCCGCAAACGTCTGGCTGGCCCCGTCGACGCGGATGATCTGTCCGCTGACGAATCGTGCGGCGTCGGTACACAGGAATCCAACGACAGAAGCGATTTCTTCCGGGCGGCCGTAGCGGTCCAGAGTACCTTCGGTCGCCAGCAGCCGGTCATCGATTTCGTGAATCCGCAGGAAGCGCTCTGTGACCGTGCCTCCCGGAGCGACACAGTTCACGGGGATGTTGAAGGGCCGCAGTTGTTCGGCCAGGCACCGCGTCCACGCGTGAACACCCGCTTTGGCGACGCCGTAGATCGAACCCGCCGGGCGTCCGACACAGCCGGCGATGCTGCCGATGGTGATGATCCGGCCCGACTTTCGAGTCATCATCGGCTTTGCGACCGCGCGGCAGCACAGCATTGTGCCCAGCAGATTCCGGTCCATCACGCTCTTCAGGTCGTCCAGCGAGATTTCCAGGCAGTCATCGCCGGCCGGCCTGCCTCCGCGTCCGGTACTCGTTCCGCCGGCACCGATATCACCTCCGGCGCAGCAGACCAGGATGTCGATCTGCCGCCACCTGGCGCGAATTTCGCCGGCGATTCGTTCAACGTCGTCCTCACTGGTGACGTCGCCCCACGTCGCCATCACATGGCTTCCGGACATCGCTGCGATCTGTCCGGCAAGTTCGTCCATGGTGCTGCCTTCGTTGAACGTGGCAGGGCTGTCGGGGCGAGTTCCGTGAACGGCGACCGAGGCTCCCAGCCGGGCAAGCTCTTCCGCCATCACGCGACCCAGTCCCCGCGACGAACCTGTGACCCATGCGACCTGTTCGGCCAGCGGCCTGCTGTCTGTCGTCATTCGCGATTTACTTTCTGCAGTAAGATTCAAAGCCAGAGTCAGCGTGCAGAATGTTCGCGGCCACCGAGTGTGTCAACGAAGGGAACGTATTCGCTGCTGTCTGCGACGCAGTGCAGCGCATGCGGGCAAGTGCCGACGGAGTCCGGACTTCCGGAAGTCGGCATCGGACGTCAACGAACGGCTTTCGACTTCAACGACACAGCTGACAATCCGGGCGGCCGTGTTCGGTTGCAGCGCGAGCGGAAGCCGGTCAGCATGTTGTCGCGAAATGCCGAAACGGTGTCGTCGAGCGAAATCGCTTTCTTCAGGTCTCTCACCGGGAGTCTCGCCATGTTCAAAATCAGGAATGTTTCTGTGATGCTGCCTGCGTTGCTGCTGCCCGCGGCGCTGTTGTGTTGCGGCCAGGCAGGACGTGCAGATCTGCCGCCGACGCAGCACGACATCGTCCCCGCCGACTCGAAGCTGGAACTGCTGTTCGACGGTTGCTGTGCTCTGAGCGAAGGTGTCGCTGTCGCGCCGGACGGGATGCTGTACTTCAGTGACATCACATTCTCGCACAAGTGCCGTGATGATTTCGGCAATGTGGAAGCCGGCAACATCTGGAAACTTGATCCGAAGACAAAGGAGGCCACGATCTTTCGGTCGCCCAGCGGCATGTCCAACGGTCTGAAGTTCGACGCCGCCGGGAATCTGTTAGCCGCGGAAGGAGCCGATTACGGCGGTCGCCGCGTGACGCGAACCGACATGAAAACAGGCCGCACTCACGTCATCGCCGGGTTGTTTCAGGGACGAAAGTTCAATTCGCCGAACGACATTTCCCTCGACGAAAAGGGACGCATCTACTTCAGCGACCCGCGATATCTGGGGCACGAAACGATCGATCAGCCGCTGCAGGCCGTGTACCGCATCGACCCTGACGCTTCCATTCACCGCATCATCACGGATGTCGGCAAACCCAACGGCGTTTGTGTTTCACCGGATCAGAAATCGCTGTACGTCGTCAGCAACGACAACGGTTCCGCCGGCATTGAACAGCTTTCGGAAGACACACCGACGCACAAGGGTCAGATGGCTCTTCTGGCATACGACCTGTCGCCGGCCGGCGAAGCGACGTTTCGCAAAGTGCTGGTGGATTATTATCCGCAGGATGGTCCGGACGGACTGATCGCCGACCGTGATGGCAACCTGTACGTGGCTGTCCGCGACGTGACTCGCCCCGGCATCTGCGTGTACTCGCCTGACGGCACGGAACTGGCCTACATCGAAACCGAAATTCCCACCAACGTGGGTTTCGGCCGCGGCCAGGACAGCCGCACCTTGTATATCACGGCCGGAAAAAGTGTGTACCGCATTCGTCTGAAGAAGGAAGGCTACCAACTGCCGCCTGTAAAATGAGCTGCCGAAGGCCATCGACGCTGCGGCAATCGTAGCTACGGCGATGATGCGGAATCCTGCGTCAGGCTGGACAGGTAGGCGACCAGGTCGGCGACCTGTGCGGCGGTCATGTCTCGCAGCAGCAGGTCCGGCATCATGGACTGCTGTTGCGGGACGAGTTCTTCCACTTCGTCTGCTGAGAATACGGTCAGAGCACCTTTGGTGTCTTTCAGCACGACCTGCTGATCGTCTCGCTTCACCAGCAGGCCGGTCGCCACTTTTCCGTTGGTCGTCTGGACCAGATGAACCTGGTACTTCGGATCGATTTCCCGGGACGGATTCAGAATCGTGTCCAGCAGCCGGCTGCGTTCCGGGTATTTCTTTCCCGCCCCGCTGAGGTCGGGGCCGATTTCGGTTCCCTGTCCGTTGATCTTGTGGCAATTGCGGCACTGCACGCTGGCGCCTGTCAGGAACAGGGCCTTTCCACGTTCGATGTCTCCTTCCAGGGCCAGGATAGTTTCCGGCTGAATGATGGTCCCCAGGCGTTTGGGTCGCATTTCTTCGGGAAGGAATCCTTCGAACAGGTCCCGGATATGATCGGCCGAGCTGTTTGCTGCGCGTTCGATTACCTGCTTTCGAACAGCGGCGTTCAGAACATTCGAATCGGTGGCGCGCATCAGCCGCATGGCTCCGGGAGTCGTCGTCAGCAGGCCGTCGATGGACTGGGCCAGCGCATCACCGGTAAGCGAATCCAGTGAGGCGATCGTGTCGCCAATGGTGTCATCCGATGCGGCAGGAGCCTGTTCGGCGATCCATTCGTGAATCAGGTTCATCCCGGCGTGATCGATGAGATTCGACCCCAGCCGCGGCATGCGACCGGGTCCCAGCTTCGAAATCCGATAGAACAGCACGCTGCGATAAGGGTCACCAGGAGCCAGCAGGCGCGCGTCGGGAATCAGGAATCCTCCCTGCCGCGGGCGTTCGTCGGCGATTCCCATTTCGTCCTGAGTCACGGTGGCCAGCAGCAGAAAGTCGCCATTGCCTCCGCCCCATTTGCGGTGACAGTGCGAGCAGTTTGCATGCAGATAGGAGCGAGCACGCCGGGAAACGTCGCGGGCGGGATCACGGTAGTCGTCGAGAGCGGGCAGGGTATCCGGCGATTCCGGCAGACTTGTGGCAAACAGACTGAGTTCGTCAAAGACCTGAAGCTGATTGCTGGTTGTGCCATCGTACTCGAAGTCGCGGTTTAGCTGCAGCGTGTTGATTCCCAGCACGTACTTGGCGGCCATATTGTGACACACCATGCATTCGGCTCGTCCAGGAAAGTGCCAGGTCTGGGTGCGTTTTCCGCCTGGTGCCGACGGATCCTGAATCGTCAGTGCGACATCTTTGCCGAGCGGCTCTTCCAGCAGGACGGCGTCCGTCTGATCTTCGTTCCAGATGTAGGTGTAGCCGCGCCACAACTGGTCACCCACGGATTCGCTGCCGAGAAGCTGTTCGTAGTGCAGCAGCCGCGTTTCCAATCGACGTTGGCTGGCCGGATTCCCGGGTTCCATCTCCAGGGAGATTGTCTCCATCGCCACCGTTCCGTCGGGAAACTTCCAGCCGTGAGGAGCACCAGGAGCCGGTTGCGGATAGGTGATACCGTCGAATTCGATTTTCGAATCGCCGGGAAGTGCCAGGTACCGTTCCTTCGCCGCCCCGTCGATCCACTGCGGAGCGATGACGTCATAGGGGATCACGCCGTTTGCAACTTCATGATTGGCAACGGACGAAAACAGCCCGGTCTGACTCAGCAGTCGAGGGAAGTTGATGCTGGTGTCCGCGTCCGGATTCTTTTCCAGTCGGTTGATCAGGCCGCTCATGTGGTCGACCAGGAACAGCTCGCCGGAATGATCCTCGCCGAAGCCCACCAGCCGCAGCGCGGAATCCACAAGTTCGCGATGTTCGGAGACCTGCTTCGTGTCGCGGTCGTAGCGGAACATCCAGATTTTGCCGGTGTCGTAGTCGCCGTAGATGTAGGCCCCCGAGAGCTCCGGCAGCCTTTTGCCGTGATACACGAATCCGCCGGTGATCGATCGAAATTCCGCGTGATCGTGTTCGACAACCGGCGCCACGAACGGCGTCGGTCCGCGTTCGCGATCGGGCCGAAATGTGTGCCCGCCTTCCATGACGCTCCAACCGTAGTTTCCGCCTCGTTCAATCAGAAAAATCTGTTCCCAAAGATCCTGCCCGACGTTTCCCGTCCACAGGTCACCGGTCGCGGAGTCGAAGGAAATTTTCCACGGCTGCCGCAGACCGTACGCCCAGATTTCTCCGCGAGCGTTGTCGACGCCGACGAACGGGTTGTCCGGCGGAATCGCATACGGCAGTCCGGGATCGTGCCGATCGACGTCGATGCGCAGGATCGATGCCGACAGGTCGCCGATGTCCTGACCGGTCAGCAACTGGTCAGCGATGCCGCTGGAATCGCCCGTGCAGACGTAAAGCATTCCGTCCGGTCCGAATTTCAAACAGCCGCCGGTGTGTCCTCCGGACGGCCATTCAATCACGACTTCCTGCGACTGCGGATCAAACTTCATGGTCCCGTCACCCGCCGCCGTGAATCGTGAAACCCGCATGCCTTGCGGATCTTCGGGATGCACCTGCAGCGTGACGAAGACCTGTCCGTTTTCCGGAAACTTCGGATGGAAGGCGAAGCCCATGAAATGGATGTTTTCGCCGTCGCGCAGGTCCAGCAACACGTCGGCGCGACTGGCGTCGTTGCGATTTTCAAACGACAGAAGCCGGCCGAAGCGCTCAAGGACAAACAGTCGCTCCGTTCCCGGGGCGGAAGTCATGCCGACCGGTTCGTCGAATGTCAGCTTTGGAAACGCGTTGACGGTTCGATACGGCGCCGGCGGATCAGGCGTGCCTGTGACCCGTGACGTCGTCCACGGCACGCGGCGTTTCGTGTTGAACGAATCCGCGTTCTGAGCGGACACGTCCGAACACAGAAGTAATATGAGGAAAACGGCCGGCAGACACAGTTCACGTCCTGGACGATTCATGCGAAGACACTCCTGAACTTTGACCGTAGATAACGTGCGGCGAACATTGCCGTCATGCCAGAATTGGATGCACCACGTTTCCAGCCACGTCGGTCAGCCGATGATGGCGTCCCTGAAACTTGAACGTCAACTGCGTGTGATCGATGCCCATGCAGTGCAGCATCGTGGCATGCAGGTCGTGAACGTGGACGGGGTTCTGTGTGATGTTGTAGCCGTAATCATCGGTCGTGCCGTACGTCGTGCCGGGGCGAATTCCGGCGCCGGCCAGCCAGACCGTAAAGCACCGCGGGTGGTGATCGCGGCCGTAGTCGGTCGCGGTCAGCTTTCCCTGCGAGTACACCGTGCGTCCGAATTCGCCGCCCCAGATGACCAGCGTATCCTTCAGCAGTCCCCGCTGCTTGAGATCCGTGATCAGGGCGGCAGAGGCCTGATCCGTGTCTTCACAGCGCAGGCGGATGTTTTTCGGCAGTTCGGTGTGTTGATCCCAGCCGCGGTGAAACAACTGAACGAATCGAACTCCGCGTTCGCACAGTCGTCTGGCCAGCAGGCAGTTGGATGCGAAGGTGCCGGGCTGACCGGCCTGGGGGCCATACAGATCCATCACATGCTTCGGTTCGCCGGACAGGTCGGTCAGTTCCGGCACGGACGTCTGCATGCGGAACGCCATTTCATATTGAGCGATCCGGGTGGCGATTTCCGGATCGTGAAATTCGTTCAGGCTGAGCTGATTCAGCGAAGTCAGGTCATTCAAAAAGCGGCGCCGAACGTTGCTGTCGATACCCGGCGGATTGGAAAGGAACAGCACCGGATCGCCGACCGACCGGAATTTCACGCCCTGGTAGCGAGTCGGCAGAAATCCGCTGCCCCACAGGCGGTCGTACAGAGGCTGATCACCGCTGCCGGAAACCATCGCGATGAATGCGGGCAGATTCCCGTTTTCGCTTCCCAGGCCATAGGACAGCCAGGCTCCCATGCTCGGCCGCCCCGCGAGCTGCGCGCCGGTCTGAAAGAACGTGATCGCCGGGTCGTGGTTGATCGCTTCCGTGTGCATCGATCGGACAAAGCACAGTTCGTCGGCGATGCGAGCAGTATGCGGCAGCAGGTCGCTGAGCCACGCTCCGCTTTGCCCGTGTTGCGAAAACGGAAAGATCGACGGAGCGACCGGGAAGCTCGACTGTGACGACGTCATGCCCGTCAGCCGCTGGCCCTGCCGAATGGAATCCGGCAGCTCCGTCGCACGCAGATCCGCCAGCCGCGGCTTCGGGTCGAACAGATCCAGTTGCGAAGGTGCTCCTGACTGAAACAGGTAGATCACCCGTTTGGCTTTCGCCGGAAAGTTGGGAAACCGTTCCAGTCCCTGCCGCGGGTCAGATTCGGAATCGTCCGCGCCGGAATCCGGATTCAGCAATGTCGCGAGCGCCGCTGCGCCAAGTCCCGTTGCCGTGCTGCCGAAGAAATGACGTCGTGTTTCAGAAAGTATTTCGTCGCTTCGGATCATGACTCATTCCTGTAACGGCGGCTGGCGGACCGACGTCTATTCTCTTGTCACCACACAATCCAGATTCAGAATCAGACTGGCCGCCAGGGTGTACGCGGCCAGTTCCGGCACGTCCAGGTCGTGACTCTGCGGCGATTCGCCGACACTGACAAGCTGCCGGGCTTCATCGGGGTCCGCAGCGAACGCTGCCGAATAATGCTCCACAGAATCCAGCAGTACGTTCAGTTCCTCGGTACTCGGCAGACGGCACGTCGCCTGCTGAAAGGCATACGACAATCGCTGCTTCGGGTCATTGCCGCATTTCAGCAGAGACTGCGCCGCCAGGACTCGAGCGGCTTCCAAAAACGTCACGTCGTTCATCACCGCCAGAGCCTGCAGCGGCGTGTTGGTGCGCGAACGCTTGACGGTGCAGGATTCGCGGGAGGTCGCGTCGAACGTGGCCATCATCGGCGGCGCAACGGTTCGCTTCCAGTATGTGTAAAGACTTCGTCGGTACAGGTCCGCTCCCTGTGATTGCCGGTATTCGGTGTCCGTGGCAATCTCTTCCCACAGACCCGGCGGCTGGTAAGGCTTGACCGAAGGACCGCCGACGCGTTCCGTCAGCAATCCGCTGACGGCCAGTGCCTGATCGCGAATCGTTTCCGCGTCGAGTCGCAGTCGGGGAGCTCTTGCCAGCAGACGGTTCTCCGGATCGCGCGCCAGTCCGTCTTCCGTCAGCCGTGACGATTGCCGATACGTGGCGCTCATCACGATCAGCTTGTGCATGTGTTTCATGTCCCAGCCGGAACGGACAAACTCCGTGGCCAGCCAGTCCAGCAGTTCCGGGTGCGTCGGCCGTTCTCCCTGAACGCCGAAGTCTTCCGTGGTGCGGACCAGGCCGGCTCCGAAATGATGCTGCCAGAACCGATTCACTGCAACGCGAGCCGTCAGCGGATTCGCCGGACTGACCAGCCACCTGGCCAGCGCCAGACGATTGTTGCGTTCATCCGCGGGCAGCGGCGGAAAAATGTCCGGTACGCCCGGCGTCACGCGTTCTCCCGGCTTGTCGTATTGCCCGCGAACAAGGACATACGTGTCGCGCGGAGTGCTGCGTTCTTCCATCACCATGACCGTCGGCAGTTGCTCCCGGAAATCCCGGAGTTCGGATTTCTGTTGTCGCAACCGGTGATGCGCGTTGCGAATTTCCTTGTCAGCGTGCTGCTCAAGATAAAAGGCTCGCAGCCGCGCGGCCTGTCCGGCGTTTCGTTCGCCGGCAGGGATGGCCAGCAGTTCCGCAATTGTGGAAGGCGTTGCCAGGATGCGGACTTCTTCGGGATTCAGGTCGCGGTTGTAAACTCGCACGTCGTCGATCTCGCCGCGAAACGTTCGGTGTCCGGCACCAATTCGCAGCGGCTGTTTTGTGGCAAACGTCTGGTTGATGGCGTCAAGGTGAACCTGCAGTTCCGCGGGTTCTCCGTCGATGTAAAGATGAATGCCGCTCGCTTTCCGCAGTCCGTCGTACGTTGCGACAATGTGATGCCAGCGACCGCGTTCCAGTTGACGATGCGTTTCGACACGGATGCAATCGTCCAGCCAGCGTTTGACCAGGTTCAGTTGAACGTGGCCGTTCTGCAAATGCAGGTAGTAGCCGTCGCCCTGATCGACCGGAGTCATTCGTGAAACCAGTGTGCCGTCGCTTCCGTCCGGCCGAACCCAGCAGGCGATGGACAGCCGATCGAAGTATCCGAAGTCGGCCAAGTCGCCGGCTTCGATGATCGACGATCCGTCGAGCTTCGCCGCGGCGCCAAAGACTCCCGCAGTGAATTCTGCGGCAACCGTCGCGTCGGGGTCATGCTGAGACACGACGCGGCCTGTTGAACTGCCGCCGCTGACAGAACCGGCAGCCACATCGCTGGCATCACCATCGCTGTCGCCGATCGTGTTGACGAGGTTGTCGTTCAGTTCGTAGTGGGCCACCAGGCCATCGGCCACCAGCCGTCCGCCGCTGGCGGTGATGGCATTCGGTTCGTCGGCAAGCTGACTTCGCGCTGACTGCTCCCATGCCGCCTGACCTTCGAGAAACGCCGGCTGCAGCGCTTCGACCAGACGTTCCGTTTCGGCGATGGCGGCCTGCTTCTGTGAAAGCTGCCGGCGCTGCGAGCTTGTGGGAGCGACGACATACGGTGGAGAGTTGCCTTCCTTGATGGCTCGGCCGTGTTCCGGAACGTTATTGAAGTACGCAAAGACCTGGTAGAACTCCCGCTGCGTGACGGGGTCGTACTTGTGGTCGTGACATCGCGCGCAGCCGAGAGTCAGTCCCAGCCAGACGGTTGCGGTTGTGTCGACGCGATCCACGACATATTCCACCTGGAACTCTTCGGGAATGATGCCGCCTTCGGCGTTTCCGCGATGATTGCGGTTGAAACCGGTGGCAATTCGCTGTTCCAGCGTCGCACCAGGCAACAGGTCTCCGGCAAGCTGTTCGATGGTGAAATCATCGTACGGCTGGTTGTTGTTGAACGCGTCAATCACCCAATCTCGCCACCGCCACATGTCGCGGGGACCGTCGTTTTGGTAGCCGCTGGTGTCGGCGTACCGCGCGGCATCCAGCCACTGCATCGCCATTCTCTCGCCGTATCGCGGAGACTGCAGCAGCCGATCCACCAGACGTTCGTAGGACTGCGGGCTTTGATCGTTGACGAAGTCGTCCACTTCGCTGATCGTCGGCGGCAGACCGGTCAGATCCAGCGCCACGCGTCGGATCAGGCGTTTCCGGTCGGCCTCCGCGGACGGCTGAATTTGCTCGGACTCCAGGCGGGCCAGGATGAAGTCGTCAATCGGATTGATGCGCCACGACGTGTTTGTCGTTTCCGGCAGCGGAGGCGCGACCGGAGCCACGAAGGCCCAGTGATCCTGCCACGAAGCTCCCTGGCTGATCCACGACGTCAGCATTTCGATCTGAGCGTCGTCCAGAGTAAGGCCTGAATCCGGCGGCGGCATCTGCTGCTCGGGATCATCGGACGTGATTCGGCGATGCAGTTCGCTTTCCTGCGGGCTGCCTGGCACGATCGCGCGGCGGCCGTCGTGTTCGGCGAATGCGCCGGCTTTGGTATCGAGTCGCAATTCGCTGACTCGCTGAGATGCGTCGGGGCCGTGGCATTTGAAACACTTGTCGGCAAGGATCGGCTGAACGTCCCGGCTGAAGTCAACGCGACCGGCCGGTTCGTCGGCGAACGTTCCGGAAAGGCTCAGCAGGAATGGCAGCGTGCCGCGCAACAATGCCGTGGGACTCATCATTCGGATGGCTCCTGTCGCGGTTCGATCCAGAGGCAAGTATCCGGGCGAGTATCTGTTCGTGAAGCGGACGGTACATTCTGCCAATGGCGGTTGCTGATGTCGAACGCCAGGACGGAGCCGGATGCCGTCGAAAACTGCCGACACGGGCGTGCGCGTCGCACTCCGAACCAGGCGGCGCCTGATACACCGCAGACGGCGGTCGAAGCGGAATCCACAGCTCAGTCTCGCCGAGACGGAAGCAACTGTCGTTCGGCGCCTGGTGTGCAAGCGAGATTCCTTCAAAAAGCGAGGCGGGACCGCATGTGACGTCCCAGCGAGAAACGACAACGTCGCCTCGTCACACCCCAATTTCAACTCAACCCGGACGACCGGAAGGGGCATTCGGCAGGTTGGTTTGCACGCCACAGCGCCGCGGGCAAGAATCTACAGGGTCCCCGGAAGGCCCGTGGAAAATCCCGCCGGAAGCCGGTCGTTCCCGGCACGCTCGACGGAGTTTGCAGCGATGTCCGACGAAACTGAAACTCTGTATGACCGGATCGGCGGAGCGGCCACCGTGTCGCGACTGGTCGACAAGTTCTATTCACGCATATTGAACGATCCCCAGTTGCGACCGTTCTTCGCCGACACGTCCATTGAGCGTCTGACGTCGATGCAGAAGGAGTTCTTTGCCGCGGCGCTGGATGGTCCGGTTCGCCGCACCGATCTGGACCTTGCCTATATCCATCAGGGCCGCGGCATCCGGCGGCGTCACTTCAGTTTGTTCGTAAACCACCTGATCGCCGTACTGGAAGACGAAGAAATCATCGACAACCGCGACGCGATGGACATCGTCGACAGAATCTCGACCTACGTTGACGAGATTATCGGCGAGGCCGGCGGTTCGGGAGATTAGTAAAGCGACAATGACGACTCCCAGCGAACCCTGTCTTCCAGGAATGAACTCTACTGCGCGGCAGCATGTCGCGGTTGTCGACAGAGTTCGGCAACTGGCCACCGATACCTGGGCCGTCAGAGTTCGTCAGCCGGATCTCGCGCGCTGCGTTGTGCCCGGACAGTTTTTCATGCTGCGACCGGTGAAGGGCAGTGATCCATTGCTCGGTCGGCCGTTTGCCCTTTACGACACATATCGCGACGAAAACGGTGAACCCAGCGGCGTGGAATTTGGATTTGTCGTCGTGGGCAAACTGACTTCGCTGATGGCCGGATGGCGCGCAGGCGAAACGGCGGAAATCTGGGGACCGCTCGGCAACGGATTTCCACCGCCCGATGCGAAGCACCTGGTCTGTGTCGCCGGCGGCATCGGGCAGACACCGTTTCTCGCCGTCGTGCGCGAAGCATTGGGGGTTGAAGCGTACGGCGATCCCGCGCGGCGACCGTCCAGCCGGCCGGATTCGGTGACGCTTTGTTACGGGGCCCGGTCGAAGAACTTTCTGGCCGGCCTGGACGATTTCAGCATTCCGGGCCTGACGGTGGAGATCTCCACAGACGACGGTTCCGCCGGAGTTCACGGCTTTGTGACCGAATTGTTGCGGACGCGGCTGGAGGAATGTTCCACCGACACACAGGTCTATTGCTGCGGGCCGGAACCGATGATGCACACTGTCGCGGATCTCTGCCGGCAGGCGTCCGTTCCGTGCCTGCTTTCACTTGAGACGCCAATGGCCTGCGGTTTCGGTGCCTGCTTCAGTTGCGTGGCGAAGGTTCGCGAAGATGACGGGTCGTGGGACTACCGCCGCACTTGCGTCGAAGGGCCGGTATTCGATTCCAGGCGGCTGGTACTTTCCTGACCCGCAAAATCCGTCCGGCGGACGAACCCGTGGCGCTGATCGGCGCTTTGCGAATGGAGACAAGCGCCGGGTGGTCGTGCCGGACCGATTCGGGGTTGTGTTTTTCCTGCAGTTGTTCGATCGTTCCCGTGTCGGTTGACGGCAACACGTTCAGGCAGGCTGCCAGGATGACTCAGCGATGAAGGAACACCGGACAGTTCGAACCGATTCGGAACATGGCGGGCGTCAGGCCTCATCGCCAGCGTCGCAGCAATCTGAGGTCGCGCAAATCCGGAAGCCTCCCGTCGTTCTAATGCTGCTGGGACTGCTGCCGTGTCTGGCCTCACTGGTGTTTGCCACGACCGACACGAAGCTTTCGCCCCTGACGGACACTAAACGGCGTCCCGGCCTGCAGTTTGAAAGGCACCTGGATTTTCACGACGTCAGGACGCGGGACCTGGTGCCTCAGCTCGTTTCCGAGTTTTACTTTCGGAACACCGGATCGGAGACCGTGCGCTTTGGAGAGATCCAGCGAAGTTGCGGCTGCATGAGCCCTGCTTTGAGTTCCGATTCAGTGGCCCCCGGCGAAACGGGAGTTCTTCGCGTTCCGATCGCCACGGCTCAGCAGAGCCCCGGCAAACATGACTATCTGCTAACCGTCAACTATACCGATCCCGAGCCGCAGCAGGTTGTGCTGTGCGTGAAGGCCGTGTTCCCGGATCAGATGGTCGTGCTGCGTCCGCGAGCCCTGTTTCTTTCACAATCGAGCAACTCTCCGATTCGCCATGCCTTTTCAATCGACGATTTTCGACCAGATCCGCTGAAGGTCGTTGGCGTAAAGTCCGGAAGTTCGCTGGTGAAGGCCGAAGCGGGTTCCCGGGAGAACCTGCCGGATGGCGGTGCGTCGACGGAAATCGATGTGGAGATTCCGGGCGACTTTCCCCCGGGACGCCACGTGTTTCCCGTTGAAGTCGTGACGGATGACGCGGAATTTCCGTTGCTTACGATGCCGGTCTGGGTGACTGGCCCCGCGCGGCCGGCCGATCAGGACGTTTCCGTGAAGCCGCAATATGCCGTGCTGGTGGCGAATCGCCCCGGCGGCGAACCCGAGTTCGTGTCGGTGGACATTCCGTCGAGCTGGGAAGTGTCCCACGTCGAAGCATGGCCCGAGGAACTGGATGTTCGCTACGACTCCCAGCCGGCCTCCGGAAGTCAGCGTCATCACCTGCTGCTGCAAATTCGTCTGCCTGAAACCCCGAAAATGCGTCACCTGGACGGTGTGATCACGATCCACGCCAATGAGTCGCACGACCTGGTAACCGTGCCGGTGAAGCTGCAGTGGCTGTAAAGGCAAACGGTGTTTTGTCGACGTCCCACCGCATGAGGCGGTAGCCTGGCGCGCGATGAGTTGATTCCCGCGTTTTTTCCCGAATTGAGGAAGCAGCGCCGAGCTGGTTGAATTGACATCGTCGGTCAGTACCATCCCGCCTCCGCCGTTTTTTCAGCCGCGTCCTCTGTACGCGCCGATCAGGCGGCTGCTGTGCGGTACATTGGCCGATTCACCGGTCACCCGCGGACATCTGGACGAGAATCTCTGGCGCCGGGAGTGCAGGAATGGCTTTGAAAGTAGGAATCAACGGTTTCGGGCGCATCGGGCGCATTACGTTTCGAGCTCTTGCGAGTCGTCCGTCTGAATTTAGTGTCGTCGCAATCAACGACCTTGGCGACCCGCAGGATCTGGCCAACCTGCTGAAATACGACAGCGTTCACGGGCGATTTAACGGGACCGTTGCCGTTGAGGGCGATTCGCTGGTCGTGAACGGCAACAAGATCAAGGTCTGTGCCGAACGCAACCCGGCGGACCTGCCGTGGAAGGAACTGGGCGTCGAAGTTGCTCTGGAATCCACCGGATTCTTCACCAACCGCGCGGCCGACGGGAAACCGGGTTTTGATTCCCACATCCAGGCGGGAGCTCGCAAGGTTGTGATTTCCGCTCCCGCAAAGGGGCCCGACCTGACCGTCGTTCTGGGAGTCAACGACAACAAATTAACTGCGGATCACCACTGTATTTCTAATGCCAGCTGCACAACCAACTGCCTGGCTCCGATGGTGAAGGTCCTGAACGAAAAATTCGGGCTCGAACACGGCCTGATGACAACTGTTCATGCTTACACCAACGATCAAAAGGTTGCTGACCAGTTGCACAAGGATCCGCGTCGTTCTCGCGCGGCGGCAATTAACATCATTCCCACGTCGACCGGGGCGGCGAAAGCTGTGGGCGAAGTATTGCCGGAAGTGGCTGGCAAGCTGACCGGTTATGCGCTCCGTGTCCCGGTTCCGACGGGCAGCGCGACCGACCTGACCGCCGTCCTGTCGAAAAATGCGACCGCGGAAGAAATCAATGCGGCCATGAAAGCGGCTGCCGCCGGGCCGCTCAAGGGCGTGCTCGAATACACGGAGGATCCCATCGTTTCCAGCGACATCATCGGAAATCCCAACAGCTGCATTTTCGATGGTTCGTTTACGCACGTTGTGGGCGGGAACATGATCAAGGTTCTGGGCTGGTACGACAACGAATACGGCTATTCCTCACGCACGGTCGACCTGATCAAGAAGATCGCAAGTCTTTAAACACAGGCAGCTTAGCGTGTTCGGGGAGGCGTTTCTGTCAGGCGCGAGCCGTGGCAGTGTCCCGAAGCCTGTTGGTGACTATCATGAAGCCTGCCGGTGTGGCATCATCGGCAGGCTTCTTTTGCGCCCGTATCAGGGCCGGCGGCACAACTCCTCCGCGTGTTAACGGAATTCTCACGATTGCTGCGGTTCGACTGGACTTGCTCGCAACACGGCGTGAAAATACCGGCTTCGCGCGAATTTGCGGCTGACGTTACGTCACCCGTTGAATGGGCGACCCGACCTCAAGAGCAGTCAATCTCAGATCCTGCAACTGCGACAAACCGAATGAAGAACCGTGACGCGATGCTTCAGCATCTGCGGGAAAACCGTCCCGTCATCGCTCCCTCGATGCTGAAGTGCGATTTCGGCAATCTGCGACGTGAACTGGAACAGCTCGATGCTGCTCATTTTCCCGTCCTGCATCTTGACGTGATGGACGGCCATTTCGTGCCGAATCTGTCCTATGGTGCGATGGTGATTGAACGGATGCGGCCACTGACGTCGACGCCGTTTGATGCGCACCTGATGATTTCTGATCCGGCAAAATACGTGGACGAATACGTCAGGGCGGGTTGCCAGGCAATCACGTTTCATCTGGAAGCCGTGCCACAGCCCGTGGAGCTGTTAACGGCGATTCGCGATCAGGATATTGTCGCCGGACTGGCGATCAATCCGGAGACACCCATCGAAGCTGCGGAACCGTTTCTGGAAGCTTGTGACCTGCTGCTGGTGATGAGCGTTCATCCGGGGTTCGGGGGCCAGGCATTCATTCCCGGGGTTCTCAGCAAGGTCGTTCGGGCGAGAGAAATCGCTGGCGACGAGCTGGTGATTTCCATCGACGGCGGTGTGTCGGTGAAAACGATCGGCGAATGTGCGGCCGCCGGAGCGGACCTGTTCGTCGCGGGCAGTGCCGTCTTCGACCACGCGGATTACGGCCGGGCCGCCAGGATTCTGGCCGAAGCCGCCGTCACTGCCGAAGCTCAGGCGTGAGGGAGACAGGCATGGCAACAGTCGCACTCATTCGCCCCGGTTGTACCGATTACGACACGCAGCAGCGTCTGCTGGGCGCTCTCGAAATGCCGATGAACAAGCGCGGAATGGAGCAGGTTCAGGAAGCGGTCCGGCAGATTCAGCGTGAGGGCCTGCGTCTGGAAGTCATCTACGCGGCTCCGCTGGAACCGGCAATCAGTACCGCCGTTGCAATCGGCAGAGCTTTGGACGATGTTAAGGTCAAGGAGCTGGACGAGCTGCGAAACGTCAACCAGGGCCTGTGGCAGGGCCTGCCGGAGGCCGATGTTCGCAGGAGGTACCCTCGTGTTTTCCGCCTTGGACGTGAGAAGCCCCAGAGTATTTGTCCGCCGGAAGGCGAAACACTGGCCGATGCCTGCCGTCGTCTGACAAAGGTCATCAACAAGGCCATTCGAAAGCACCACGTGTTTGCGATTGTGGCGTCAGAACCGATGGCCACCGTCATCCGGTGTACGCTGCAGCAGCGAGGGACCTCGGTCGACGCGTGCCTCAAGGGCGAAGAATGCAGCGCGGCCGTGGAATGTTTTGACACAAATGAATTCGATGCCGGAGCATTCGTGAATTCGGACCCGGAATCCGATGCCTCAGGCGCCGCGTCGGCTGCCATCACGCAGGAGTCACCCGCCAAATGAGCACAGCAGGCCAGTCTCGACAACAATCCTGGTTGCAATACATGAAACGTCCCAAACGCGGAGTTCCCGAAGGTCTGTGGCTGCGGTGCGACGGATGCGGCGCGACCGTGTTTCGCAACCAGGTCGAGGATCACCTGAACATCTGCCCGGAATGCGATCACCACTTCTACGTTCCCACCCGAACGCGGATCCGCCAGCTTCTGGACCCGGACAGTTTTGAGGAATGGTTCGCAAACCTGACGGCCGGCGATCCGCTGAATTTTGCCGATCGCAAGAGCTACCGCGAACGGATCGCCGACGAACAGCGCAAGACCGGCATGAAGGACGCCTGCACCGTCGGCCGCGGGTATATGCGCGGGCGCCCGCTGGTCTTCGGAATGACCGACTCGGCGTTCATCATGGGCAGCATGGGGTCCGTTGTCGGTGAAAAGCTGACGCGGGCCATTGAGCAGGCCACGGAACTGTCGCTGCCACTGGTGATTGTCAGCGGCTCAGGCGGCGGCGCTCGAATGCACGAAGGCATCTTTTCTCTGATGCAGATGGGGAAAGTCTCCGCGGCGCTGGCACGATTTCACCGGGCACGCGGATTGTTTATTTCTGTGCTGACGAATCCCACGATGGGCGGTGTCGCGGCAAGTTTTGCGTCGCTGGGCGACGTCGTGATCGCGGAACCGCGGGCTCTGATCGGTTTTGCCGGGCCGCGAGTCGTTCAGGCGACCTGCAAGATCGAACTGCCGGAAGGATTTCAGACCAGTGAGTTCCTGCTGAAGCATGGATTCGTCGACCGCATTGTGCATCGTGCACAGTTGCGAACGGAGCTGGCACGACTGATCGACTACTGCACGCGCTAACCCGTCGTCCGACCGCCGCAACGGATTTGCCGCGCCTGAGGAGTTTGTCCCGAGTTGCGGAGTCCGAAACTACCATGTTCGAAAAACTGTTCGGAAAAAAGGATGCCGTCCCGAAGACGGATATCAGCAAACGCTTCAACCTGATCGGCCGTGTCGGGCAGGGCAGCATGTCGCGCGTCTGGAAGGCGGAAGACTATGCTGCGGGAAACCGCCTGGTGGCTCTGAAGGTTCTTGATCTCGAAAAGACCAAGCGCTACGAAGGCCGTTTCAGCGGTCTGAACAAGCCCGGCGAAGCTGAAATCGCGATGTCGCTGCATCATCCGCACATCGTGCAGACGCTGGAAGCAGGCGTTACCACCGAAGACGAGCCGTTTCTGGTCATGGAGTACATCGAAGGTTCCGGACTTGGCCTGCTGGTCGATCTGCAGTCTGAGCAGATGCGGCGATACCGGCTGCGATACATGATTCAGATCGGCGAGGCGCTGCACTATTTTCATCAGCAAAACTGGATCCACCGCGACCTGTGCCCGCGAAACGTCATGGTCGCCGAAGATAACCAGATCAAGCTGATCGACTTCGGACTGGCTGTCCCGAATACCGCAGATTTTCGAAAGCCGGGTAACCGAACCGGGACCGCCAACTACATGGCGCCGGAACTCATCAAGCGGCAACCGACCGACCAGAGAATCGATGTCTTCGCCTACGCTGTCACCTGCTTCGAAATGTACGCAAAACGGCACCCCTGGGACGCCGCCGTGACGCTCGACGCCGTGCTGCAGCACATCAACAAGCCGCCGGAGGAAATCACCGCGCTTGTTCCGAAAATTGATGCACAGATCGCCAGCGTCATCATGAAGGGCTTGGCAGCGGATCCGGACGACCGCTGGAGCACGGCTGCCGAAATGGTGAAGGAATTTCGTGAATCGGAAGCACGGCTGGTGCAGGCCGCCCGACGGGCTGCTGCTCAAAAACAGAAGAAACCGGCCGCAAAGCCCGTCTCTGCTCAATCCACCCTCGCGCAACCCACTTCGGAACAACCTTCTTCCGCAAAGCCCGCCAGCGCTCAATCGGCCTCGGCACAACCGGCCTCCTCAAAGCCCGCATCGGCAAAGCCAGCCGTCGCCAAACCGAAGTCCGGACCTGACGCGAAGCCGGTCCCTGCCGTCAAAGCGAAACCGAAATCTGCGGCGAAGGTCGTTCCGGGGAAAAAGTCAAAGCCTCGCAGGAATCCGGAGCCCGATCGGAACCCCGATCAGTCGGAATAAGGTCCGGTGTTATGCGGGGAGGGCACCTCTGTCGCTGACTGCGAGCCTTGCTCGAAAACCCGTGTCAGTTGTTGCAAAGCCGCCAGATTCCGCCGGGACTGCCGTTCCGTTAAGTTTCGGGCAAAACAACAACGAAGACTTTGCTGTCGTTCAACGCTCGATTCCGCGGCCTGCAGAAGTCGTGACCACACTCCGGTCAGGCCAATCGTCAAGTTGCTCTGTTGGTGACTTCGCCGTGACGGACAGCCGCCAATCGCAGGAAGATGCCTTTTCATGTCAGCCGAAAATCCCCGGACAGATCGTCACGACGATCCGGCCGTTACGCTTCCCAGGATTGTTCCGAGAGATTCGGACCAATACAGCGAAAGCCTTGCCAACGCTTTGACAGCGGCCCGGTGCGCTGACGAAATGCGTGGCGTGGACATCATGGTCCTGGATCTGACGAAGCTGACGTCCATCGTCGACTTCTTCGTGATTGTCACCGGCACCAGCCGACGGCAGATGCACGCCATCGCCGACGAGGTCAACCGAAAACTGAAACGCGAACAGGGAAACGCTCGGTTGAGCATTGAAGGATACCGCACGGAAGGCAACTGGATTCTGACCGACTACGGCGATGTCGTGCTGCATGTCTTCACTCAGCAAGGCCGGCAACTGTACAACCTGGAAGAACTCTGGGCCGATGCCGAACGAATCGACTGGCGAGTCCCCGCTTCCGAATGAACGCGTGCGGCCGGTCTCCCGTGGATCGAAAGCGGATGCTCGAACTCAAGTGAACCCAGCCAGCGCTGCGTCGGTGTTGAGCCGATGAACGGTTGGCCACGGCTGAACTGTGCAGGGGCTGAACTTTGCCGGGGGGGATTCAGGTCCCGGCGATTCGGTCACATCTCGGCCCAATCGCGTCATGCACCGCGACGTGACTGATACGGCGTCCGACGCTGCACGCGGCATTCGAACGGCAGTCAGCCGCTGAATTTTGATTCATGCGGTGCCGGTCGGCGGGGAGTGAGTTGGCGAGATGTGCGACATCTGCGGCGACTGAGTTGCCTGACGCGATGAATTCGTACTTGCCCTATTCACTGTATTCGACGGGAATCTCCTGCGCGCAATAGGTAGTTTCCCCACTTCAGAAAAAAGCAGGTCCGAAATCAGGGACCAAATCCGATTGAAGCGCAGCGGCCTCGGTGTCTCCTGTTTTGACCTTAGCCGACCCCGGCAACTCGCGGTTCGACGCGAACATGTGCCGGGACCGGCAGGAGCCACTCGCATCGCGTCCCCTGAAGTGCCACTTGCTGAACAATCAACATTGCTGACAGCCCACCTTTGATTCGCATCTTTTGAAACCGACGCTGAGTTGATGGAAGTGTTTGATTCAATCTCTCTGACCCTTCGTCCTGTGTTGCGCGCACTGCTGGCGCAGAACAAACAGGCGTGGTGCTTCCTGCCTCTGGACGACGATGTTGTGCAACTCTGCTCCCGGGAGTTTCTTGCGCTGTGGCGGATTCCGGGTGAATTTGAAAGCGGCGAAGTCGCGATTGAACCTGGAGTGGAACTCACTTCAGAGACGTTTCAGTGCGCCGCTGAAAATCTGGGAATTGCGGGATCCTGGCTGACGGACATCGTGACCAGTCGCCATCCCGTCACGATTACGCGAAACGACGGGCTTTCCGTTCGTGCTGTGACGCAGCCGGTGTTTGATGGCGACGGCAGCCCGATCGGCCGCCTGGTGTCGTTTCAGGTCGTCACGAACTCGCGATCGCTGGAATCCATCGTCAACCGTTCACTGCAGGCCCAGGCGAGACTAACCGTCCTGACACCGCGCGAAAATGAGGTGTTGCGGATGTTGTACGACGGCTTCACCAACAAGGCGGTCGCCATCCGAATGAAGATCAGCGACAAGACCGTGGAGAAGCACCGCGCAAAGGTCATGGACAAGCTCGGCGTTCGAAATGTCGTGGAACTGGTCAGGCTCGTGACCGAAGCTGAAATCGCCGACATCAGTTTCTGGTCGGCGGAGTCCGGCCGATAATCTGTTCCCGCGTGTCGACGCCTGTCAGCCGCGTCCACGCCGCCAGCAGCCGGCTGCAGACCGGCCCGGGGCAGTGGCTTCCCAGGGTGTTTCCATTCAGTGTCCGAACCGGCAGCAATCCGGCCGGTGTCGACGACGTAAACGCTTCCGTGGCAGCATGCACGTCCTGCAGGCTGAGCTGTCGTTCTTCGAACGCAATCCCTTCTGAAGCAGCCAGTTCCCTGACGATTCGCCGAGTCATGCTGTTCAGGACATCGGTCACAGGAGTCACGATTTCGTTGTCGATGACCGCATAGAAGCACGAACTACTGGTTTCCGTGATGTGGCCGTCGGAATTTACCAGCAACGCGCGGCTGCCGGGTTCGGCGCGTTCGGCTTCCCTGTCCGCCAGCCACCAATGCAGGCGGTTACGGATCTTCAAGTGAATCGGAAGGACAGAATCAGGAATCTGCATCCTTGCCGGAACGCGCAGTCGCAGTCCGCTGGCTGCCGCATCGCGCCACAGCGACAACGGCAGTTCGAAAGTATGAACACAGACCGTGGGCCTCGGCGCGGCCTTCGCGCCAAGATAAGTGGCGTTTGCTCCGGCCGTCACGAACGCCACGATTCCAAGGTCGGATTGGTCGGGGATCAGACGACGATTGCCGGCGACGATCGTTTCCGCTGCCTGCCGGAGTTCGATTTCGGAATACGGCACCACGAAACCAAGTTCGGCGCAGGAATCCAGCAGCCGCCGGATGTGTTCTGCCAAACGGAACGGCTTGTGCCGGTACGTGCGCGCCATCTCCGTGACGGCGGCTCCCGCAACGAGTCCCAGATCCCAGACCGGCACAGCAGCTTCAGAGTAGGGCAGAATCCGGCCGTTCAGCCATGCTTCGCCGGTCAATGCAGAGCCGCCGGGATCATGCGGGCGAACGTCGTCAGCAGACATGTGTGCGAAATCCGGAGACATTGGAAACGGGTTTGCGGCAGCCTACGATTCTGCCGTGCCGTACACACCTGGACCGAAGGCAGCCGGATTCGGTATCCTGAGCGGTTCGGAATTCGGATTTATACCTTCCCATTCGGGAGACCTCGATGATTAAGCGTTCGTCCATGCTGCTTGCGGGCCTGATACTCCTGGGACAAACGTGCCCCGCCACACGAGCCTTCGAAGACGATGAATCTCACGAACGATACGAACTGATGAAACTGTTCGTGGAGACATTCGAACAGATCGACAACAACTACGTTCAGGATGTCGATCGGCGGCAACTGGTCGAAGCTGCCATCGAGGGAATGGTTCAGCACCTGGATCAGTACTCCAGCTACATCGCCCCGACGGATCTGCAGCGCTTCGATCAGGTCATGGAACAGGAGTTCGGCGGCATCGGGATCAACGTCAGCCAGAGAGGTGACCGGCTGACCGTAATCAGCCCATTGCCTGGAACGCCCGCGTATCGCGCCGGAATTCAGGCAGGCGATGTGATTGTTGAAGTTGAAGGCCAGTCGACGGAGGACTTCACACTGACAGACCTGGTGAAGAAGCTGCAGGGACCCGCTGGCCGGCCTGTGACTCTGAAAGTCGTACACTCCGGCGAGAACTCTCAGCCCGAGGAAATCCGAGTGGTGCGGGAAATCATTCAGGTGCCCACGGTCCTGGGTGATCGTTACAACGACAAGAACCAGTGGGAGTTTCTCTACAGCGAAGATCCCAAAATCGGCTACATCCGGCTGACACATTTCAGCCGCCATACTCCTCAGGAACTCAGGTCCACAATCGAGGATCTTCTGGCGCGGGGCATGGAAGGTCTGGTGCTGGACCTGCGGTCGAATCCCGGCGGCCTGCTGGAAGCTGCGATTGAAATCAGCGACATGTTTCTTGACGAAGGACAGATCGTCAGCGTGAAGGGAAGAAATGTGCCCGAACGCTCGTGGCAGGCAAAGCCGGGAGACACTTTCCCCGACTTTCCGCTTGCCATTCTGGTAAACCGATTCAGTGCGTCCGCCAGCGAAGTGCTGAGTGCCTGCCTGCAGGACAACCATCGGGCCGTTGTCATCGGTGAACGGACCTGGGGCAAGGGCAGCGTGCAGAATGTCATCAAGGTGGAAGAAGGCGATAGCGCGCTGAAACTGACAACCGCTGCGTACCACCGTCCCAATGGCGTCAACATTCATCGAAGCAAAGGTGCCGGTGAAGACGAGGAGTGGGGTGTGAAACCCGACAAGGACTTCCTGATCCCGTTTTCCGACAAGCAGTTCACTGAATACAGCATCGATCGCCGACAGCGGGATATCCTGCGCAACGACGCCACGTCCGAACAGGAAGGCGCCACGTTCGAAGATACACAGCTTGCCGCTGCTCTGAAGTATCTCAGGGAACGCATCGGCTCGCCGAAGGAATCCGGTGCACAGATAAGTGATTCCGAAAGCGGATCGGAAGAGAAGTGACTTCGATCGGGCGGCGGTGACGCGCGACGCGCAGGCGATTCGTCAGCTTCGCAGGCTGTCGCTGACGCAGATTTGCCGTCGCAGCGCTGATGCCGCCGAGTTCCGGCGCGTGCTGCTCAACTCTCAGGCGGAACCCACGCTCAGTCGGGCTGCATCAGTCAGAACAGCGCGTAGATGAACGGAGCTGCTCCTGTGGCGGTCAGCGCGACAATGACTCCCGTCGCCAGCAACACGAGTATGATTGGCGTCAGCCACCACTTCTTTTCTTCCTTCAGGAACAGGAAGAACTCGGCCGCCAGCGACGGTTGTGGTTCTTCCCCGGCAGCTTCGAATTCCGTCTGCCGGTCACGCTTGTGCGAATCAGGTGGAATCTGCGCTGCCATCGGTTTGTCCTTTCAATACTGCCGATAATAACGCCCCGCGTGTTGCATGGCGACTCTCTGCACCCACGCGCTGGGCTTGTCCGAACCCTGCTTTCTGTGCAGCGGATCACGCCGGACCACGCGGAAGCATAGTGCCATCGGAAAAAACAGTCCGAAGAAGATCGTCAGCATGATGAGTTCGCTGAGTACAAGCCCGAAGGGAATCGTCAGCACGCTGATCGCCACGAATGCAGGTTTCAGAATGTTCGGTGCAGTGAATGCCAGCACGGCGAACAGCGCACCAACGGCAGCTGCTGAGAACGTCACGCTGACGCTGTGAAACAACAGCCAGCCTGCCGCCGGCATCGCGATCAGGCTGACGACGCCGAATTGCCGCAATTGTCGCTGAGTCGGGTTTGTATTCAGAGAAATCAGAGACATTGCTGTCAATCAGGTCGGAATCACCGTTTGGATTCACGGCACAACGCCGCGTGCCAAACGATTCATTCAGGGGAAAATTTGTTGGTCTGCAACCGTGGAAAACTTGGTGCGCGTGGCTTTGTTCACCGTCCTTAGTCGAGTTCAAACGATCCGCGGTACCGCTGGCGATCGGCTTCCGTCAACTGGTTCCGTTGTCGGCTTTTGAACAACAAATGCCGGCCGGCCGCAAGGACATCCATGTCGGTCATCATGAACGTCTGCCATGCGTCATCAGGACTGCAGACAATGGGCTCATTCCGCACATTGAAACTCGTGTTAATCAGGACAGGACACGCCGTGCGACGATGAAAAGCCGTCAGCAGCCTGTGCAGCAGCGGGCTGCGTTCCTGATCCACCGTCTGTACACGTGCGGAGAAATCCACGTGAGTGACGGCGGGAATGTCTGAACGGCAGTATTGGAGCTTTTCAATCCCGACGGCCGCTTCACTGGCTTCCTCCGGCGATCTGCGGTGCTGCGCCGCGACCTGCGCGACCAGCAGCATATAGGGGCTGTCAGTTTCAAGCGGCAGGTCGAAATACTCAGTGGCAAATTCCCGCAGGACGACGGGCGCGAACGGGCGGAACGATTCGCGGAACTTGATTTTTCGGTTCATCAGTGACTGCATCCTGCTTTCGCGGGCGTCTGCAATGATGCTTCGACCGCCAAGTGCCCGCGGGCCGAATTCCATGCGTCCCTGAAACCAGCCAACGACACTGCCGGATGACAGCAACTCCGCGACTCGTTCGCACAGCTCATCGTCGGTTCCGCATGTTTCGAAGACCGCATCGTGCCGCCGCAGTGTCGCGCAGACCTGTTCGTCGCTGAATTCCGGTCCCAGCCGGGAGCCCTTCTGAGCATCCGGCAACCCTGGGATTCGCGACTTTTCCAGAAGTTGATGCCAGATGAACATCGCCGCGCCAAGTGCTCCGCCGGCGTCTCCCGATGCCGGTTGAACCCAGATGCGTTTGAAGGGACTCTCTCTGAGAATTCGTCCATTGCCAACGCAGTTCAAAGCGACGCCTCCCGCCAGAACAAGATTCTCAGAACCGCTCGCCTCATGCACGTGATTCGCCATTCGCAGCATGATGTCTTCCGTCACACTCTGTACGGACGCTGCAATGTTCATGTCTCGCTCTGAAATCGGTGTTTCGGGCCTGCGGGGCGGGCCGCCAAAAAGTTCGTGAAACCGGGCCGACGTCATCGTCAGCCCCTGGCAATAGTTGAAATACCGCATGTCCATCCGAAACGAACCATCGTGTTTCAGATCCACGATGTGCTCCAGAATTTTCTCCCGGTAAACAGGCCGGCCATACGGTGCCAGTCCCATCAGTTTGTATTCGCCGCTGTTGACTTTGAATCCCGCGTAGTAGGTGAATGCCGAATACAGTAGTCCGAGCGAATGCGGGAAGCGGAGCTCCTGAAGCAGCTCAATGCGATTGCCGCGACCGATTCCGGTGGTTGACGTTGCCCATTCTCCGACACCATCCATCGTCAGAATCGCGGCTTCGTCAAACGGTGACGGAAAGAAGGCGCTTGCCGCGTGAGATTCGTGATGTTCCGCAAATACGATGGGGCCGGCGTATTCGCCATGAAGTCCCCGACGAATCTCCCTCGGTGTGTAGAGTTTTTGTCGCAGCCACACCGGCATGGCTTTTCGAAAGCTGCGATAACCCGCCGGAGCGTAAGCCAGGTACGTTTCCAGAAGCCGTTCGAACTTCTTCAGTGGCTTGTCGTAGAACCCGACGTAGTCCAGGTCACCGGGCTTCAGGCCTGCTTCCGCCAGACAGTAATCGACCGCAGCGGCGGGAAACCGTTCGTCGTGCTTCCTGCGGCTGAATCGTTCTTCCTGCGCCGCAGCAATGATCTCACCGTCGATCACAATCGCTGCTGCGGAATCGTGGTAGAACGCGGAGATGCCAAGAATTGCTGTCATGCGTGCCGGCTTATCGTCCGCGGATCCTGCGCCAGATCGCCTTCCGTGCACCGATCAGCACTCCGACGATCAGACCACCCACGTGTGCAGTGTTGGCAATTGGTCCGAAGCTGCCGCTCATGCAAAGGAAGAGCCAAAGGAACGCGTAGACGATCGTCTGGTGACTGAGCCCCAGTCCGAGTTCCGGCTGGACTCGACCTTTCATCCAGACATAACCGATCAACCCGAATACGACACCGGACATGCCGCCAAAATGCGGACCTGACACATAGAACTGAGCAACATTCGATATCACAGCGATGGTGACCACCAGCGTCAAGAACCGCCTGGTGCCGCGAACGAATTCCACACAGCTGCCGAGGCTGCGGAGCCACATCATGTTGAACAACAGGTGCAGGACTCCGAAGTGCAGGAAGATTGGTGTGATCGGCCGCCAGAATTCTCCCTTCAGCACATCGTGATAAACATGTCGCGGATAGCCGATATAGGCCCTTCCGTCCGGCCCGACAAATGAAGTCGACGACGTGACGTAGAGCGCTTCCAGCAGCGTTGAATCTTCATTGTTGCACAGTGCCGGCCCGAATCCGCCGAATTGCTGCTGGCGAAAATCAGTACACACGACTGCGACGGCCACGCAGATTCCGATCAGAATGTACGTGGCCGGATAGGCGTGCCACCACGAGCCGCTCCAGCGCCTGGTCAGGTCGATTTCGCGCCGTCTGATCCGACGGCGCTTCTGAACGGCTTCGCGTTCGAGCTCGCGGTTCTTGCCGGCGGCTTCGACGTATCGGGGATCGTCAGGGTTGCCGAGAAACGCCGACAATTCGGCTTCCGCAGCGGTCCGGTCGTCGTCATTGACAATCCACAGGACCCACTGGTCATCTTCGTCATCCAGCCGCGTGTGGATCGACTTCGTGGCCAGGAATCCGGCAAGCCGCTCAGCGTGAACTTTGTTGGAAAAGGAAGTCAGTTCCCGCATGAACCTCGACTTTGAATTGCGGACTTCGGTGAGTGAATCGGTGCTACGAGTGTAGCTCAACCACATCTCCGTCGCTAAGCACGTATTCACGGCCGACGACCTGACCGTCATGGCCGGACAGTCCCCAGACTTTGGCGAACCGAACGCCGGCGGCCAGATCTTCATGAATCCGCAGTGCCAGATCTTCGACGGTACCGCCATCCGGGATGGTCAGCGGATCATTCCGTTCGGGTTGTTCACCAGGCCGTTTCGTAAAAACGCGAATCAGCCCCAGCAGCGCGAACAACTCTGACTTCAACGGCTGTCCCGCCGACGGATTTTCAAAGTCGACGGAAATGTCCGGCAGGTCCAACTCGCGGCATTCGCGCAGCAGTTCAAGCCGCAGTCCCGCGTCCGGGGCGTTCGCATGAGTCACCACAAGCAGCGTCGGCACGGCCACGTCGCCGACGCCATGCTGGTTGAATCCGCCATGCCGTGACATGCATGTCTTGCGATTCCGCAGTTGCTGTACGACATCGACCGTCTGGCTCACAGCGTCGTCGGACGAACCATCGAACAGCAATGCAGCCGCGTCGGAGGTTCGCACCAGGTTCAGCATCGGCGGACTCAGCTGACCGGGCACAATCGGCGGTGTATCGACGAGCTGTACCTGAACGCCGTCGACATCCATCATCGCCGGCATCGGTGTGCGAGTCGTGAAGGGGAAATCGGCAACCTCGGGGTCCGCACCGGTCAGTTCCTTCACAAGACGACTCTTCCCGCAATTCGGTGCTCCCACAATGACGATTCTGCCGGCTCCCTGTCGGGGAATTCGCAACTCCGTGCGCGACCTGGCCGCGTTCGCCTCCACTTCGACGGCGCGCCGCGTGTCACTGATGCGAGCCTTCAGCTCCGCGTGCAGTTTGTCGGTTCCCTTGTGTTTGGGAAGCAGCTGCAGCATTCGCTGAAGACACTGCAACTGTTCGACAGCCGTCTGTGCCTGACGGAGTTCTCGTTCAGCCCTGTGGTATTGCGGCGTCAGGTTCGCGGGCATGAGTGTTGTCAGGATGTCCCGGAGAAAACGGTCGACCGGTTCCATCGGAGAACCGCAGGAAAGCCGTGATCCAAAGTTCGGAACGGTTCGTTCTGCAGATCGTTGAGTGTGCGAAATCTCCATTCCGCCGGCACCGGGAGCAGTTCTCGTGATACATACCCCCGCAATCGAAGTTCGAAACCTGTGGCAGGCGCACGGAGTTCGATGGATCCTGAAAGATCTGTCGTTCAGCGTCCAGCGAGGTGAGATCGCCGTTCTGACCGGCATCAACGGAGTCGGCAAGACAACGCTGTGTTTTCGTTGATCTGGCCGTTGATGCTCACACTGGGAATTCTGTTGCTGCCAGGTGTCTGGCCGCCGCTGAAATTCGGATTCGGATGTGGCCTGGCAACGATTCTGCTGCTGAGAATCGGCCCGAATCCCGCAGTCTGGCTTGCGACCAGCGAATCCCGGCTGCGCCGCCCTTGAATGACGTACGGCGAAATGTCACACGGCAGCCGTCACAGCTCGCGCAGCGAAAAGCCCGGCAGCGCGACTGCTGCCGGGCTCTCGGAATTCATAGTCGATCAATCCAGGGGACAGACGTTTTCCGGATCGATCTTGTGATATCGGGATTATCCCTTCGCGGCTGCGTAGCGTTTGCTGACTTCGTCCCAGTTGACGACGTTCCAGAACGCGGAAATGTAATCAGGCCGGCGGTTTTGGTAGTGCAGGTAATACGCGTGTTCCCAGACGTCCAGACCCAGAATCGGAGTGCGCCCTTCGGAAAGCGGCGTGTCCTGGTTCGGAGTGCTTTCCACAACCAGTTCGCCGCCGCCGTCAACCGACAGCCAGGCCCAGCCGCTGCCGAACCGCGTGGCACCGGCCTTCGCGAATTGTTCCCTGAACGCATCAAAGCTGCCGAACTTCGCGTTGATGGCGTCACCCAGAGCACCGGTCGGAGCACCACCGCCATTGGGCGACATGACCGTCCAGAACAGTGAGTGATTGGCGTGACCGCCGCCGTTGTTTCGCACGGCGGCCTGCTTGTCGGCGGGGACGCTGGAAAGATTCCGCATCAGGTCGTCGATTGGCTGATCCGCCAGAGCGGTCCCTTCCAGAGCTGCGTTGACGTTGTTGATGTAAGCCTGATGATGCTTGCCGTGGTGGATTTCCATCGTCTTTGCATCGATGTGAGGTTCCAGCGCGTCCTTGGCGTAGGGCAGGTCGGGAAGCGTGTAGGCCATGATCCGGATTTCCTGTTTAAGGGGTGTGACGTTTCGTGTGAGGCTGATCCATGTATTCTAGGCATCACCGAATGAGCGACAACCGAGTTATCCGCGAGTGTCGAGCCTCCATTGAAGAGAGAACACAAGTGCAATCGCATCTGGTGCAGATTCAGTGTCAGCGAAATGCCGTCACGAAGAATGACGGCACGTCCTACGCCACGCATCGAGGAAATGTCATGCGGCTGATCGAAGCAACGGCTTCAGAACTGGCCGTGCCGAATGATTCCGCCTGTGAACGAATTGCGCTGCTGGGAGCCGGAAACTGTCTGGACGTGGACCTGCCGCGACTGGCGGAGTTGTTTCGCGGCGTGCATTTGATTGACATCGATGCCGCGGCGATTTCGGACGCAGCGCGTCGCGAATCCGGCGACTGTGCGTCGGTGATTCAGCACGCTCCGGTTGACATCGCGGCACCGCTGATGTCCTTGACCGCGGAGGATTTTCGGACGACTGGTGGCAGCACCGAAGAGGTCGCCGGGTTGCTGCAGCGGTTGTCTTCGGACGAAATCAGGGCTGGCATCCCGCCACGATCATGCGATGCCGCAGCGTCGCTTTGCGTTCTGACACAGCTGATCGGCTCACTTACCGAGATCATCGGTGAGCAACATCCGTTGTTTGCGGCGGCAGTCAAAGCGATTCGTGTCGGACACCTGCGACGGATGCTGAACCTACTGCGGCCGGGAGGGATCGCGATTCTGGTCACGGACATCGTGTCGTCGGATACGGCTCCTCAGTTGGCCCGCACGCAGGACGCGCAACTCGGGCCGCTGATCAGGGAGCTTGTCAATGACCGGAATTTCTTCACCGGAGTCAATCCGGCGGTCGTGCTTAGCGAACTGAACATGCTGGAGCGGCTTCCGCACGGAGCGGACACGGCGCAGGTGTTCGATCCCTGGCAGTGGCAAATGGGGCCGCGAGTGTTCGCGGTCTATGCCATCCGATTTCAGGCGAAGCGGCCGGGCAGCGCTTCTGAAGACCAGGCCCGCTTCGACTTTGCCTGAGCTGTCCCCGGCAACGCTCTTGCGGTGCGACGTGAAAATGCGGTAACAGCAATTCTGAAATCAGCGAATCAGAAACCGCTTCGCGTCGCGCACGATTTTCGGATCGAGGGCTTCCAGTTCCGCCAGGTAGGTCGCTGCTGTTACCGCGTATTCGGGTTTGGTCTCCGCACCTTTTTCGACGTCTTCGCTGCAGTAGAAGAGATATCGCACGATGGCCCGCTTGATCGACGGGATATCGAACTCTTCGTCCGAATACATCGCCATCAGACGTTCCTGGACGCCCCAGTCCTTCCAGCGAGCCAGATCGGCGATGACCAGGTCGGCCAGTTCGGGTCGCTCCAGCAGGTTACGCATGGATTCCTTCAGCCGTTCTTTCGGGACTCTGTCCGGTTCGTACGTCCACATGAACCGCAGTGTCTGCATTGCCGCGTAGGTTTCGCTGAATGGCAGTTTGGCATCTTCGCCGTCTTTGTTCGTGAAGGTTGTGGCCTTCATTTTGGAGTCTTCCAGCACTTTCAGGCCGTCTTCGCCGCGAATGATCAGATATCCCGACATGACACCTTCAATGCCCAGGCGAAAGTCCGAATCGGGCAGCAGGATTTTATGTTCCATCGCTGTCGCATCGCCGTCGTTACCACACAGGCCGAGCAGCAGGCCGTAGAGCCCCAGCCGCGTGACGGCGGTGTCCGGGCTGGTCACCCACTCACGCAGTTTTTCGCGAGGCATTCGCGGGCTCAGCGGCTTGATGACGTCATACGGAGCGGAAGCGAATTCGGCGTAGGCGTCGTTCGACACCAGCAACTCCGGGTGTTCCAGATAGGCCAGGAAGTAGGCCAGTCGATCCGACTGCATTTCCGGAGCGGCGACCGGAGCCGGCATGTTCGCAAGGTATTCCCATGACGAAGGAGTGACCTCGCAGGGAGAATGCCAGTCAACGAAGTCCGTTCCCGGACCCATCAGCGCGTACAGTTTCTCATTCGCGCCGGCCAGGTATTGCGGCAGTTCGATCACATCGCCGGTCTTGAACGCATCATCGCGAGACTTTCCGACCTTGATGACCTCGAATTTTGCAGTCCCGGCGGATTCGTTTGTCGGCTTTTCACCCCCCAGCCACTTTGCCAGCAGCAGATGCCCGGACTGGTCGATCTGTTCGGCCATTGTCAGCGACGGTGCATCGCAGAACGGGCACGGAACACCGACCGGCATGTTGCACAGCACGGCCAGCGTCAGACTGAAAGCGACAATGATTCTGGTTTTCATGGTAGGTCTCCCGCTGATCGCCTGACGAACCGGGCAGTGCCGGCTACTGCAGAATCCGGCCGTCTTCAATGCAATACAGTCGATACAGTGCCGTCTCATCGGCTTCCGGAACAATGCGAAAAACGCCTTCCACGTCGAACGGCTTGCCTTCGATGTAGTCGGTTTCTTCACCTTCTGCCAGACGAATACCAATGATGTCATAAATCTTGGGCTTGCGAACAAAGCAGCAGATGCCATTGTCGCGCGCCATGGTGAATGCCGTCAATCCCGTGGCCTGGTATGTCGGATACATGAATCCGCGAATTCGCACGGGCGTACCGTCCAGATCGTTCAGCCATTCGGGGAAGTGTTCCGCGGCGTCGACCGGCACCGGTTCCATATTCAGGACTTTCAGCAGGTCGATATCGTCGTAGGACAATCGCAAAGCCCCCGCATCACCCTCCGTGCGAAAGTGCTTTTCCGGGATCAGCAGCTTCATTTCACGAGGTTCCGAAACCGCCTGGATGTCTACAGGTTCCGCACCTGCCGGCGCGGTTGCTTTGGCGTAGGCAGCCAGCACGGCGGCTCTCTGTCGGGCGATTTCCTCCATCGCATCGGATCGGTCAGAAACGGAAGACGCCGGTGTCCCGTTTTTCCCTGGGACGTCTGAATCCGTCTGTTCGGGCTCATCTACAAGTTCGGTGACGGCCGCGACCGGCCTTTCGGTTTCCTCGGGTAGTGTCGTGACCGTGACCGATGGTTCCGCAGCCGTTGCTGGTGAGCCTTCCGGAACATGATCGGTTGCGTCGACGTCCGGTCCTTCGTCTGACGCGGCAGCCGGCACCTCGGGAGCAGTTTCCGAATACTGCACGAAGCGGTCAGCACCGCTGTCCTGGCATCCCGCGACAAGCATGACCCCGAACATCAGAGCCCCGAACACCAGAGCCGGTGCCGTTGCTGGCAGTGCGAGCGTTGTGTTCCGCGTCCTCACGAACGTGCTCCTCTTCGGACTGCGGTCAGAATCCGCGGTGTCGTCACTGACGCTCGTCTTCGATACCTGCGGACGCGTCAGACGGATTCCGCAGGCTGAGTCGTTCCATGATGGTCAGTCTGCAGCGGCAGGCAAGCGACACAACGAATAATCGTCACTCAGGATGTGTTCACTACCGGAATCAGGAGACGCGGGCAGCGATCAAAATCGTGTCCGTGCTTCCTCAACCAGTGTCGCGTCGATCGTATAGACCGGCTTTCCTTCGCCGGCCGCGACGTCGGCTTCCAGAACACCGGCTACCGCGACAATTCCCGAATACGCGCGTGTCGTTTCGCCTTCGCCCATCCTGACCAGCATCATATCAAACGGCTTTGGCTGTCCGCCGAAACAGCATTCGCCATTATCCTTCAGAAATACGAATTCCGTCAGCCCGTCGTCCTTTTGAGTCTGATACATGAACCCCTTGATGAAGATCTTTTCGCCGACCAGCGGTGCGACTTCGGGATGCAGTCGTCGCTGGCTGCCGTAATACACGAACTGTTTGTCAGAGATGTCGCGAGGAAAATTCACGCGCTGGTGACCCTCGGGAACCTCCGTCGAATACGCATGGGCCATTTTGGCCGAACCCAGCGTCAGACTCAGCACAGACAGAACCAAACCCACAGCAACGAACTTCATTCCCTTGACAGTTTCCGCCGATGCGCGGATCCGCGCCCAGGCGGCGATCCCGATCACGATCCCGATGACAGCCAGTCCCAGCCCAAAGATCCCAAAGAACCCGGTCAGACTGCCAATCCCCAGTACCAGAGTGATCGGGCCCCAGGGAGATACCGGGACGTAGCTAAAATCGTCAAATTCACCGGACTCAGCCCAGCCTGTGTGACCGGAATCCGCAGTCGGGGACGAATTTGCTGTCGCCGGAAAATCAAGTGTTTGTTGGGACATGGCACTTCTGAGTTCGTGAAGTAACAGGGGATAAGTTCTGCAATCGCAAATGGTTGCGACCGGCCTGCATGAGTTTCCGGCGGCCGGCGGCATTCGAATATTTTACGACGTTGGCCACAAAAATGTGAGCAAAAACCGGTATTGCGTTCGATCGCCGCTCAATTCGCGCCGGTCACTTCCGCACGGACGATGGCCTGCAGAATACCGTCCCAGGTGTAGTCGACTGCCTCGGCGGCTACCGTCAGCCCAGACTCGCGCGCCGTGCGGCTGGTCACGGGGCTGATGGATGCAATCTTTGTCTTCGTCGCCGCGAAATCAAGCCTCTCGGAGTCGGCAAGGGCAGCCAGTCGGCTGGCGATTGACGGGCTGCTGATTCCGATCCAGTCCAGACGCCCTGATTGGATCCTGTCGACGACGCTGGCGTCCAGCGCTGCGGAGTCTTCGTTGTTGTAAACGACAAGCTTTTCCACCTGAGCTCCGGATTCTGTCAGCATTTGCGGCAGCACATCCCGCCCCCGGCTGGCTCCTGCCCACAGAATTCGGCATCCGGAAACGTAAGGCGCCATTTCCGCCGCCAGGGCTTCGGCGCGGAATTCACCTGGCACGATATCGGGCCGCAGCGATCGGCTTTCCAGCGCGGCAGCGGTGGACGGACCGATTGCAGCGAACTTCATGTGAGCCACCGAACGCTGATCTCGGCCCGTTTGCCACAGTCGGTCAAAGAACGAACTCACGCCGTTCACGCTGGTGAAGACCAGCCAGCCAAAGTCAGGCAGCCGCTGCAACGCGGCATCCAGTGCCGCACACTGGTATTCAGTCGCCGGAGTGATCCGGATCAGGGGCATCAGGACAGGTTGGCCGGACAGCCGCAGAATCTTCGCCGCAACTTCGTCGCACTGGTCGTCGGGCCGCGTAATTCCGACGGTCCGGCCAAACAGCGGACCACGCTCGAACCAGGATCGACCAGTTCGTTGCCGTACGCATTCTCCGACAATGATCAACGATGGAGCATGGACGCCCGCTGCGGCAGCCCTTTCCGGCAGATCCGACAGCGTCGCCGCGACAACCTGCTGAGACGGAAGCGACGCGCTGCAGACGACCGCAGCCGGTGTCTGTTCCGGCTTTCCGTGGCTCATCAGTTCCGCGCAGATGCTTTGGATGCGTCCGAGTCCCATGTAGAACACAAGAGTCCCCGGAAAGGCGGCCAGTGCGCGATAGTCCAGCCGGCTGGCCGGGCGAGTGGGATCTTCGTGTCCCGTGACAAACGCGACGGCCGACGCGAATTGCCGGTGCGTGAACGAGAACCCGGCGTATTCTCCGGCAGCCGTTGCTGCGGTGATCCCCGGCACGACCTCGACAGGAACTCCCGCAGCTTCCAGCGCCGCGAGTTCTTCGCTGCCGCGTCCGAAAATGAACGGATCGCCGCCCTTCAGCCGCACAACCGTTCGCCCGGCGCGAGATTCTTCGATCAGCCGCTGGTTGATTTCGTGCTGCGGCACCACGGAACCGTCGCCCTGCCGCGTGCGCGCGGTTCGTTCGCAGACACCCGTCGTCAGCCGCAGCAGCAACGGATTCACCAGTCCGTCGTACAGCACCAGATCCGCCGTCGACAGCAGTTCCGCGGCGCGCAACGTCAACAGTCCCGGGTCTCCCGGACCGGCTCCGACCAGATAGACTTTTGCAGGTTGATCGGACATTTTGCACCAGCCGCGGCCAGCGTTGCTTCGTTCGCAGCCGGCCAGGATCGTAGCGACTCACGAGAATTCCGCGAGCGCGCTGGGAGGAACGCCTGCGGCAGCGTACGCTTCGCCGCATGAGCATCCCAGCCACTGCCGAACATGCCGCTCGATCCGCCGGAAACATCCTGCGTGACTACTTCCGTGAAGGTGTGACAATGCGCCATAAGGGCGCCGTCGACCTGGTGTCCGACGCCGATGTCAACGCGGAACGAGCGATCGTGAAGGTCATTCACGAACAGTTCCCGGATCACAGCATTCTGGGGGAGGAAGAGCAGTCCGACGACGTCCGCGCGGAACATCTGTGGATCGTCGATCCGCTCGACGGGACCACCAACTTCGCTCACCGGATTCCTCACTTTGCCGTTTCGATCGCGTACCACCACAACGGCATCGCGCAGTACGGGATTGTTCTGAATCCGATTCGCGACGACCGCTATGTCGCGGAACGCGGCCGCGGCGCGACTCACAACGGAGCACCGATTCGTGTCGGCGGTCAGACGCGAATGAACGAAGTGCTGATCAGCGTCGGATTCTACTACGACCGCGGTGCAATGATGGAAGCAACGCTGGCGGCCGTCGGTGACTGTTTTCGTCAGAACATCCACGGCATCCGAAGGATGGGAACCGCGTCGCTTGATCTGGCCCAGGTGGCGACCGGAAGCTTCGGTGCCTACTTTGAATACCAGCTTTCGCCGTGGGACTTTGCGGCCGGAAGACTGATCGTCGAAGAAGCCGGCGGAAAAGTCACCACCTGCCGCGGCGAACCGTTGCCGCTGGCAAAGTGCAGTCTTCTGGCGAGCAACACGAATCTGCACGACGACGTGCTGCGCGTCACCCGGAATCACCATCCGTAGGACGCGATCCCGCACCGCGCGGCGCCGGGCCGACGAAATTCAGCCCCGGTTCCTCAGCACGGGACGTGCGGCTCACCGCGAAAATTCATCCGCTTTGCCGATGTACCAACGGACGAATTGCCGTTCGCAGTAAACACCTGATTCCTCGCGAATCTCCAATTATACTGGGCTTTCGCTTATCCCTGATTTCGTGTCGAGGACGAAGTGATGAACCGTTGCCGGAGCAGTTTTGTCGGCATGACCATCGCCGCACTTGTGTTGGTGTCTGCCGCTGTTGCCAACGCCCAGCCTGTGGACTTTGTTCGCGATATCCAGCCGATCTTCGCTGCTCATTGCCACGAATGTCACGGGCCGGATCTGCGGGAATCCGGGCTGCGAACTGATGACCGCGGCAGTCTTCTGAAAGGCGGCGATCGCGGCATGCCCGCCGTTGTTCCCGGCAAGCCTGGTGAGAGTCTGCTGCTGGAACTTGTTCGCAGCGATGACCCGGATTCGCGGATGCCGCCCGACGGCGATCGACTGACGCCGGAGCAAGTTCGCTTGCTGTCGCGCTGGATCGAACAGGGGGCCGAGTTTCCGGACGGCGACGCCGATTCCATTCAGCATTGGTCGTTTCAGCCACTCCGGAAGCCGGATTTGCCTGCCGACTCCGAAAACCAGCATCCGATCGACGCGTTCATCGGCCGTGAACTTCACAAAACGGGATTGCAGCTTTCGGAACCGGCGGAACGGCATACGCTGGTTCGGCGATTGTTCTTCGACCTGACCGGGCTGCCTCCGGCTCCCGCTGACGTCCAGGCATTCGCGAGCGCCGCCGATCGGGATGTGGCCTGGGAAGCACTCGTCGAACAGCTTCTGGCTTCGCCGCGATACGGAGAACGATGGGCTCAGCACTGGCTGGACATCATCCGCTGGGCGGAAACTGTCGGCTTCGAAACCAACCTGGAGCGACCCAACGCGTGGCCGTATCGGGACTGGGTCATCGCAGCTCTCAACGCGGATAAGCCGTACGATGACTTCTTGTTCGCTCAGATTGCCGGTGACACGTCGGGCGAAGATGCGGCGCTGGGATTTCTTGTCGCCGGGCCGGCCAATCTTCCCGGTCAGATCGGACGCGATGAGGAAGCCATGCGGCAGGCTCGCCAGGATGAACTTGACGAAGTGATCCGCACCGTCAGCCAGAGCATCTTCGCTCTGACGCTGGACTGCGCACGCTGCCACAGTCACAAGTTCGACCCGCTGACTCAGCGAGACTACTACGCCATGCAGGCCACGTTCGCGGGACTGCAATACGGCGACCGGCGACTGCGCGGCGGGCTCAACGACGAATGGACCTCGCAGGTTCCGCAGGTTCGCGAACGTTTGCAGACTTTGCGCGAGGAGCTCGAAGCTCTTCGAATCCGGCATGCGCTGCAGCCGCCGCTGACGGAGATTCAGGCTGAGACTTTCGAGCCCGTGGAAGCTCGCGCCGTGCGGATGAGAATCCACGCGACGGGAAACGGTGCGGCGGCATCGCTGTACGAATTCGAAGCCTGGTCGACCGCACATGGCGGTGAATCCTCTGTCAACGTGGCGCTCGCCGAAAATGGAGCGACGCCGTCCGCGTCCAGTTTCGCACTGGCCAATCAGACACGGCACTTCGACAACCTGGTTGATGGTTCCGTAGACCAGCGGCAGGCCTTTCCGTGGGTCTCCGCGGCAGGCGGACCGGCATGGATTCGGATCGACTTTCCGAAAAGCACTCACATCGATCGAACCGTCTGGCACCGCGGTGAAAGTATTCCGGCCGACTACGACATCGACGTGCTGCCGCCGTCATCCGATGAATGGATCACGGTGCTGGATTCCCGGCGACGATTGCCCCGGACGGACGATGCTCGTCATGCGGCGAGTGTCCGGTTGACCGGACTGGATTCCGAATCGATCGCCGAAGTGATGGAAAAGACGGCGGCCATCCGATCGACTCAGCAGACGCTGAACAGGGTGTCCGCCGGACCTCAGGTCTACGCGGCAAGCTTCATCGACGAACCGGAGGACACGTGGCTGCTGCGCCGCGGTGATCCCATGCAGCGCGTCGACATCGTTGTGCCCTCAGTGCCGGAAGTTCTTCGTCGCGCTGTGGCCAGCGCGGCCATCAGGCGAAATGACGGGACGCCGGCGGTCTCAGCGTCCGCGCGCCGGAATCGCACCTTTGACGGGCAGTCGCGGGTTGTTCCAACGGCTGTCGCCATTCCGGCGAACCTGTCGGTGGCCTCTGAAGTCAGTCGCCGGCTGGCTCTGGCGGAGCACGCAGTTCGTCCCGACCACCCGCTGACCGCGCGAGTCATCGTGAATCGAATCTGGCAGTCCCATTTCGGCACGGGACTGGTCGACACGCCCAGCGATTTCGGACGCATGGGTTCCCGGCCGACTCACCCGGAACTGCTGGACTGGCTGGCAGCCGACTTTGTCGAACACGGCTGGTCACTGAAGCGGCTGCACCGGCAGATCGTCACGTCGGACACGTTTCGGCAGAGCAGCCGGCCGAATGCTGACGCGCTGCAGGTCGACGCGGGCTCACGACTGTTGTGGAGATTTCCTCCGCGACGGCTTGAAGCCGAGGCCATTCGCGATGCGATTCTGACGGTCAGTGGAAAACTGAACATGACGATGGGCGGACCCGGCTTCGATCTGTTCAACCAGCGCGGCGGACTGTCCGACTACGTCCCGAAGGAAACCTTCGACGATGCCGGCTGGCGACGCATGATCTACGCTCACAAGATTCGCATGCAGGCTGTCGATATCTTCGGATCGTTTGACTGCCCCGATGCCGGACAGATGACGCCGCAGCGCACGCGATCAATCACGCCGCTGCAGTCACTGAGTCTGCTGAACAGTCCGTTTGCCAATCGCCAGGCGGAATTCTTTGCGGAACGGGTTCGTACGGAGACAGGTGATGATCTTTTGGCTCAGGTGAACCGCAGCTTCGTACTGGCCCTGTCGCGTCCACCGACGAATGAAGAAAGCCTCCGGATGATCGAACTGGCAGAGACCCACGGACTGGAACAGGTCTGCCGAGTTCTGGTCAACACAAGTGAGTTTCTGTTCCTGCAGTAGATCACGTCAGCGCAGCGATTTTGGAGCGTCGCCTGAGGAACTATTCGTTTCGAATGACGGCGGCAGCGAGCTTCGAAGGTGGGTGACCCGGAACAGCCACAGCACCAGACATGGCGGCACGCAGAGCATCGCCTGTTCTGCCGGCAATCTCAGGCGAGACCAGGCGTCGAACGTGCCATTCCAGTGTCGCCGTTTCACGTCCAGCGTGCCGCGCAACATCTGGCGCAGCTTCGCGGACTTCGTAGAGCCTGAATGAATGCGGTACTTCAACAGCGCTTCACGGTGATTGGCGAACCGTGTGCCTTGCTTCGCCAGTCGGCACCACAGGTCGTAATCTGCTACCGTCTCGTCGGTTTCGTCATCATATCCGCCTGCGGCGAGAATTGTCTGTCGGCGGAAGATTGCGGCCGGATGAGCCAGCGGACAAAACCGCTTCAGCGCCGCGACGATTTCGTCGTGCGGTTCGGGGTACCGTCGAAACCCGATGTCACGCCCGGCAGCGTCAATCACCGCCAGTTGACTGCCCAGCACATCGATCGAATCATTCGCGGCCAAGAACGCCAACTGAGTTTCCAGTCGATGCGGTTCGCAGATGTCGTCCGCGTCCATTCGCGCGACCCACTCCGCGCGAGCTTCCGCGAGTCCCCGATTCAACTGCGCCGCAAAGGATGTTCGCGCCGAATTTTTCACGTGTCGAATTCGCGGGTCGCTGAATTCCATCAACACGTCACTCGCCGAGTGCTCCGATGCGTCTTCCACAACCAGCAGTTCCCAGTCGCCGATCGTTTGTGCCACGACGCTGGCGATCGCCTGCCGCAGCAGTTCCGGAACCGCCTCGTAAACCGGAAGAAGCACGCTTACCCGCAAGCCGCGCGGAGCGCGCTCTACGGAAAATGGTGTTGAAGAAGTCACGTTCAGTTGTTTCAAGTCAGACATCTTCCCCACGCCCGAAAAGCGGGAGAGGGAGATTCTTCTGCTTCCAGCAGAAAAATCGGGGTGAGGGCTGGCTGCGGCCTCACCCCGCACGCCAGGTGCGCGGACGGCCCTCCCGCTGAAACGGCAGTGGCAATTCTCATCTGTCGCACACGTTACTCCGTCATCGCTCGCCGTGAGTCACGCCTCGTTCCACGACCGCGTACAGAAACGAAAAGAACGCCGTTTGAGTTCCCACGGCCATCGCGGCTGTTGCCAGCAGAGCCGCGCGGATTTCCATCAGCGGCGGACCGGGGCGGATCCATTCCCACGCGATCCAGACATCGATCGCAAAGCCCGCGGCAAACATTAACGCTCCCGCGATCAGGCCTCGTTCAAGACTGAAATGCCGACGCAGCCATTCCAGGGCACGATCAGCCGCGGGGAACCGATGAAGGACGGTGTACAGTCGAGCGATCACTCCGAACTGCACGATCTGAATTCCGATCAGCAGCAGCAGGATTCCCAGCACCATCCAGTGGATGTCCATGTAGAACGAACCAACTCGAAACATGCCCCACGCCGGCAGCAGAGTCAGCATCATTCCGAAGCCCGCGACCGTCGCGCCGGGAATCAGAAACAGATGCAACGGGCTGAACATCAGCAGAAACTTCAGATGCCGCCAGCCGTCTCGTCCCGGCAGCAAATGAGCGGCTCTGTCGCGACCGGCTCGAAACATGCGAGTCGGCACTTCCTCCGTCCGCAGTCCCAGCCGAGCCGCCTTGACCAGCATTTCACTGGCCAGTTCCATTCCGGTGCTGTTCAAAGCCAATTGCTCAGCCGTGGTTCGCGTGAACGCCCGCAGACCGCACTGAGTATCCCCGATGCCGGTGTGAAACAACCGGTTGATCAGCCAACTCAATCCCGGATTGCCAACGCGGCGATTCAGCCACGGCATCGCACCGGGGTCAATGCCGCCGGCGAACCGGCTTCCCACGACCATATCGGCACCGTGTTGAACAGAACGGACCAGTTCCGGCAGCGATCCCAAATCGTGGCTGCCGTCGGCGTCGGCCATCACCAGAATCTCGCCACGTGCCGCATCAATCGCCGCGCGAACGGCGTTGCCATAGCCAGCCTCGTCACACCGCACCACGCGAGCTCCGGCCTGCCGCGCGATCCCGCCCGAATCGTCTGTCGACCCGTTGTCGCACACCACGACTTCCGCCGACAATCCCGCTTCGCCGAGCACTTCCAATGCCCGACGAACGCAGCCGCCCACCGTCTTCGCTTCATTCCGGCACGGCATGACGACGGAAATCAGCGGATCGTTGCTGCCACGGTCGCAGGCGGCTGGTTCGCCAGCGGAGCGATCAAATGATTCCAGCACCGCCACCATCGCTCACCCCCCGTTTAACCCATGGCCGACAGGCCAGGCCGACATTGGCCTGACGAACACATTCATCGCGCTGCGGCTTGCATGCGTGCCACTGGCTCTGCCAGTGCCCTCTCTCAACCGGGGCTAGCGCGCTGCGGGTTGCTCGCGGTAGGTCACCCTCCCGAGCGGCCCAATAATCGTCGCCCGAACAACAACGCGCCGACAACCAGCCCCGCATCAAACCATAACAATCCATATTCCAATGTTGACCACGGCCCGGTGCCAAAGAAGAAATATCCCGCCGGAGCCATATTCCCGCCGCGCTGCGATTGAGGAAACCGAAGCTGCTCCGACGGAACCCATACCGTGTACACAATGGCGGCCAGAATCACAGCCACGCCGAGCCACACTTCCCAGCCAACATCGCCCTGCCACCACGCAGCCCTGCGGTTCTTCGATCGACGTCCGGAGTCAGCGTCGGTGCCACCGGACTCCAGCGCCCGCAACTGAGCCTCGTACGCCGCCTGAGCCGCGGCGGCCGTGCCAGGGTACGACGGGACACCGATCCCTTCGCTTTCCGCGTGGATGCGTTTTGCCAACTCGGCTTCCCCGCCGACCGCTGCGTCTTCCGGAAACAACCCCTTCACACGACGAGCACTCAACCACAGCGAACTGCCTTCCGAACGCACCAGATCGCCTTCCGTCAGCTCACCCAGCATCGCCGCCGCGAGTAGTTCCTCACGCGAAAACGGCCCCGTCTCCCGGCCGTCATCGGATTGTCTGTAGAATTGAGTGCTCATCACAAAGTCGCAAACAGGATACCCTCAAACGGGAACACCTCCCAGGAGGACGAGCCGCGCGCCGCCAGTCCGTCAGTGCGTCAGTGCGTCCCCTCGCCCGCAAAGCGGGAGAGGGAGATTTTTCTGCGTCCAGCAGAAAATCGGGGTGAGGGCCGACCGCGCAGTCCTCAGGCCGTGGCAGGGCGTTCCAGGGCTCCAGCCCATGGAACGCCCTTGCCAGAAGGCTCCGCCTCCCATCCCCCTTCAAAACTCGGTCGGCAGCCCCGACTGATCCAATGTTCCCGTCATCTGCCCGCCCTGAGGACTCAACAGCGCTGCGTAGACTCGACCATCCATATCCTCATTCAGAAACTGAACATGTCCATCGGCGAACACAACATAAACTCCGCCCGCATGCCAGGACGACGCCCACGGTGCTTCCCCGTCCGCCTGCTCGCGGCCGGAATTGATCTTTTCCATGGGATGAGTATTGGCTCGGCCATAGTCCACATTCCCGGCGCTGCAGTCCAGGTCGTTGCAGACGTTGCCGCTGAGATAAAACGCCGTCCGCTGTGCCGCCGGACACGCCCAATTGGCCGGAGATGACGGCGGAGCGCTCGGATCTGTTCCGGAACGAATACATTCGGCGATCATGATCGTATTGGACGCCCCGTCGCGAATCGTGTGCAGTGAATGATGCTGCCGTTCTCCAATTTCCGTCGGCCAGTTTTCCACGAAGAACAGCCCCGACCGAACCAGCAGTTCACGATCCGTGGGCTTGCCGATGTCCGGATTGTTCGATCCGTCGCCGTTCAGATCGATCGACCCGCGAAGCTGGACCACGCCGCCGGCCAGAGTCGTCCAGCCAAACCCGCTGTTGACGGCATAGCTCAGGTCGCCGCCGCCAGTCGTACTGATGTCATCCGGACATGCAAGCTCGGAGAGATGAGTATTCGCCAGAGCCAGGTTGCCGGGAGTGTCATAGGTCTGATCTTTGTCCCATCGATCGGCAATTGTCTGCTGGTCAATCCAGGGCAGCAGGTCCACCGCCCAGCTGCGATAGAAGCCTGTCGTTCGGCCGAAGTATCCCGACGCCGGAAACCGCTTCTTGGCTTCTGCCTCATTGATCATCGCCAGCCCCAGATTTTTCAGATTGTTCTGACACTGAGTCCTCCGAGCCGCTCCGCGAGCATTCATGACCGCGGGAAGAATCAATGACAACAAAAGCGAAATAATGGCAATCACGACCATCAGCTCGATGACGGTGAACCCGCCGCGACGGGACGCAGGGCGAGCGATGGATGAGTTCTTTCCAACTCCCTCTCCCCTTTGAAGGGGGGAGGGCCGGGGGGAGGGGATGCCGCCCGATAAACTTCCGTCCGCCGTTTGCACCAAACTTTTCGAAGCGTGCCTTCTCATGCCAACTCTCCCGTCACACCGGATTGTGCTGCACGACATCCGTTTCGCCGCGCTCGTCACGCGGAGCGATGATAGCTACATTGTATGATCCCCGCCGAATGACTGTTTGTCTATGTTTTTCGTTTCCCGATCCCGTGCCCCCCTGACCTGCATTGCACACAGATTGTAGGCCGGAACGAGCAAACCGTAATCCCGCCGGAACTTCGACCTCACAATCCGCTTGCTCTCGCCAACAAACTGTTGTCGCCGGTAAACTGGTTTGCGCTGTTCCGGCGTTGGCGACGGCCTTGTTCCGGCCTACCCCATGCGCGATCGAGGCTAATCGCCAACCGCTCATGGCGACTCCCCACACTCAATCAACTCCAGCCCCAGCTTCGCCCGCATCGCATTCGCCTGAGCGCAGTCCAGGTGATAAACAAAAATCGAATATGCCACACGGTCCACCGGCGTTTCGTCAAGGAATAGTTCCAAATACGAATACGGATAGATCGGCCTGTTGTAATACGGATGGTGTGCTCGCCAGATGCCGCGCAGAAAACTGGCACTGACCGCGTACCAGCCCGGCTGTGGCCCGTCCCACGGTGCAGACTCCGCTGTGATTCCGACGACTTCCGGAGCCACCGCCCCATAGCAGTTCACGTACAGCGGCCGAGCCTGGGGATGTTCGTCCACCCAGTCCTTTAGAAACAGCATGTCCTGGCCCCAGTCATAGCTGGCCCAGATCAGATGATTGTGCCCGTTCGCCGTCCCGCCAGCCGCTTCATTGAAGTACGACAAACTGTGAGGATACACCCACAGACTGCTGCCCACTGACCACGCCAGAGCCCCATATACCAGCGTCTTCCGCCACCAGCGGCCTTCCTGAGCCCACACGAACGCGTGCCCGATCCAGATAAACACAAACGGCAGCATGGGCAGGATGTACCGCAGCAGTTTGATCTGCGTCACCCAGCTCACGAACACAAGAATCGTGATCGCCGGCAGCCACAACACCAGATCCGTAAACCAGTGCCGTGCGCCAAACAAGTCTGTACGATGGTCTTCCGAGGCCGTCGAGTCACCTTCCGTACCACGGCTCTCTGAAGCCGTCGCTGGCTCCCGCCCCCGTACTCTCAACCCTCGACGCTCAACCCTCGACTCCCGGCCCGTTACCCGGGCATAAACCGCGATGAACAGCAGAAGCCACGTCCCCAGCGGCATTTTCACCAGCAGGCCGTAGATATGAAACCACCACACATTGCCGTCATAGAACCTGCCATGCACATACGTGGGAAACGACTCCGTCTGCACGTGATGAGCCACGACATCAATTCCCATGATGTAATTCCGAGGCAGCGGAACCGGCACCGCTCCCAGCCACGCCGACAGCCCGGACGTCGCCTCCGGATCCACGGCAAATCGCTGCCACGTCGGACTGTTAAACTGAAACGTCCGCCACGGCTGAAAGGTCGATTCAAACGCGTAGCCGACGTTGACGACATACACCGCGAGCACCGCCATCACGGCAAGATGCCCCGGCAACGGCCAGCGCTCCGGCCTTGGCGACACAAACCGCCGCACCGTCCAAAGCACAGTCCACAACACGGGCATCACCACCCAGACATATTTCGACAGCAGCACAAACCCCAGAGCAATCCCACAAATAACAGCCCCGGACATCGAAGGCTTCTGCATCCATTTCCAGAACGCATACACTGAAGCGATACCGAGCACAGTGGGAACTACATCCCCGGTGGCAAGCGCCGCGTGTGACAACACAAGCGGATCGAAAGACCAGAGGGCGAGCACCGAAACGCCAACAACTCGGGCAAACAATACGCGCGTCCATGCGAGGCACAGTAAGCCGCCCAACACAGACAAACCGCCAATAATTAGTCGGCCACGGCGAATGGTCGGTGCATAACTCGGTGAAGGACTGTCCGCGAGTGAATCCATGCAGCAAACGCTGGGAAGAGCAGCAAGAGAATCGCTCAACGGTGGATTTCCAGGATTCCCGCTCCACGACCCGTCTCGCCAATACGCCACGCCTGCGCGAAGGCGCACAATCTCATCCATGACCGGCGACTGACGGAGCCCCGTGGTCGTCAATAAGATTACATTGAGCAACAGTTGGCACCCGACGACCGTTGCAGCTTGACGCACACTACTTTCTGCCAAAGTGCCGCGCCATACGTCGGCACAACGCCCGCATTTCTGAACAGTCCAATCCAGCCGCAGGTTCTCCACGCGCGTGACCAATTCTTCCTATCGCATGGCTAATACCAGATGCGTACATAGAACTTGCGTACGGCAGGCCACGTACATCAACCGATCCTGTGGCCACTATGCAGATGCCGTTTACCCACACCACTTAGACGTCGCGAATCTATAGCGCAGTAGACCACCAGACTCCCGATCAATCGCAAGAAACGCGTCAACAACGACAGCATCAGAGACAGCAACCAGCGATTCGAACTCCAGAAATGCCATATACTGCAGGTCTCTTCGGTCGATGCGATGTGGGCCGGTCGGCCACGATTTTGTCCTTGATCCATGGGTTCTCGCCAAGACGCGTCACTTAAGTTGTTCCGATTGAACGTGTATCCTAGCTGCGCCGCGCTTTCAACCCATTCTCAAGCGGATCATGTCAATGAGCCTCTTCTCTGTTGTCCGCAGGTCCTTCTTTTGGTGTCGCCACGATGGTTACACGCAGTTTCAGAGCTCTGTCACGCCGAGGGCGAGTGTCAGCCTGCGGCCGAGAGAGTCTTCAAACTCAACCAGCTCGTTCGCACGTAGAGCATTATTTTCGACAACCAATGTGCATTTCCAGACGCCGCCTTTCACTTTGTGCAATTCCGCGCTTGTTCCGGAGGGCAGTCGCACGACCTTCGGGGATTGCTCTTCTTCGGTTCGAATGATCACACTTCGCTCGATTGCAGCGGCGAGATCCTTTCGACGTAATACCAATCTGGCAGGGTCTACGGAAAATGGGAGCTGTCTGGGCCGATAGTAGATCGGGATCACTAAAACCGGGACAGACACGTCTGTGGCATATACGTAAACCATATCTCGGATACTTTCGGTGCCGTCAGTGCCCTCAATGATAGACCCACTCACGACAAAGGACTTTGTGAAACCATGTTTCGTGTCGGTCGCTCCGCCCGCCGCGTCGACTCGCAACGAATCCAGGCGAATTCGTGTATCATCCGTGGACGACGTTCTCGAAACACCAAATGGCTCCAATACATCTAGCGTATAGATGGATATCTCGAAAGACGTGGTTTCGTCGGCAGGCGCTACAATTGCCGGAGGACTTGAGTACCACGCTGGCGAGACAGGAACTTCCAACGTGTTCCGTGCAGTCCGTGCCACGCCGCATATTTGGTATTCTATAGCAAGCCCGTAACTCTGTAGTCCGCGCCGATGCTCGGTATCCAATTGGAGAAGGAGTGGAAGCGTCGCGCCGGGATTGATAGTCAGGGGCAACTCCACGGCGGCACCTGCCGGCGAAGTGATTTCCATGCACCCACACGATTTGGAAATCGCTCGAATCCGGGCGGTGTCCCTCGAGTCATTAAAAATCTCCAGTGCCGCGATATATGGGCGGCCCTCAATTGCGATGGCATTCTCGAGAGTCGATGAAATACGCAACACTTTTGTTTCGCGGTTCAGCAGCGACGCGCCGTTAATAAGCATGATGCCGACAAAAGAACACACCGCACAGCCGGCGACTACACCTATGAGTTTTGCGGGTCCCGTCATCTCCGACTCCCAATGCATAAGGAGAGCGCAATTCGGCAATGCACTTAGGAACTATGACTCAGTGTTTCACTCTGCGACGCCACTTTGTGGTGACATACCAAACAACCACAACAAGCGCACTGGCATTGGCGGCCCAAAAAATCATGGTTCGAGCCACGCTGCCGGATCTTTGGCCCTCCCGTTGATCCAGAAAAGCGCGCCGATACTCCGCAGGCTCTGCGATCTCTAATGCGGCATGGTCGTCGGCTCCCCATACAAACCATTTCTCAACACCGTCAGCGACCGAACGGTCATCGGCAACGTAGAGACCCTCCGGAAATGGCATCTGAAACACTGCCTCATCAACTGGAGCATTGATACTTTCGATGCTCATTTCCGTTCTTCCAATGATCTCGGGCTCACCATTCCCAATTGCCGATCGTTCAATCAGTAATACTGGCAGGACGACACCCTGGCCGAAGCTCGAGAACGCTTCTGCCGTGACATACGAAGTCATATTCTCGAGCCCTCCATTCCCAGCAACTGCACCGTAGTCCTTCATCAACTGAACGACTTGGAAACCGCGGTCCGGATCAATCCAGACGTCAAGACTCTCCGGCTCCAGGCTGTTAGTCTTTTCGCCGAGAGTAAAGTGTAGACGCCAGGCTTCGCTATCGGTTCCGAATGTGCGGTCAGTTCCGACGAGAGATACTTCACGCATTCTGCGCGTTAACTCGCGCAGTGGTCTGGCAATATCACCGTTTGAAAGGCCGAACCGCAGTAAGCAATAAGCCGCTGGATCCATGAATCCATAGACGCCTGGCGGGGCTAGGGTTGCCGCTACCCCGTTTTGGTCGCCAGGGTCGACCGACACACTCCCGTCCGGATCGTAGTTATAAAGGAATCGCCATTCGTCATTGTCGAGCAAGATATCGTCACGGCGCAAGCGCTCGATGTCGGCGCTTACGCTGGTTTGATGATGCAGAACCGCGATTCGCTCGCGAAGTCCATCCCATCGCCAACGAAATGTGAAACTGTCACGGAATTGCCCCGTTGCCCTGTGAAGACCCCGAACCCTGAGTTGCACATCGCCGCTTCGTAGCGATTTCACCGCGGCATCATGTGCATCAATTAGCGACTGCGCCGTTGGCTCCTGTGCCTGCAGAAGTGGCACGCATAGTCCAATGACAACAAACGTGGCACCACACACGCTACCTGACATACGCGTTTCTCCCTTCTGTGCCACTGAAAGGCGGGGACAGTGTAAAGAACGCAACCGTTCACAGCAGTCCACTCCCTAAAAGGCACCGATTTCTACCACTGCGAGCCTGACAAGGCTCGCGTCGCAGTGCAGTTTATTCGGGAGTGTTGAATTCGGCCAGGATCGTGGGGGCGCGGCCTCCGTCCTACTATCAGGTAACCAGTAACCCAAGAGGCGACCTGCGCCCCGGTGACATGCTACGAGCATGGGACAATCGCCACGGGAGATAGATTCGCATGTGTGTTACGGGCAACCGGCAACCGGTACAGAACAGGGAACCGTAGTCGTGCCCCAGCAAGTGCCGGCACAGGTGACTGTTGCCGGGCACGAGTCAAGGCCAGGCGTGCATGTGCCGTGTTTTACTGCGCTTGCCGTGGCGTCGCATCTTCCTGCTGGCGTTCCACACTCAGCCACCATCGCAGATTTTCCGGTACATGTCCAAGCATGTCCACCCGTCTTGGTACACCACTCAAACAAGCCCGCATACACTGCTCCGGACAAGCCCATCACAACAGACACAGACAATAGTGCAACCAACTTGTATCGACGCATTGCATTCTCCCTTGTAATTAACGAGCACACCACAACAGAATCAGGCTACCACGTCGCTCTGGCGACGCGTCGTCCCGACAGGTTCCACAGTAATCGTCAACCATGCATACGTTGCTCGCGTGCCCAATCCAAGAAGCATTCGCCTGCTTGGCAACGGCACCACTGTTCCGTGATGCGGAAACCGCGAAGTGCGGGGCGTTGCAGAAAGTTCATCGTGCCGCACCCCTTTCGAAACAGGGTGACAGGAAAGCACAACAATCATCCGTGACGACGGTCGACCGGTCAGCGGCTCAGTCGCGAGGGGCCGAGGGGATTATTCAAGAAGCCTCCCCACAAACGACTACTGTACAACCGGAACTTGATTCGTCAATCCGCATTCTCCGGAATTTCGAAAGAATCGTCACGACTGATATTGACCGGATTACTGCAGTCATTTCGAGCGTGAATCCTGAAGCGTCGTCGGCCCCACGCGGGTGGTGTCCTGCTTTCACATGCGCCGAGACGACGTCGCGTCTCTGGCGACACACGACAGGCAGTCCTGTTGCGTGCGACATAGACGCGAGATGCTTCCACGCCACATACCGGAGAGCTGCCGCTCCCGTCTCGGCGAAACACAGCGATGTCAAAGTCGTCGACAGTCCATGACGTGACGAGGCGGTGCTGCCTGTTTCCTGCGTTCGAACACTCAGGTCCGGATGCCGTGTCGAAGAGTGGTCGTTTGAAGTGTTTTCCGGCATCGCGAGCAGCTCTGCGGTTTACACCATCGTCGCCTGTCGCGTGTTGTACTTCCGATGCCTCAGCCAGAATTGTCCGGACCTCAGTTGCGAAGTCCTGCTGACACCCGGTGAACAACAGCCCGTGCACCGGGTCAGGTACGCCTCGAAGTACTTCTGACGACACATGTTGTGCCATAAACGGTACGCAGGACTGAACGACATGATCCGCCTGATCGGCAGTCCCGGCGGCTGCCTCGTTCGCCCCGGAGTTCAGGCTCTCTGAACCGGCCTCCGGTAAACGCGTTACGTCGCCATGTCCTGGGACACCCCTAGCCCGGAGACCTGATGTCTGCCGCTCATTGTCTTAATCCAGCACCTGTGTTCCAATGGTTAAAGGATTGAACGTCGCACAGTGTGTGTAGAATAGACGACCGAATCGGAGTCTTCTGGCCCTGTGGCCTGCGGGCGAGTGCTGTGGTACGAACAACTGACAGATGGACCATGGCGGATTCCGCACCAACAACTTTGAAATCCGCAGCAACGGGGCACACCGGAATATCGGGTGCCGCCGCTCACAGTCGTGATCGCTGCGGGTTAACGTTGTAAGACTCGCATCTCGAATGAGGACTGCATCATGGTCCGCCTTCGTCGCCGACAACTCCTGGGCCGCAGCATCAACAGCTTTGCGGGAATCGCGCTGGCTTCCATGCTGGCACCGGGTGCCCGCGCGGAATCGCCCGACATCGATCCGACAAGGCCGTACGAACCGCGGCCGAGCCACTTTGAACCCAAAGCCAAAAACGTGATCGTCGTGTTCTGTTCGGGAGCACTAAGCCACGTCGACACGTTTGACTTCAAGCCGGAACTGATTCGCCTGCACGGAAAGCCTCTTCCCGGCAACGAAAAACTGGTTTCATTTCAGGGACCGAACGGAAACCTGACGCAGCCGTTGTGGCCGTTTCGGCCGCGCGGTGAATGCGGCAAAATGACGTCTGACCTGCTGCCGCACATCGGTGCTCTGGCCGATGATATCTGCTTCTTTCATGCGCTGACGAACAAGTCCAACACGCACGGCCCGGCTGAAAACGTGATGAACACCGGCTTCACGTTCGACGGTTTTCCCAGCATGGGAGCCTGGATCAATTTCGCACTGGGAAGTGAAAATCAGAACCTGCCGTCGTTTGTCGCGATCGAAGATCCGCGCGGGATGCCGCAGTCCGGTCCGAACAACTGGGCCAACGGATTTCTGCCGGCCGCGTTTCAGGGGACTCCGTTCAGCAGTACGAAGCCCGTTCGTTTTCTGCAGCGCCCGGCGTCGATTTCCGCCGACACGGATTCCGCCGCGCGGGCCGCACTGAGGTTTCTGGAACAGCGGAATCAGGATCGTTTTCCGGGAGACCAGCAGCTGGCCGCGCGAATCGCCGGGTACGAACTTGCGGCCAGAATGCAGTTGACGGTCCCGGATGCTGTGCGGCTTGACGACGAACCTCGGCACATTCAGTCGCTGTACGGCGCTGACAGCGCGAACTCGCACAAGGCGGCCTTCGCGAACAACTGCATTCTGGCCCGGCGATTGATCGAACGCGGCGTCCGGTTTGTGCAACTGTTCAACGGAGCCTACGCGTCCGGCGGCCGAATCAACTGGGACGGCCACAGCGAACTGAAGTCGCAGTACGACGTTCACGGCGAAATCCTCGACCAGCCGGTTGCCGGACTTCTGACCGACCTGAAGCAGCGCGGACTGCTGGAGTCCACGCTGGTGGTGTTTGCCACGGAATTCGGGCGCATGCCGATGTTTCAGGCCGGCACCTACGGACGCGACCACAATCCTCTGGGCTTCACCTGCTGGCTGGCCGGAGCCGGCGTGAAAGGCGGCATCAGCTACGGAACCACTGACGAATTCGGCTACCGTGCTCAGGACAACGTTACCACGCCGCACGACTTTCACGCGACGATCCTGCATCTGCTGGGACTCGACCACAAACGCCTGACCTTCTACCACAACGGAATCGAGCGGCGTTTGACGGACGTCCACGGCAGTGTCATTCGGGAGGTTTTGGCGTGAGCGAAAGTGCCGCTCAGACCGACTCGGCGCCGACGTCCCGTGTGTCGATTCAGAGCGTCACGACCGTTGCGGTGCTGGTGCTGGCTGCCGTTGTGATTTTGATCAGCGGATTCCTCCCGGCGTATCAGTCCTGGCTGGCGGATCGTGCGACCGAGACACTTCTTCGATGCTGCCGGTCGGGAGACGTCCAGGCGGCACAGTCCGCTCTTGCAGACGGTGCCGACTGCAATGCGGCCGACAAACAGGGACAGCGCGCGATCTCCGTTGCGATTGAGTCCGGTCACGAGCAGGTTGTGGAACTGCTGCTGGACGCGGGCGTCGACCCGCTGGGTTCCGGAACCAACGGGCCGCTGTTTACCGCCGTCAGCAGCGGTCAGCCGTCCTGCGTTGGCCTGTTGGTGCAGTACGGCGCGGATCCGAATTCGGCCGGCAACCGGGGAGTCCCGCCGCTGGAAGTTGCGATTCGAAAAGGTGATGTTCAATCCGCCGAGGCTCTGATCGAAGCCGGGGCGGACATCGGGGATTCTCTGTCCGTGACCGTCCAGGCGGCGGACCAGATTTCCACCGAGGCCGAAATGACTCGCATGCTGCTGCGGCACGGAGCTGTCGTTTCACAAAGCGACGACGGCGAAACGCTTATGGAAGCTCTGGGCTACAGCAACGGTGAAGTGGCTGATGTCCTGATCGAACACGGCGTGACATACACGGTGACCGCGGCCATCGCACTGAACCGCATCGACGACGTCAGGCGGATGATTCAGGACGATCCGTCGCTGCTGACTTCCACGGCCGAAGATGCTCCCGGCGGCAACCGTACCGGGACATCGCTGCTGTGCGAAGCGCTGGTTCGCGGCCGGCGTGAGATCGCGATGTGGCTTATCGATGCCGGAGCGCTGTCCGATTCGGCCGCGGTGCCCGAATGTTCGCTGATGAACATCGCGGCCAGCCACGGCGACGCGGAAATGGTCCGCCTGCTGCTCAGTCACGGGCTTGATCCGAATGAGCCGGACGAATCCGGACTGGCGGCCCTGCCGTGGGCGTCCGGCCCTGATCGTGCCGGCGTTATCGAAGCCCTGATCGAAGGGGGAGCCGATGTGAACGGCCTGCTGCCAACCGGCGGACCTCTACTGCTTCGCGCCGCGCGGCAGCGAGACCTGGAACTTGTGAATCTGCTGCTTGCCCACGGCGCTGATCCGACGATCGCGGATCCAATCACCGGAAACCTTGCGGTCGACCTGGCACGCTGGTCGCATTACCACGGCGAACCGGCTCACCCGGAAATCGTTCAGGTGCTGGAAGACAGCATGAAGCAGCGCGGCGCCGCGATATCGGAACCGTAACGTCACGCGTCCCTGTGCGGCTTTCCCGACGCAGCTGGCGGTCACCACGCGGCGTGACCGGACAGCGTTCGGAACAGTTCCACGCAGTGGCGATCAGTCATCCCGCTGACAAAGTCCGTGCAGCTCAGCAGCCGCTGATATGCGGTCATGCCGTCGCCGGTTCGCAGGTGAGTCAGTCTGCGAACGTGCCGTCCGAACGAATCCGGAGTATCCGTCGCCGCGGCCGACAGCAGAATGTCCAGCAGGCCCTGAATCGCGCGATAACCCGCGGACTCCAGTTCCAGCACCCGTTCGCTGGAAAAGATGTGGTCGACGGAGACTCGCCGGGCTTCGTGGTAAGCCGCTTCGGCGGGACAGCGATCGATCAGCGATGCGGTGTAATCGCCGCACAGGATGGATTCGCTGTGACTGCCGAATTCGCTCGCGCACTGTTGTACGAGTTCGTTGATCGCCAAAGCGCGGCCCATCGACAGTCGTTCCGCGTCGGGCATCCTGCTGCCTCCCGTGGAACCCGACTTGATTCCTTCCAGGATTTCCAGTCCGCGGGCCAGAGGCACCAGCCCGGCGCGGCAGCCGTCTTCCAGATCAACGATGGCGTAGCAGATGTCGTCGGCCGCTTCTGACAACAGGGCCAGCGGGTGGCGAGCGTACTCGCCGGAAATCAGCTCAGTCCGGCCGATCCCCTGGAACACTTCGTGAAACAGCTCCGCATCGTCCTGGAAGTATCCGTGTTTGCGATACCGCGAGTTCCCTTCGACAACACTGCCTCGCGGATATTTGACGAGCGCTCCCAGAGTCGCTGCGGTCAGCCGCATGCCTCCGCGACGTTCGGACATCTGCAGCCGGCAGAGCACGCGAAAGCTCTGAGCGTTCCCTTCAAACCGCGTCAGGTCGGCACGTTCCGCGACGGAAAGGTCGCGGAAGATCGGATGGCTGAGGCGGCTTGTCGCCCAGTCCTGGATGGCCCGTTCTCCGAAGTGACCGAACGGAGGGTTGCCGATGTCGTGAGCCAGACACGCGGCGGCAACGATCGCCTCGAAGTCTCCCTGAGTCACCAGTGTTCCGATTTCCTTCCGAACACTGTCGTAGATCATCGTCGCCAGCGAACGTCCGACGCAGGACACTTCCAGACTGTGCGTCAGCCGCTGCCGTGTGTAGTCGGACTTTGGAAACGGGACCACCTGCGTCTTATCGCTTAACCGACGAAACGCGCTGCTGAAGATGATGCGGTCGTAATCCCTGTGAAACTCGGACCGGGAAACTTCTCCTGGATTTTCCCCTGCACGGCGCGCAGCGCCGATGCGGTGGTCAGAAAGCAATGGCTTCCACGTCGCAGAACCTGGCATACCGGACTGTTTCCCAGGCGGAGAAAGCGGGCAAATTTCACTTCGCCAGATTCACCCGCACCAGCTCCCGGTCATTGCGTGCAAACACGCTTTTCATCGCGAATGCTGGATGCGACCAGATCGTCATGCGTCGCTGCACTTCGCGAGTCGGTTCGATCAGCTTCGCTCGACTGAGTTCCCTGTAGCCGTCACCGGTCAGGTTCGCGATGATCAGGTCGCCCTGTTCGTTGTGAATCAAGAACCGATCGTTGTGACGAATCAGAAATGCGTTCCACCAGCGACCCTGGCCGGTTGCCTCGCGAGTCATCCAGAGCCGTTCACCGGTTTCGGCGTCCAGCCCTCGCAGTTCACCGTAGCTGCACACGCCGAAGATGTTTTCCGCATCGACCCACGGTGTCGGAATAATCGAATGCAGTCCGTCGGTCTGATCTTCCAGTTCGCTGTCGCTGCTGCCTTCCCATACGACGCTGGCACCATCCGCCGTTACTTCCAGCATCAGCGGTCCGTTGTAGAACGCCGTCAGAAACAGTCTGTTGCCGGACTGCCGCACCATCGGAGCCGTCAGGCCGGCTTTGATTTCCCAGGGGTGCTCCCAGAGGATTTTGCCCGTTTCCGGATCCAGAGACGACACGGCCGACGGATGCCAGATGATCAACTGCCGCCGGTTGTACAATTCATAGATCACCGGCGGACTGTAGCCGATGGCGGGGTCGTCCAGAGACCGCCAGATTTCGTCGCCGGTGTTCTTGTCGAAACACACCACCAGCGCGCCGTCCCGGCCTCCGACAAGGGTGATGAGTTTGTCGCCGTCAACCAGCGGTGACGCGGCCATGCCCCATGTCGGAAGCTCCGTGCCAAAGTCTTCCTGGAATTCCTTCTTCCAGAAGATCTTTCCGGTTGCGGCGTCAAAGCAGAACATGTGCCCGACGGCTCCGATGGTATAGACCCGGCCGTTGTCGACGACGGGAGTCGCTCGCGGACCGGCCGGATAGCTGATCGTGTACCGAGCCGGATGTTCGTGCTTCCAGATCAGATCGCCGGATTCGGCATCGAAGCACAGGATCCGTTCGTTTTGCTGATCGGCGATGCGGTCGGTCAGATAAACACGGCCTTCCGCAACCGCCGGGCCGGAGTACCCTTCGCCAATCGTTGCCGACCAGACGCGAGGAAGCAGCCCGTCGGTGGAAAACTGATCGACGATTCCGTCCTCGCGCCAGACACAGTCGCGCTGAGGCCCGCCCCACTGCGGCCAGTCGTCCGCGAATAAGCCGGTTTTGCCTGCCATGAGTGCAAACAATGCCGCCGTGATTCGAATGTGTTTGTTCCACATGGTTGTCAGTCCGTTGTCTTTCGGTTGAAGGTGGTGCCCATCCTGGCGGAACGCTGTTCGGCGTTGTTCGCGTTCGTCGAAGTGTCGTCGACACCGGTGCATGACCGGATCTTCCCAAAGAGCCGGCGTCGTGCAACATCGATTGAACAACCACCGACCGCGGTTCCGTTCGTCCGCCACGCCGCCGTGATTTGTCTGCGGTTACTCTTCCGCTTCTCCGTCAACGAGCACCAGCATGTCAATTTCTCCGGAATTACGGACATGTCCGTACACGGTTTCGTTATTCGTGTGATGTCCCAGCACCGCGCGCAGTGTTTCGCCGGCGCGAAGGCTGCGGTACAGCAGAAGCTGCAGCCGGCCGATGCGGACCCGAAAGCCAGCCGCCTGCTGAGCGGATTGAGGAACCCGATTTTCCGTTACTGTCAGACGATTCCAGTCGGCTTCGCGGATCCTTCTTTTTGGATGCCAGTCAAACACTACGGGCAGAGTGACGCCGCCCGCGCCTTCGGCAGTCAGTACGAGATCATCGTTGTCCTGAACGAACTCTCCCGGTGCGCTGAAGACGCGGTCGTCATCCAGCCATGCCGGAACCGCCCGGATGGTGACCCCGTCGCCGTGCAGCAGCAGTTCCCGAGTTACCGGGTCCGATTCGACCGTCCGATCAGGCGGCAATCGCATCCGGCTTTCGAAGCGAAATTCCATCGACGGATCCGGGCAACTGACACTTTCGCAGACGATGGCGAAGTGTTCCTGCTTTGACAGCATCACGTGCCTGACGGCCTGCATACCGTTCGTGATGTCGCAGGTGAGTTCCACAAACGCAACGTCCCTGTCCTGAAACCAGCAGGAACAGGCCCACTCCGCCGCGACTTCAGGTGCTTGTGTCCCCAAATTCATGCTGTAACTCCACGGGCCGGCGAGAAACGGGATGCCCAGCGCAGACAGCGATAGTTTCGGAACGGTCTGATCCCATGACAGCACCGCAAGGTCGTCGTCGATGTGCATGCCCGATCGAAGCACGGCCAGCGCTGCCCAGTCTGACTGATTACTGTTCGCTTTCGACGAATTCTTTCTTCCGGCTCTTCCGCGATCCTTTCGCGTGTGCCGCGACTTCGCCGAAGACGGTTTCGCCGACGCAGCCAGCAGCATCGCTGCCGGTGACGTCGTGCCGAGTTCCGAAAGTGCCGCGGCGTGCTCCAAAATGCACACAGTCACTTCCGAATCACCGGCCGCTGTCGAATCACGGGCGGTTGTGGCTTCAGCCAGTTCGGTGATGATTCCTCCGGATGCGGCCAGCAGCGAAGCATGTCGAATGGTGTCCTTCCATCGCCTGGCATCACGTTTTCCGCACCACGTGACTCCAAACGAATCCGCCCACGCAGACGCTCGGACCAGCGGGGCGAACCATTCACCGATGTGCCCGGTGATGGATGCATGCAGCATTCCGTCGGTTTCCGTCGCGTCGCTGAGCGTCCGCTGCAGTGACTCGCGACCCTGCTGCAGCCACAGTTTTGCCTGTTTCAGCGGAGACATCAGCAGGCCGAGCACAAACGGGAGTTCGCCATTCGTTACCGTGCGCGCGACGGCGTCGCTGGTTTCCGGTTCGCCGGGCAGCGCGACGTGATTCCACTGGGACGTATCGGTGGCCGCCAGCAGTCTCCACAGCGCTGCGAACGCCTCCGGGGAAAACGCTTCGGGCTGACGCAGCAGCATTTCCGCGGCCGTCAGTATCGAGTACGCAGTCGGCTCCTGCTGAACGGCCGACGCCAGCAGCTCCGCGATTTCGGCGGTGGCTTCCTGGGCGGCTTTGACCGATCGACGCGACTTTCCCGGCCGCGGCGATCGCTGCCACGCTTCGATTGTTGCCGCTAGCTCCCGGTCCGCCGATGACCGGACCATCGATTCCGCAGACCACAGCGTCACACACGAATCGCCGGCGAATCGACGATTGAACTTTCTTCGAGCCCGGGCGGTCATCTTCCGCCACGCCTTCCGGAGTTCTCGATCGGCCGAGTCTTCGGCGGCCTTCACGAACGCCGCATCACAGCCCTTGCGGAACTGCAGTTCGCACTGCACTGCCGCGTCTGAGGTTCTGTTTTCCACTGCCTGCCCCTGTCTCTGTTCGGTCACCCGGTGGACGCAGCGGCAGGATAGCGGATGCGCGCGCCGGGAAGAATCCTGCCGGTTGTCAGCTCAGAAGTCAGCTTGCGTGTCGCACGACAGCAGAGCCGTTATACTGCGGCGCCGCGGGCCGTTGTGGTCTGTGATGAACCAGCAGAAGACGCCGAGTTGGCATGTCACAGGCGGCTTTCCACAAGCGTTGCGGACGGTCAGACGATTTTCGCGGCAAACAACTTGCGGAATGCCGTGAGTTCTTTTCCTTTTGTCAGCGTTGCACTTTTAAGGATTCCCGGTTGATGAAATCACACTTCATGCTGTTGCCCGGTCTGGTACTTATTCTTGCCGGTTGCGCTGAGACGGAAACCGAATCGACCGGAACCGGGGGCACCACCGCCGTCAGTGGTGCTCCGAGTTCGGACCTTGGTGCTCCGGCGGAATCTCTGGGGACCGAACAACCGACTCCGGAACCGGGCACCGGCGCCTCGGAAGGCTCCGCGATGGCACTGACGCCGGAGAACACAAAGATTGAGTTCATCGGGACGCACGTTGTGGATGAGAAGCCTGATCCGAATGCTCGCCGCGGCCACTTCGGCGCATTTCAGGGCACGGCCAGTGTCAGTGACGGCAAGCTGCAGTCCGTGTCTGTCGACATCGAAACGGAATCTCTCGCCACCGGAAATGCGATGCTGGACAACCATCTCAAGAGTGCTGATTTCTTTGACGTTGTCGAACACCCGACGGCGTCCTTCAAGTCCGCGTCCGTTGAACCGGGTGACGGCGACACCGTCACGATCAGGGGAGAACTGACGCTGCTGGGAAACTCCGGAGAGGTTTCTATTCCCGCCACCATCTCGACAACGGATGGACTGACGCTGAACGCCGAATTCGTGATCGATCGAACGGAGTTTGGAATGGATTACGATCCTTCCAAAGTCGAGAAGGACGTTACTCTGATGATCAGCATCGGCAAGTAACCACGTGCCATTCGATCTGAAAGATCTGACGCACGGGTTCCTGCTGCCGGCCGTCGCTGCCGCTGCCGTATTTCTTCTGCTGCGAACAGCGCTGCCGTTCCATGCCGCGCGCCGATTGCCGTCTCCCCTGGCGCTGGTTACCGGGTTTCTTGTTGGCTACTGGCTGCTGGAACTCGGGCCGGTCAAACCCAAATCGGCGCGTGACTGGCTTCCGGCAATGGTTGTTCTTGCAACTGCAGGGACTTTGACGCCGTGGCGAAGTCTGAAAGTTCGCGGGGCGATAGTCCTGGTCGTCGCCGCGCTTTCCGCGTGGTTGCTGGTGCCGAATTGGGGACGTCTGGAAACGACCGAACGTGCGTTCGTCATGGCGTGGCACGTCATGCTGGTCCCGATGATTCTGTGCCTGGAACCACTGGAGGAACGGTTGACGGATTGGGCGTTCCCGGCAGCTCTGACCGGCGTTGCCGCGTGCGCTGCGATCATCCTGCTGTTATGCGGCAGTCTGCGATTCTGCCAAACGGCAGGCTGTGGCACCGGAGCACTGGCAGGAATGTCTCTGGTTTGTTTTTCAGGCCGCAGGCAGACAGTCCTGTCCGGAATTGTGCTTCCGTACACGATTCTTCTGTCCGGCATTCTGCTGATCGGGCGAATCGGATCATTCAGCGAAGTTCCCTGGTTCTGCTACGTTCTGCCACCGCTGGCCCCGCTGGCGTTGTGGATCGCGGCGGTCCGTCCCCTGTCGCAACTGACGGCAGCGAAGGCCGCGGCGCTGAGGATCGGGCTGCCACTGGCCGTGTGCGCGGCTGCTGTCGTGCCGGCCGTTATCGCGTGGATGGGGACGACCACCGAATAGCCGCCTCCGGGGCAGGGCGATGCGTTTCGGGCCGTCCGTGCGAATTCGGTCAAGACTTTGAAACGATCGGTCAGAATTCTCGGCCTGCCTGGCAGCACCGATGTTGCGGTCAATGACGCGGGGACGTCATTCCTTCGCTGGTCGTTCCCATCGACCGTCCAGAATCTTCTGGATCGTATCCTTGACTTCCGCTGCGATGCCTTCGCGATAGCCGACGTGAACGTACTCCACAACGTTTCCCGGTCCGAGAATCACCGAGTGCGGGATCCCGCTGACTCCGAACTGTTGAGCCACCACGGACCCGCGATCCAGCGCCACAACCGGCGACAGATTCTGCTTTTCCAGGAACTCGCGAATGCGATTGGATTCTTCCTGCAGGTTCACCGCCACAAAGATCACTTTCGAATCGTGGAACTCCGACGTGGCGTCGACATATTGAGGCAGAGCCATCACGCACGGTCCGCACCATGTGGCCCAGAAGTCCAGCACGATGACCTTGTCGGCATGATCGGACAACCGGAACGTCTCGCCATCGAGCGTCGGCAGTTCGAAGTCGGCGACTTCCTGCCCGATCAGCGGTGAGACCTGTGCGGCTCCGGCGTCCGGGATATCCCAGTCCGGTTCCAGCCCGCGTTTCGGCACCCACCGCGTGTACGTCACGATCTTCTGACGACTTTCCGGATGACCCACAAACAGTTCAGAAATCGCGGACGCCGGGACAGTACATTGTCCCAGTTCCGGCGAATGACCGATCAGTTTTCCGTCGACGGCAATCGCGGGAGTCATCGTCAGATTGAAACCGCCATCCAGAATCGCCTGAATTCCGCCCGGCAGAGCAGGCCGCTGATCCGCGTCCTTCCGTGGGTTGTCGGCGGGGGCATCGGTGACTTCAACGAAACCGGTTTCGTCCGGATCGCCCGCACGTTCGTTTGCCGGGCCTGCATCCGCGATCGCTGCATTTGCCGCGTCGTCGTGATCGTCGCTGCCAGCGGTGTCGGTCGATTCCGGAAGCGGTCCCAGCCAGATGATGGCGGCGACGCGGTTACGTTCGAATCGGAACTGTTCCAGGCGTGACTCAAACGTGATTTCGCTATCACTTACGGCGACCAGCCGGCCGCGAAGCAGGTCGCCGTTGGGAGCAATCAGCACATGAGTCGGCGGGTCATTGCGTCGAAATCGCGGAACGGTCAGCGTCAATTCGCGGACCTCGTCGTTGATGAACGCTCGAATCGAAGCACCGGCCCTGCTGCCGACGCGAAAATTGGAAATCTCCATTCCGCCGCCGCTGCTGCCGACGCGGCCCTGAAATCCCCGGACTCGTGCCGGGCCGCCAATTGCCTGCGCCTGAATCAGCATTCCCGATTGGCCGATTCCATCAGGATTCAGTTTCACGCTGCGAACTTCGGTCCCGTCGACGGCGATGTGCAGTTCGCCGCTGACGATTGTCAGCACGATGTTCGCTGTCTGATCCTTGACGGAAATACTGTTGCCGCCCTGGGCGACTCCCTGCATCATCATGAACGCCATTTGAGGATCTGCGTTCCTCTTGCCATCCGAAATCTGAAGCTGATCGCCGGCACATACCAGGCCGATCGAAGTGGCCGTCTCGGTATTCATTCCCAGCCGATCGGCGAACAACATCAGCGACAATGTCGAAATCTGTTCAGAATTCCATTTCAACCGAAACTGAACCGTGTCTCCGGACAGGACCGACGGATGCCCGACGCCACCCGTGGTCGCGAACTCGATCGTGTCCTTCGTGATCTTTGCCGAGCCGTTGATACGCTTCCAGCCGTCCGTATCAAAGCCGGTCTGTCCCGATCGGCCTCCGGACAGCAGTTCAACGGCCTTCACGTGTTCCGCCGCAATCTGCCTGACTTCTGAAAGCGGAGTGGAAATCGTGACGCTGTCTTCGGATGACGATTCCAGCCGGCACGGCAGTACGTCATCGTTTACCAGATAGATCACATCCGGGAATGACTGCTGGTCGAACGTTATTTCCGTCGCCGCCGCGCCTCGCAGAAAGCGGGCGTCGCCGCCTCCTGCCAGAGCCGAAGCGTTGATCCCGCCCAGCGGTTTCCAGCGGATCGGAGATTCCTGACCATCCTGAACAATCAGGTTTCCTTTCAGCGCACCGCCGTCAAAGAAAAGCTGGTCCGGTTCGTCGGACGGCATTTCGGTTGCCGGCAGACTAATTCGCCGGACGCCGTTCATCGCGGAGGTGATCGGTGTGTCCGAATAGTCGGTCGACACGGAAATCATGTTTCCGCGAATTTCGCTGATCTTGCCGGAGACAATCGAACCATCTTCCCACACGACACGTGCAGCAGATTGGCCAGGGACAATCTCCGGGTCGTCGTTGACAATGATGGTCGACAATTCGCTGATTGCCAGTTCCGTGACGTCGTCACCGGCGGCAAACTTCAGGCGACTGCCATCGTCCGAAACGCCGCTCAGCCGGCCGTATTGAATCGTGCCGTCCGGAAGGTGAACGCGGCTTTCACCGGCCTTCAGTTCCTGGGGAGGATTGCCGTCCCACTGGCTGACGCGCAAATGCGTCAGCGTCAGATTGCCGTCGCCGTTGCGGAACAGCAGCCCGGTCTCGGGGGATCGTTCCGGGCTGCCCTGCATCTGAGCCAGTTTCTGCCCGTTGTCCCGGTACACCGACAGGGTTCCCGCGCGGCGATCCAGAAACAGATGCAGATGAACCTTTCGCTGCTCGTCCGTCAGTGTGTCGATTTCGTTGAATTCCAGTCCGCTGAGAACAACCAGCACGTTGGCCCACGTTTCCAGCCGCAGCGAATTCGTCTCATCCGTGTTAAACGCCATCATGAACGAAGGCTGCCCGGTTGACTGCAGCACGACTTCAATCTCGCACGTTTCCGGCAGCTTCAGCGCCCGGAAGATCGCGGCTTCGGATTTCGATGTGGCCAGGTGGCCGCCCAGTTCCTCACGCCAGTTTTCGGGCGAATCTGTTGAGCCGGGCCGAGTCCAGCCGTCCAGCCCCTGCGGTCCCAGATAGAACAGTCCGGGTGTATTGATTCTTCGCAAATTGCGAATCTGATCGCGGTGCAGACGAAACTGTCCGTGTCGCCGGCTCTCGAAACCAAAGGCCGTGTCACTGACCGCCGTCAGCGTCCCGCTCAGCACGTCACCGTTGCGCAGGACAATGCGGAACAGATCGTCAATCGGCTGCGACTCGTCGTCCGGGAACCGAATGGCCGCCAGGACCGGCAGACGGATGTTCAACGGATCGGCAAACAGCGGAGTCTGCCATGTCAGCGATTTGGAATCCGCTGACAACAACTGACCTTCAAGGCTGTCGCCGCTGGCCCAGAAAAGGATGGGCTTGTCGACAGCGGACGCCGGAACTGTGAGAAACCACAGCAGCAACAGTAGTGCGGGAACATGTCTGTGCATGGAAATTCTGCCAATTCGTCTTGTATCTCGTGACCGTGAGCAGGCAGGCAACACGACCTGCCGCTCACAACGTACGTGTCACTGCCTGTTGCGTCGCGGAATCCGGCTTCACGCTGTGCGAGCGAATGAAGTCGCTTCCTTTATTCCTTGCCGGTTTCTGATCTGCCGACCGCGCTGAGGCGAACGCGAGCGTACCTGCTCGCGAATCTTTCGGTCTTGTCTATCGTTCGTAGATCGGCAGAAATCGATAATTCAGGGCCAGAGCCAGCAGTGACATGGAAGTCCCGTAAGCCTGCCCGTGCTGGCTGGTGAAGCTGCCGTCGTCCGACTGCAGGTCCTTTAGCTGACGAATCGTGCGCTGGTTCCATTTTTGCCACGATTCGAAATCCCCCTGAAACAGCGCCTGAGCCATGTAGTAGCGGAAATAGAACGGGTAGCTGGGTTCGTCGTGCTCAATATTCAGCATCACCTGATTCAATACGCCCTTGTATTCCTTCAGATCCTTGCGATGACCGATGGCGTACACAAGCGTTGCGATCGCCTGCAGGTTTTTTGATCCGCCCAGCCCTCCGACTCCTCCGGAATAGCCGACGCCGCCCCGATCCGATGTCATCTTGCGAAAATAGTCCAGGCCCTTGTCCATGGCCTCGTCCGGAATTCTGATGCCGGCATTGCGAGCCGCCAGCAGTCCCATCATGACGGCTCCGGAAACAGAAGTATCCGCATCGCGCGATGTTGGCGAATAGCGCCAGCCACCCCATTGGTTTTGCTTCTGTGCCGTGATCGAACACCGGACCGCAAGCTCCAGAGCTTCACCAATGCTGCGCTGGTTTTCGGCATCCGGCTCACCCTGCCACAGCAGCTCATCGTCAACGGCACCGTACGCTTCAGACAATCCCAGCATCCCGAAACCGTGGTGGTACATGCTGGCCGGCAGATATCCGGTACTGCTGTCCTGGCCGCGAATGATGTTCCGCAGGGCTTTGCGAATGTAGGTGCTGTATTTGCCGTAGTTGGGATCCTCGCCGCTGGCAAGAAACACCATGACGCACATGCCGGTGATGCCGCTGTTCCCGGATCCTCCTCCGCCGCGACCATACTCGGCACCGTCCCAGCCACCGTTTTCCAGTTGATTGTCGATCAGCCACTGCAGTCCGCGTTCATAAATCAACTCGACATCACGCGGAACGTCGTCTCCGAACCGAAGTTCCGGATCCTGCGCCACAGTGGCGGCGGGAAGCAGTGCGGCGATTGAGACCAACAGCGTCAGACTTCTCATCAACATACCCCCGGTTGGCACTTGCCTCGACGGCAAGACATGCGAGCCGCCGTGCTGGTGTCAACGTCTGCTTTCAACTGCGTTGAAAAATGCGTCCAGGCCGTCGCGGAATTCGGCGGGCAGGGCGTCCTGAGTCTTGCCGGTCATCTGGCGGACTCCGCGTTCTTCGATCGTGGCGTTCCTGTTCGACCCCGGTCCCAGTAGTGCCAGAGCCGCTTCGTCCGTCGTGCCGCCGCCCCCGCCGCCGGGAGTCGCTCCGCCGCCGCCACCGCCGCCGTTGGGATTGCTGCGCTTGGCCTGCAGCAGCAGTTCGATGGCTTCTGTTTCGGCGGCAATGGCTTCCGGTCCGGTGTCCGGTCGTTTCAGAATGCCCGTCGCGTCATTCATCGCCGCGGCGGCCTGCGTGATGATGTTGATTTCCTTGACGAATTTCTGATCGCCGTCGGGAATCGCCCGGATGTCCCTGATGACGTTTTGCGTTCGGGAGTGCAGGTCGTCCTGAGTCTTCGACTGTCCGTTGGCCCGATCGTGAAACTGATCCGGTTCGATCGCCGCGCGAGCCTGTTCCAGGGAACGGGTTTCGTCGCGAAGATCCATTTCGCCTTCCAGAATTCGCATCACTTCCAGAATGATTGATGGCGGCAAACTGTCGCCTTTTCCGCCTGGTCAGGTACCGCCCGGCGACGGGGAGACAAGTTCTTCCCCCCAGCGATCGAGCGTATCGGCCCAGAACTCCGCTCGCGAGATCGACTCGCCGCTCATGTTGGCACGGACCCGGCCGCCAAGTTCGCCGATCCTGCGAACGACTTCTGTGCCTTCCATCTCTTCCAGGATGCGTCCGAGTTTCTTGTCTCGCTTTCGTCCAAAATAGGCTTCCAGATCCGATTGAATCGTCCACACATGGCGACTCTGCAACTCTTCACGTTCGGCAATCCTGCCGGATTGTTCCTGCTGACGCTCGTCGAGTTTCATGGAGTCCACGCCGAAACCCTTAAACAGTGTGCGGTTCAGGTCGGCCGCCACTTCCAGTTGCTTGCGTGACGCGGACTTGAACCGTTTGACGAACGTGCTGTTTTCCAGGTCGTCCAGAATTCCCTGCAGCTCCTCGCGGATCTTTTCAAAGTCCGCCAGCAGATCGGTCTGTTCTTCAACCGCCTCGTCGACCTGTTCCTGAGCCGGACATTGCTGACCGTCCTCCTTCTTTGGCTTCGGACCGCCCTGCAGAACGGTCGACGGCAGTCCGAGTTTGCTTCCGCCTTTGGATGGCGGTTGATCGTTCTCGTCTTTGTCCTTGTCGTCGGTTTCATTGAATCCGGATTCGACGTCGACGATCTGCGGGACGGACGGTTTCTGCTGATCGTTTTCGTCGGGCGAACCACCAGGTTTTGGTGACTGTTCGCTTCGGTTGTTTCCGACAGCAGGGCTGGACTTCTTCATGGACGCGGATCGGGGACCGGCTGGCGTGTTTGGTTTGGCCGCGGACTTGACGGTGTTCTTTGCAGCTTCGTCCAGCAGATCGGCGACGGAGGGCATGCGGTTGTCGGCGATCTCTTCCAGCTTTTTCAGCGCCTGAGCCCATGTTTCCAGATGTCCGACCATCATCTCCGGATTACGCAGCGCCTGTTCGATGAGTTGGTTGCCCTGAATGGTGACTCCGCCGAGTCGATTGGCATTCGCGCGTTCGGCCGCGGCCTGTTGCTCGATGCGGCGGCGAGTTTCCGGCTGCTGCAGTTCGTCCTGGTCCATCCTTCGCAGTTCGCGGTTCGCGTCGTGCAGCCTCATTTCCTCTTCATAGACGTCATCCGCGCGGCTTGCCCAGCGGCGCAACTGAGCGGCCATCCAGACGGCATGGTCCGCCGGCGTCATCACATGCAGCACGTATGTGGGCGAGTACGCTCGACCGCCTTCCGGCTTGTAGTCGTCCGCGTACGCTCGCACTTCCAGCGTTTGAGCGGGAACGTTATCGGTGTCCGCGCAGAAGGTCGCCACGGCCTGCAGAGCGGTGGCTTCGGGGCTGCCGCCGGACACGACTTTCCCGCCGGCATCGGGATTCGGATTTCTCAGCGGATCTTCAATGCCGTTCCATTCCAGGCCGATCTGCTTCACACCGAAATCGTCGTCGGCGTGCAGGTCGAAGGTAATGGTATCGGTGGAAAGCACCACCTGCTGCGGGTCCTTCTGCACGCAGGCGATCATGGGATTCGTGTCTTCGATCGCCTTGATTCGCAGGATGAAGGGCGATTTCGATTCGAGTCCAAGTTCGTCCTTCCACTCAAACGACACGGCCGCCGAATCAGCGACGGCGATGGGATTTGTCACGATGCGGTTCTCACGGACTTGCTGCACGACGGGACTCTGATCCCGCTGCTCAGTTTCCGGCGAGATTGCATCACCGTTGTCGGCGTTGCTGTCGTCGTGAGAAGTTTTGGCGGTCGCCTCGGTGAGCTTTCGGCTGACTTCCGCTTCGAAGCTGGCAACCGCGCCCTTTACAAGCGAAATCACGCCGCCGCGAACGTCGGTGGTCACGTCGCTGGTTCGCTGCAGATAGGCGGGCAGCTTTACCGTAGCCTGCATGGCCTTCAGTTCCGGCCGAGTCGCCGGCTGCACTTCAATCGACTCGCGAACATCACCGATCCGCAGATTCAGCGCCGTGTTTTCGGTTTGTGGCGGAACAAGGAAGTCGTAACGATTGTCTTTCCGCTCGCTTCGAACCGGCACCTGACCGCTGACGTGGACCGTGCCTGCCGACGGAGTCCATTCGGTGGACTTTGCCAGTTCCGCTTCCAGCGAGAACTCTTCGCCGTGAGGCACAACGATACTTTCCGGCAGCGGCTGCAGTTGAGTAAACGTGTACCGTTCCACGTTTCTCCACGGAGTCAGCCAGCGAGCCAGCGCATTGGTTCCGGCGGCGGGCACGATCAGCAGAGCCAGCAGCATCAGAGCCAGGGGAACTCCCGCGATCACGGCCCAGGATCGATGACGAGGCTTCGGGACGGCATCGGAAAAGTCCCGGTCCCGGACGATACTGTCGACCTGGTTGATGGCCGCGTGAGCCAGCGTGGCACTGCTGTCCCGCGGTCCGTCTCCGCGAGCCAGTTCGACGACGCCCAGCAACTGGTCGCCCAGCGACGGAAAGCGATGCTTCAGCAGCGTCGCCACCTGCTCCATCCGGCGAGTCTTCCAGACCCAGCGATGACACTTCAGCGGGAAGAAGATTCCCATGCCGACGCTGCCGGCAACCAGAATCATGCCCCTCAGCAGGGCCGGCGTGTCCACGAAGCGGTCAAGCGTGAATACCGCGATGTACGAAACCGCGAGTCCAAACAATCCGGCCAGGACTCCTTCAGCGATCTTGATCGCCCGGACTTTCCTGCGGAATTCAATCAGCCGCCGCGTCGTGGTTTCAGGCAGCCGCAGTTCGTGGACGCTCATCAGCATGGTCTCCGAATTCGGTGGTTACCGCAGGCAGGGCGCAGAACAGCGTAGTATATTCGCGGGACGCCGGAATCAGCAGTGGCAAAACTTCGCGAAATCGCCGGCACAGCAAAACACTCTCGCGACGACTGAACTCCCAACGGACAGTTGTCGGTTGACATTTTGCCTGGTTTAATGACATTTTGTCTAGCATTCTGTCTGGAAAGTGGTCGTCGATCGGTTGCCGGACCGCGGGAAGTTCGCGTCCTGGCACGTTATTCGGGCATCCGCCGTGAGTCACCCTCCGTCCCGACGCGCTTCGGGTCCGTGACAGGAAAGGCATGCCGTGTTCGTCAGGGAGTCTTCCGATGAAACCACTCCTGGGACTGCTGTTGCTTACGTTTATCAATGCGACAACGCCCGGCACGGCGTTCGCGCAGGATGATCAGCCGCAGGCCGAAGACGCTGAGGCCGACCTGCGTGAAGCTCGCGAAAGATTGCAGAAAGAACTGCAGGAGAGGCAAGAGCAGGCAGCAGCGGCGCGCCTGGCCGCAATGCAGCAAGTGATGCAGCTTCGCCGGCAGGGGATCGTTGTCAGGCGGTGGTCTGAGATCCTGAAGCCGCCGGATCGGTTTGGTGCCGCACCGGCTGACGTAGAGCCGGTGACGCCGGACGTCGACGGTTGTCGCGACCGCTTGCAGGTGCATGCGGCGGCCTTTCGGCAGTGGACTGACCAGTTGTGTGGCTGGTCGCCCGTGCAGCGTGACCGTGTGGACGAGATCCTGAAGGAGAAGCTGGAGTCCCTTCGCGAGAATGTCGCAGAAAACCGCAATGGTCCTGCGCGGCTGCTTCCGGATTGTGCTCCATTGATGTTCACTCAGGATGCGACGACCTGGAACTGCCTGGTTCGCAGTCGCGTGACACAGATCACCCGGGGTGTGCTGACGGAGAAACAGCACACGGATTTTGTCACCCTGCTGGACGAACGCCGGGACTTCATTCGAGCCGCGAATCTGCAGTACATCGTCAGCCTGGTGGACGAAGAAATCCGTCTGACGCCGGAACAATACGGTCCGTTTTCCGAAGCGCTTCGCGACCGCATCGGGCACGTGCATCACCGTCTGGCGGATCTGGACGCGGGACTGTTCGTCTTTCACGGTGAACAGGCACCGCTCGGGCAGCGCTCACTGGACCTGCTGCTGAACAATCTTGCCGGCGACGTCTTGACACCCGGACAGCAGGGCGTTCTGAACTACCTTGCGCCACGACCGAAAGAAGACGGTGCCAGGCAAACTCGCGTTCGGCTCAACATCGATAGTGATCCCCCGACAGATTTCGATAAGGGCATGCGGCGGCTGGAGGTTCAAATCATTGGTGCCTTACCTGAACTTCGCGAACAGTTTGATGCCGACGTTCAAAGGAAGGTCGCCGCACTGGAAGCAAGATGGGATCTGTCCCCGCAGGCCAGGAGAAAACTCGTTGTGGCGGGGAAAGGAGCGACCGAGAAATGTCTGGCAGATTGGAAGTCAGGACTTCTTGAACATCATGGGTTTACTCGGGAACAGAGGACCTTTGGATTTGTGGCGATTCATTTTGGTTTGCGGTACACACTCTTCACATTCGCGGCCCTTCGCTTGATGCCGTCGACGATCAGAAACTCTGGCAGCACACCGTGGCAGTGGTCGCCCGGACGGCTGCGGTTCGGAATCCTCGTCCTTTTCAGCGGCAGGCCGCCGTCAGCTACGTCACGGCGATGCTGGACAGGGAACTCTGGCTGACGCCGGATCAGCGGGAGCCGCTGCGGACGCTCGTGGATGCCGCGTTTCCGGACGTCATCACCATTCGTCAGCCGCCGGTCCGGGAATTGGAGCTGCTGGTCGTGCCGCTGTTTCGGATACCCGACGACAAACTGTCCGCCGTGCTGACGGAGCCGCAGCAGGTTGTCTGGAAAACACTTCAGGATCAGTTCGAACGCGAAGGAAATAACGTTTCCCTGAGAACGAATGACTCTCACGACGTCACGCTGACGCTGCCTGACCGATGACGACAGCGAAATTGCTGCGGCAGCGGATTGCCTTTGTCCCGCGTCAGTCCGACAATCGCGGAACCCTGCAGGGCATCGCCGGGCAGGGGTCGGGCCTGCGAGGCCTCGGTGCAGTACGGAACCGCGTGGCGACAATCATTCAAAACGACAGCCATCCCCTCTGACCGGAGTTTCGGAATGAAGCGTGTGCTGACACTGCTGCTGGCGGCCGTGGCTGGCATTTCCACGACCTCCGACGCGCAGGCCGCGCCGGAGGACAGCGCTCTCGAAAAGCTGGCGGACCTGATTGGCGAGGTCGTCGACGGAGTCAACCGGCAGCGCCCTCCTGTTCGTCCGGCCGTCCGAATGGCGCCGGCTGTCATGAGAGAAGTCGCTCCGCCTCCGCCGGTTCAGGAAGTCGACGCTCGACGCAAACGCCTGGAAGCTCACGCCGCCGCGTTTCTGGACTGGACGGTTCAGGTCGGTGAACTATCCGATGACGAACAGGCCCGGCTGCGCGATGTCCTGAGTGACAAGATCCGGCGGGCTCAGGATGTGTGGACGAGAAACGCAAATCGTCGAAACGGACCGATTACCGATTTCGTTCCCGTGGCGTTTACGTCGTCCGCCGGAGCGGCGGAGTTTCTCCACCGTAGTCGTGTGGGAACAATGCTGAACGACGATCTTGCGAAGGATCATCAGATATCGCTGGCGGCCGCTCTTGAGGAACGCGGTGAGTGGGTTCGGTCAATGGTCATGGACTACGCCATCAGCCTCATCGATGAAGAGCTGTTCCTGACTTCCGAACAGCGGACGGAAATTCGCGACGAATTGAGCAACAGGATTGAAGCCGACACTCTGGAAGAAGGGCTGTTTGCCTTCAGTCCGGGTTCGACGAGTTACTTCAAGTTCAGGTCGCTGGCGTACTCGCTGAATTTGATCTCCGATTCGATCCTGACGGACGTTCAGCGGCAGCTTCATGATGACTCTCTGCTGGCGGAATCGCGGCAGGAAATCTGTATTTTTCCACCAGCGACGGCATGGACCAGTGGAACAGCGTTCTGGACGAGGCTGTCGACGAACAACGCGACCGGTTCATTCTGGCGTCGGAGCTGCGAACTTCCTGGCTGCAACAGACGCTTGACCTGAAACCGGAGCAGACACGGCATCTGACAGTGGCCGGCAAGGGAGCGGCCACGCAATGTGTGGCGAAGTGGAAGGAGCAGACTCGTCGAAGTCTCGATCGGTGGAAGGACCGTGCCGCGCAACAGTTTGCCGGGAGGAATGTCCGCTATGGTCTGAGTCTTCCACGCACGGAACAACTTGACCAGAACAATCTGTGGCAGCACACCGTGCAGAAATTCGACACCGCAGGTGTGCAGCAGGAACGCTCAAGGTTCCAGCGCGACGCGGTCGCTCGCTACCTGACGGCCATGCTGGACAAGGAACTCTGGCTGACGGCGGATCAGCGCGAGCCGCTGGAGGCGCTGGTTCGTGAATCGCTGCCGGAGTCCTTTCGACCGCGTCAGACGTACTTGAAGGAGGTCGAGCTACTGGTGATCCCGCTGTTCGGAATCGCAGATGACGATGTCTCGCAAGTGCTGACGAAGTCTCAACAGGCCGCGTGGCAGGAGATCAGAAACCAGTTTCAGGTCAACGGAAGAACTGTGCTGATGGATACGCAAAACGGGAACCAGTTTCATTTTGCCCTGCCGCCGTAAGCTTTTGCAGACGAATTTGCCGCCGGGGCAGGTCAGAATTGTGAAACGGGCCAAACACGCGGAAACTTGCCGCGGATTGTGTCACGTAAGGGCTTCGTTCGTCTCGAAGCCGCCTGGCAGGACAGGATTTCATCGCATGTATCGGAACCAGCGCATGCAGCAACTGCTGAAAGCCGTCGTGATATTATCGGTGTGTCTTGCGGGCAGCGTCCGCGCCGCTCAGGACAGCGCACTGGAAAAGCTGGCGGAACTTGTGGGAGAGATCGTCGGTGAGGTCACGGGCGATGATCACGACCACATTCACGATGCAATCCTGATGGAGTTCGCGCCTCCGGAAGAAGCTGCCTTCGAACCGACCGAGGCCGAAGTTGCTGCCCGCCGTGAACGCCTGAAAACGTACGCCGATGCGTTTCAGGACTGGGCAGCTCGCACGCTGGAACTGACTGAAAGCGAGCAGTCGGGACTGCACACGGCTCTGCAGGACCAGTTGCAGCAGCTGGGAAAAAACTGGAAGCCGAACAGTGGTCAGCCCGTTTCGGATTACACACCAATCATTTTCACGACGCAGGACGGCGCTGCGGAATTTCTTAACAGTCGCGGTGTCCCCACCTTTCTGACCGGCGTGCTGACCAGCGAAAAACGCCGGAACGTGTTCAGAGATCGCAGGCTGGCGATCGATGTGATGGACCTGAAGTACGCCATCACCCTGTTTGATCACGAACTGTTTCTGACTCCCGATCAGCGCGACGATTTGTCCGCTGCGATCGAAGACGGTATCGCTGCGTTCGACGGGCAGTTTGCCTTCAACGCTACGCCATATTACCTGCCCATGGCGTCCCTGAACGACATCGTGACACGGCTGCCGAAGACACTTCTGTCGGAAGTGCAGCGGCAGCGGCTTGCCGACGTCGTTCAGACGAACGGGAACGAACAATACCTGATGATTTCCACCAGCGCCGGCTTCGAAGCCTGGAACAAGCAGCTCGACGACGCCGTTGCGGGACAGCAGGACCGGTTTGCCCGCGCGATCGCCGTGCGAGTCTCCTGGCTGGAGCAGATCCTGAAGCTCACGCCCGATCAGGCGCGGCACCTGGAAATCGCCGGAAAGGGCGCAGCGTCTCAGTGCATCGCCGAATGGAAGAAACAGACCCGCGTTCAATTGAAGGAATGGGAAAAGCAGTTCGTTCAACAGTTCGCCGGGCAGGATTTTTCGTTCGCCATGAATCTGCCGGACGTCGACAAGCTGGACGAAAACAAGTTGTGGCTGCACGCGGTCGAAAAGCTGGATTCGTCCGGCGTTCGCAGCGAACGGACTGAGTTTCGCCGTGACGCGCTGGTGGGCCACGTGACCGGAATGCTGGACAGAGAACTCTGGCTGTCCGCGGATCAGCGGGCAGACCTGAAGGTGCTGGTCGACAAGTCTCTGCCGGCGACCGTGAAGGTGACTCAGCCGTATTTCGGGGACATGGAACTTCTGGTCGTTCCGCTGTTCCGGATTTCGGACGACGATCTTGCCGCCGTTCTGACAGAACCGCAGAAAGCCGCCTGGAAGAATCTTCAGACTCAGTTCCAGGTTGCGGGCAATACCGTCATGCTGACGATCCAAGGCGGAGGTCAGATCGGATTCAACCTGCCGCAATAGGGCTCACGTCGCACGACCGTCTCAGCCTGCACCGAATTCCTTCCAATGAACCGGACACCACATGTCAACAACCACTCCCGCCGCGACCGAAATGCACTCCGATGATGTTGCGGCGATCGATGAACTGCGCGACCTCTACCGACGGCTGAAATCCGAACTGGCAAAGATTATCGTCGGTCAGGACGACGTCATCGAACAACTGGCCATCTGCCTGTTCGCGCGGGGCCACTCGCTGCTCATGGGAGTGCCGGGTCTGGCGAAGACTCTGCTGGTCAGCCGGCTGGCGGAAACCATGTCGCTGCAGTTCAGCCGCATTCAGTTCACGCCCGACCTGATGCCGATGGACATTACCGGCACGGATATTCTGCAGGAAACTCAGGAAGGCCGCCGCGAGTTTGAATTCGTCAAAGGCCCGGTGTTTGCCAACATCGTGCTGGCGGACGAAATCAACCGAGCGCCCTCGAAGACTCAGGCCGCGATGCTGGAGGCCATGCAGGAGCATCGCGTCACGGTTGTCGGCCGGCCATACACGCTGGAGCCTCCGTTTTTTGTGCTGGCGACTCAAAACCCGGTCGAACAGGAAGGCACGTACCCGCTTCCGGAAGCACAACTGGACCGCTTCATGTTCCTCATCAACGTCGACTACCCGACGCGACAGGAGGAAATCGAGATTGCGCGTACCACAACCGGCGCGTCTCTGCCCGCACTGGCTCACATTCTGGACGCGAAGTCCGTGATCCGGTTTCAGGAACTGGTTCGACGCGTTCCCGTACCGCAGCACATTTACGAATTCGCGGTGGATCTGGTCCGTCGAACCCGACCCAAAACCGATGAGTCTCCCGACTGGCTGAAACCGCTGGTGTCGTGGGGAGCCGGTCCGCGAGCCGTGCAGTATCTGATTCTGGGAGCCAAATCCCGCGCGGCTCTGACCGGAAGCTATATGGCTCGCCTGGAAGACATCCTGGCCGTTGCCCGTCCGGTCTTAAGTCACCGTGTTCTGACCACCTTCAACGCCGAATCCGAAGGAATCCGCAGCGAACACGTCGTTCAGCGACTGGTGGACGAACTGAATGCGGAGACAACCGGCTGATGCGTGCAGTTCAGCCGCGAAGCGGTGGCAGCGCGTAGCCGTGGGCGCGAGCCCACGGAAACGAATCGTCTACAACATGCAGCCGCGAATGCGGCGAAAGCCAGGGCGGCACGGAAATGAGCTCCTTCACAAAACTCAGATACCACGTCATCTTCGGAACCAAATACCGCCGAAAGACGATCAGACCCGAGTTCTAGGAGCGACTGTACCAATACATTGGAGGCATCATCCGGGAACAGAATGGGCATCTAGTCGAAATTGGCGAGATTGAGGATCACCTTCACGTCTTATCAGACATTCACCCCACCAGGGCTGTGTCGGACACGATCCGCGACATCAAGGCCAGCGCCTCGAAATGGATTAACGAACTGCCGGAGGCACGTGACAGATTCGAGTGGCAGAAGGGATACTCAGCATTCACCGTGAGCTATTCGCAGTCGGATTCTGTTCAGGATTACGTTCGAAACCAACAGGAACACCATCGTCGGAAATCATTTGAGCAGGAATACGTGTCGTTTTTGAATCGTCACGAAATTATTTTTGACCCACGCTATCTGTTTGAGCAGGAGCACCACGGTTAGACGCTGTCGCCGCATTCGCGGCTTGGCGGTGTTGGCTGAATCTGATCCGTGGGCTGACGCCCACGACTACGCGCTACAGCCGCTTCGCGGCAAACAACAAATTGGGTGCCTCGCTGGTACCACCAAATCTATTGACGGCATAACGGATGCGTGATTTCATCGACCCACATGTTGTGTCACGATTGGGCGGGCTGCCGCTGGATGCTCGCCTGCCGATGGTGGGCAGCGTGTCCGGGCGGCATCGCAGTCCCACGCGGGGTTCCAGCCTGGAATTCTCCGAATATCGCAAATACGTCCCCGGCGACGACACACGGCGACTGGACTGGCGAGCATGGGGACGCAGCGATCGGTTCTATATCAAGGAATACGAAGCCGACACCAATCTGCGCCTTTGTCTTATTATCGACGTCAGCGGTTCCATGAAATTCGGCCCGAACGGAACCGCTGAGCCCGGCACCACAAAACTGGATTATGCGCGCCGGCTCGCCGGAACTCTGGCCTATGTCGCCGCCAGCCAGGGTGACGCCGTTGGCCTGTATTGCGCCGGTGAAGATTTTCGCCGGGAGATTCCAGCCAAGCGCAGCGGTGCTCATCTGAAATACGTGCTCGATGAACTCGGAGCCATGGAAGCCGACGGCGAAACGGGCCTGCCCGACGCTCTGCACCGCGCGGCCGAAAAAGTGGCTCAGCGAGCACTGGTGGTCATCATTTCCGACCTGTTCATGGATCCGGAAACGCTGAAAAGTGCGTTTCAGCATCTGCGGTTTCGCAAACATGATGTGGCCGTGTTCCATTTGCTGGAACAGAACGAAATCGATTTCGAATTCGACCGGCCGATGCGATTCGTGGATCTGGAAGGCGGAGCTCCGCTGCTGGTCGACCCGACCATGATGGCGAAGCAATATCGAGCCGCCGTTCAGGAATACCTGGAACAACTGAAAGGCGTCGTTCGCGACTCAGCCGTCGATTACCACCGCGTCAGTATCGAAGAAGATTACGCCGACGTCCTGGCAAGATTCCTGCTGGCTCGCGCACGATGAATACAGGTCGCTGGATTCACGTATCATTGGGAGGGCGAAGCTCCTGCTGAGCCGCGTGTGCCAACGGATGTCATACACGGCCGCCGCTCTGCGGGAGCTTCGCGGTTTCGAATTTCCGCTGAACTGCCGGGCAACCCGGGTTCTATGACGGATCGGCTGTCTTGCAACATTGCTGGAAGTGTTTTGACCAGGAAGACCGGTATCATGAAAGACAAAGACGTGTTCGAACGCGGAAGTCTGGTTCGTCGGGAGTCCAGCCGTGCCCCTCAGGACGGCTGCACAAAGCACGACGCACGTGAGAGCGGTTTGCACTACCGTCGTCGTCCGGCCAGCGGTGTCCTGTTGATTGAGGGAACGCCCACCATCGTCTACGACACGGTATGCACTAAGAAACGGGGCCGCTGGCTCGCCGATCATTCCGTTCATCAGATTCTTCACGACATATGGGAGGACGCTGATGCCTGGCTCATGGGCCGCTACATGATCATGCCGGATCACATTCACTTTTTCGCTGCGTACACCGGCTCAGCGATCGAATACGAGAACTGGGTGCGCTTCTGGAAATCACAATTCACGAAGCGGCATCAGATTTCGACCCATCGCTGGCAAAGCAACGACTGGGACAGGCGGTTGCGAACGTGGCAGCAGTACGACGAGAAATGGGAATACGTACGATGGAATCCGGTGCGGCACAGGCTTGTCGGGCACCCGGATGACTGGCCACATCAGGGCACTGTTTTTGAATTTCGATGGGAGTAAACCGTTCGCCCCTGGCGCGCTCGCGGCTCGGCGGGAGCCTCGCCCTCCCAAACGCTGCGGCAATGCCTTTCCTGTGAAACACGTTCCATGACATTTCTTCAGCCTTTCATCCTGTTTGCTCTGCCGCTGCTCGGGCTGCCGATTCTGATTCATCTCATCAATCAGAACCGGCATCGCACGATCAACTGGGCGGCAACGATGTTTCTGCTGCAGGCCAAACGAATGGCTCGCGGCATGGCCAGACTGCGCTATCTGTTGATCATGCTGGCTCGCATGCTGGCCATTGCCGGGCTGATCTTTGCGGTCAGCCGTCCGATGGCCGGAGGCTGGCTGGGGCTGACTGCCGGAGGCGCACCGGACACGACGATCGTGGTGCTCGACCGATCGGTCAGCATGGAAGAACAAAACTTTCGGACCAATCGTTCCAAACGCGAAGCAGCACTGCTGAAGCTGTCCGAGTTGATTCAAAACACCGGACGGAATACTCAACTGCTGCTGTTCGACAGCGCGGGTACCGAACCACTGAAGATCCCGTCGGCAGCGGATCTGATCGACCTGCCGGAAACGCAGCCGACGTCGACCGCCGCTGACATTCCTTCACTGATGCAGGCTGTGGCGGAGTATATTGTCGACAACGAAACCGGCCGCACCGATGTCTGGGTCTGCTCCGACCTGAGGCAGAATGACTGGAATCCGACCGGCGGTCGCTGGGAAGCCATCCGCAGTCAGCTTTCCGAACGGGAAGGCGTCAAGTTATATCTGCTGACCTATCCGGACGTTGCTGAAGACAATCTGGCGGTCAGCGTGCAGGGAGTGCATCGCCGTGAAACCATCGAAGGAGCGGAAGTCGTGATGGACCTGCAGATCACGCGGACCCTGCCGGCGGCCGAGTCGGGGGATGCGGTGAAGGTCGTTCCGCTGACGTTTGTAATTGACGGAGCACGCTCGACACTGGACGTCGAAATGACGGGGAATCAATTCATCCGCAACGGTCATGCAATTCCCATCGATCGGGAATCGAAACGAGGCTGGGGACGGATCGAACTGCCGCGCGATGCCAACGCCGCGGACAACTCATGCGGCTTCGTTTACGCGGAACCGGCAGTGCAGAAGGCAGTCGTCGTTTCGGACGAGCCTGATGTCGCCGAGCTGCTGCGGATTGCCGCGGGAACACCTTCGGACCGCAATTTGATTTACGACGCCGAAGTGATGACGACATCGCAGGCCGCGGCGATTCCGTGGAACGAAACGGCTCTGGTGATCTGGCAGGCCGCCATTCCCGACGGAGTGCTCGCTCAGCAGTTGCAGGACTTCGTGGCATCCGGCCGGACAGTATTGTTCTTCCCGCCGCAGGCTCCGGGCGGCAACGTACTTTTCGAAGCGTCGTGGACGAATTGGCAACAGGCCGAAGCCGGTCAGCACGTGACCGTATCGCGGTGGCGGACCGACGCGGATCTGCTTGCCAACACGCAAAGCGGATCACCGCTTCCCGTCGGGCAGGTTCTGGTCGACCGGCACTGCGGGATGGAATCCGTTCAGTCGACGGTGCTGGCTCAACTGGAAGGCGCCGGGCCGCTGCTGCTGCGAGCGTTTTCGGATCACGGAGCGGCCTACTTCTGTGCCACACTGCCAACCGCGGAGCATTCCAACCTGGTCGACAACGGCATCGTTTTCTATGTGCTGATTCAGCGAGCACTGGCTCGCGGTGCGGCTTCACTGGGAGCGGCTCGGCAGCTTGTCGCCGGACAGTTCGCCTCCGAAGACAGCGGACAGTGGAAGCCACTTGATAAGAATTCCGCCGAAACCCTGCTATCCCGCCGCGGGCTGACAACCGGGTTGTACGAAACGGACGATGCACTGCTGGCCGTCAACCGTCCGTCTGCGGAAGACTTAACGGAAGTGGTCGGTGAGGAACCGCTGAAGAAGGCGCTGGAAGGACTGGACTACACTCGCATCGACGACGACGCAGGAAGCGCTTTGGCGCTGGCCAGTGAAGTGTGGAGGACGTTTCTGATCCTGATGATTGTTGCTCTGATGGCCGAAGCGGTGCTTTGTGTTCCGGAGAAAATCGAGGCCGCGGAAGAAGACCGGCAGGTTCGCAGAAATCGTCGCGGCTGGCCGTTTTCCCAAATGACACAGGAGAAGACATCGGCGGCATGAAACTTTTGGCAAGCCGCGCGACGTCAGTCCGCGATCGACGCCGGTGACTGCGGACTGACGTCTCGCGGCTCGCCGGAACCTCGGTTCTATTTACTATTCCCGGTTTACTGTTTACTCCCCCAATGACTTTCTACTGGACCGCCACAACTCTTGTCGTTTCCGTGCTTGTCCTCGCGGCGGCGGCGGTGTGCTGTTTCGTCAGTTGGCGACGCAGCAACTTCGCGCGGTCCATGGGGCTGCTGGAATGTCTGCGGTTCGGACTGATTGCACTGGTGCTGTTCACGCTGAATCAGCCGGAATTCGTGCGGGAGATTCGTCCGGAACAACAGCCGACTCTTGTCGTGCTGCACGACACATCGGGCAGCATGACGACGCGCGACGTGCTGGATTCCGCGAAGGCCGCTCAACAGCCGTCGACGCGACTTGACGCGGTGACGCCCCTGATTGCTCCGGAGTTCTGGGGGCCGGTGGCACAGCGAATGGATGTTGTCGTGGAACCGTTTTCTTCCGATCTGGCTGCGGCGGACAAGGGAACGGACCTGAACGCGGCGCTGCAGAACACGGCCGATCGCCACACCAATCTGCGCGGAATCGTGCTGTTGTCTGACGGTGACTGGAACACAGGCGTCGCTCCGAACGCGGCCGCGACACGGCTGCGAATGCAGAATGTTCCCGTGTTCTCCGTTTCGATCGGCAGCGAAGACCGACTTCCCGACGTCGAACTTGTCAGCTCCGACGCTCCTACGTTCGGCGTTGTCGGCAAGACGCTGCGAATCCCGTTTCGAATTGTCAGTTGGCTGCCGCGCGATCGCGACATCGCCGTCACCATGACCGGCACTCGCGGCGATAACGTTGAAAAGACCATTCGCGTTTCGGGCATGGGTCAGCTTCAGGACACGCTGGAATGGCAGCCCGCGAAAACCGGCGACTACGAAATCACAATCAGTATTCCCGTCGACGACGCGGAAACGATCACCGACAACAATTCGCTGACGTTTCCCATCACGATTCGCAACGAAGAACTGAAGGTGCTGATCGTGGAATCGTATCCGCGATGGGAATATCGCTACCTGCGAAATGCTCTGGAACGCGATCCCGGTGCCGACGTTTATTGCCTGCTGTTTCATCCGGATATTGAATCCGTGGGCGGCGGTCGCAACTATCTGGACGCGTTTCCCGGTGAACAGGAGTTGTTCGATTTCGACGTCGTGTTTCTGGGAGACGTTGGCGTCGAATCAACGCAGTTATCCGTCGAAAACTGCGAACACCTGCGGCAGCTTGTCCGCAGCCACGCCGGAGGTCTGGTGTTTCTGCCGGGCCTGCGCGGGCGTCAGGCAACGCTGCTGACAACTGTGCTGGAAGAACTGTATCCCGTGGTGCCGGACACCGCTCAGCCGCGCGGTGTGGGGCTGACGCGACCGGCTCGCTACTCGCTGACCGAATCCGGCCGACGCAGTCTGCTGACCCGACTGGAACCCGGTGACGAAGAAAACGAACAGGTCTGGCGCAACCTGCCCGGTTATCAATGGTACGCGGCTTCACAGCGGGCAAAGATCGGCAGCGAAGTGCTGGCGACTCACGATTCAGAATCGACACGGTTCGGCCGAGTCCCGCTGATCGCCACGCGGACATTCGGCACGGGAAAGGTGCTGTTCATGGGAACCGACGGTGCCTGGCGCTGGCGCCGCGGAGTCGAAGATCTGTACCACTACAGATTCTGGGGGCAGGTTGTTCGCTGGATGGCGTACCAGCGAAATATGTCACAGGGCGAATCGATGCGACTGTTCTATTCGCCCGACCGGCCGGAAGCCGACAACGTGCTGACGCTGAACGCCAATGTGATGAGTTCCACCGGGGAACCGCTGCGCGACGGGACGGTTGTTGTCCAGGTCATCACGCCGTCGGGCCAGACGGATTCTGTTCGGCTGGCGACCGCCGGTGACGATGCGTGGGGTCTGTTTACCGGCACCTTCACGCCAAAGGAAGGCGGCACGTATCAACTGGTCACAACCTGCGCGGAAACGGGGTCGCGTCTTGAAACGAACATCTCCGTGCAGGGACAGGAACGTGAACGCGTCGGCCAGCCGACTCGTCCGGACGTGCTGAAGGAAGTTTCGGAAATCAGTCGCGGGCAGTTAACAAAACTGGAGGACGTTCAGTCGCTGGTCGACCAGATCGCCGAGATGCCGGAACCCGACGGCGAAGTGCGCCGCGTGCGGTTGTGGAGTCATCCCGCGTGGGGAGGACTTCTGGTCGTGCTGCTCGGCGTCTTCTGGACCGGACGAAAGCTGGCGGGACTGGCCTGAAAGACCGGTCCGCGGCGAACGCTGGCGTGCCTATTGCTGGTGCGCCCGCCCTGTGCCACGAGCCGGAGCGCCTGAGACCAGTCCGTTTGACGACAACCGCCTCGGATCACCCGCGGCCGTCACTGCAATTCCGGAATCCGCAGAAACGGACAAACGGCCGAAGTGACCGCAAAGCAGGCGAAAGCCGATTGAGCATCGGGCTTCGGCCTGCGACCATAATGGGTTGGATCGATCGGCGTGCGATGTGACTGTTCGTGAACGTCATGCGCGCGGCCGGCGGCCCGTTTCGGTCAGCGATGACCGCATTTCCGCATCAAAACCTTGTGAGGCGGTCGCATGGACACATCAACGATTGTTGCCTCGGAAATCATGACTCGGCAGCTTGCCACCGCCGGCCCGGCGCAGCATGTGCTGGACGCCATCGACTGCATGGTGGCAAGAAGAGTCTCCTGCATGCCGGTATTGACCAGTCGCGGACATTTCGTCGGGCAGTTTTCCGAAAGGACGGCCATCGCGGCGATGGATCTGGCGGATGCCAACAGCGACGACGGTCCGCTGGACGCGAAAACCTGTCTGAGACTGCTGGTTGCGGCTGACGTGATGCAGCCGCCGACGCTGGTCCTGAAACCGGATCAGGATGTTTTCGATTCCGTTGCCATGTTGCTTCGCGGCAGGGCATCGGGAGCTCCCGTTGTGACACCCGGTGGAACTCTGCTGGGCGTGTTCTCCGAAAAGTCCGCCATGCAGGTCTTCATCGGACTGTGCTGGGAACAGATGCCGTCATCAAAAGTCACGGCCTGGATGGAAGACGGTTCGGATCGCTGCATCGCGGAAGGCACCACGATGATCGAAATTCTGGATCGTTTTCAGCATTCGACACTTCGCCGCCTGATGGTCGTGCGGGAAGGGCGACTGGTGGGTGAAGTCAGTCGGCGCGATGCTCTGGTGGCTGCCGTGGAATGCAGCCGAACGCCGCTGAAGGCAACCAGGAATCCGGCAAATTCCGGTCACGCGGCGCTGAAGGCTGACGTGGAAACGTGGATGAATCGGGATGTCCCTTCGATCAGTCCGGCGGTTGACGTCCTGACGATCGCGCAGATGTTCATTCACTCGCAGGCTCGGCAGCTGCCTGTGCTGGATCACCGAACTCTGGTCGGCCAGATCAGCCGCAGCGACCTGCTTCGAGCCGTTCAGCGGTACTTTCCCGCGCCGATTCCCGAAGGGACCGGTCCACAGCCGCTGTATCTCAGTTCCGTGCGTGAAGACCGTGAACTGGCCATGTTGAGCTGAGGTGGCGAACAGCATCGTTCCATGAAGATCGCCATCATTACTGCCGGTGGCGCGGGAATGTTCTGCGGCTCGTGCATGCAGGACAACACGCTCGCGAGATCGCTGCGACTTGCGGGCCATGACGCCGTGCTGGTGCCCACCTACACGCCCATTCGCGTTGACGAAGAAAACGTCAGCACTCGCCGTGTGTTTCTGGGCGGGATCAACGTGTACCTGGATTCCCTGTTGCCGGGGTGGGGACGCCTGCCCGGCTGGATGATTCACTGGCTGAACCGTCCGTCGATTCTGCGTCAACTGACTCGGCGAGCGGGATCCACGGACGCGTCGAAGCTTGGCCCGTTGACGCTGGACATGCTGGCCGGCAGTCACGGGCCGCAGCATCGCGAAATCGACGAACTGGTCAGCTACCTCTGCGGTGAACTGCAGCCGGACATGATTCTGTTCAGCAATGCGCTGCTGTCCGGCGTCCTGAGCGCGCTGCGACCGAAGTTCTCCGGCAGGATCCTGTGTCTGTTTCAGGGCGACGACATCTTTCTGGACGCTCTCAGTGATCGCTGGAAGCGCGACGCGATTGCTCTGATCGGAAGCAACTGCATCGCGTTCGACGGGTTTCTGACACACAGTCTGTACTATCGAAATCACATGAGCGACTACCTGTCGCTGGACGTTGATCGGTTTCGCACCATCCCGCTCAGCATTGATACCGATGAAGCGTTCCTGTCCGAATTGCGCGAACGACGGATCGGGGCAACGGACACCAGCCGGTTTACGATTGGATATTTCGCCCGCATTTGCCCGGAGAAGGGCGTCCATCGACTGTTGCAGGCGGCAGAACGTCTGCTGCCGTCGATGCCCGGTGTTCAGGTGCTGATCGCTGGATACCTTGGCGAATTGCAGAAGAGCTGGTTTCAAACACTGCTGCAGCGAGCTCAGACGAAGGCCGGTGCCGACCGAATCCAATGGCTGGGCAGTCCGTCGACTCGGCAGCAGAAGTTTGAAATTCTGTCGATGATGGACGTGCTTTGCGTGCCGACCGTGTACCGCGAACCGAAAGGGCTTTACGTTCTGGAAGCGGGGTTGCTTGGAATTCCCGCCGTCGTTCCCGAACACGGCGCGTTTCCGGAACTGATTGCCAGGCTTGGTCACGGCACGCTGGTTTCGGACGACGACCCGTCGTCGCTGGAAAAGGCTCTCCGCGCGGCAAGTGACACGATGTCTGCCTCAGCCGGTCGCGAACTGCCGCAGGTGCTGGCGACGGCCGTGGAGAGCCACTTCGGACTGCAGTCAACGGCCAGCGTTCTCAGCGACACGCTGCTGTCGCTTAATTGAAGCGTGCCTTGCCGGGCCGTCCGTCGAAAATCGCCTTGCGGATTGTCGAGGCATCGCTCTGGATTTCCGATGCGACGCCGGTCACTCGCTTCAGGACCTGATTGTGTCCCCGCAGAATTCCGCTGGTCTTCGGCGCTGACTTCGACCGAGACTTCGCGACATCGGGCGAACCGTTCGGTTTTGGTGTTTTCGGATTCCGGTCCGGCCGCGGAGGATTGAGCCGCAGATCTTCGGCAGGGATTTTGTCCGCATCGTCCGGCGGGAGTTCCAGCGTATCCGGAACGTCCGGCACGTGTGCCGGCGCCGCCTCGGGACTCGACGCCGTGCCGTCCGCACCGGGGTACGATGGACGTGTTTCGGTATTCAGCGACTCCCAGCTTACCGCAGCAGGGCCGGCGACAAAGTCGATCGGTTCCGTCTGCAGTCTGTGGTTGTCCTGAGCGTGAGTCCGGTCAACCGCCCGCTGTTTCGCAAACGGCGAGGCGGCCGGATGCCAGTTGCCTTCGGCCAGATAGACAGCGTTGTTGGTCAGCAACACGCCCTTGCGGAAATTCATGTCCGTGATGGCCTTGTTGTATTCGACAACGCTGCGGACGTAGGCCTGCTGAGCGTCGCGCTGCTGAATCTTTCTCTGCAGCAGCAGGTCGAGTGCCTGAACGGGGCGGCCGTCAATCTCATACCGTTCTTCCGTCAGCACAACGGCGTCGTCGGCGGCTCGAATTCGTCGTGTCGTGCTGTCGGCCAGGTTGTACCAGCGATCCATTTCCAGCATGGCATTTGAAAGTTCGTACGCGATTTCCCGTTCCTGCTGTGACAGGGCGGCGCGAGCTTTCTGAAGACGCAGTTCGTAGTTGCGCACCTGGACCTGGGCCAGTCGCAGGCCCAGCGGCATCGAAAACTGGAATCCCAGATTCCACGACGTCTGATTTCCGCCGGTCAGCGTATCCAAAGCATTCCCGATGCCTTCCTTGCCGCCGTCCAGGTTGTCGCCGAAACCATTCACGCGGTACTGCGATACAAAGTCGAATCGCGGCCGGGCCAGGTTTCGGGCGGCGCTGAGCTGAAGTTCCAGACTGCGAATCTCCCATTTCTGGCGCCGCAGCTCCAGGCGATTTGACAGAGCTTCCGTCAGCGAAGCTTCCCAGTCGGGCTTTAGCTGAGCTTCGGACGGTGTGTCCACCGGATACAGAAACGTGCCATCGTTCAGCGGCAGTCCGATCAGACGTCGCAGCCGGGCTTCAAAGTTCATCATGTCCGCCAGCGAACCCTTGATGCGTGCTTCCGCTTCGTAGATGCGCGACAGCGCCAGCGTCTGAGCATCCCCGGATTCATCGCGATCTCTCAGATCGTTGTAGTATCGAAGCAGATCCTTGAACGCGTCGATTTCGGAATCGTAAAGCCGCAGGCTCAGATACAGATCCCAGTAGAGCCGCTCGACATCGCGAACCATCGACGTGACGGACTGTTCGAAGTCCGTCAATGAAATGTCGGAGTTGATCCGGGAGATCAGCACGCCCTGGGAAACTCCCGAAACGCCGCGCAGATTCTGACTCAGCGGCCCGGCGATCCGCGTCACCTCGGTTCCGGAACCGGCAAGGAACGGCTGGCGGTATTCGGCCTGCAGGAATCCCGTATAGACCGATGGAAACCGCAGCAGCGAACTGTTGCTGCCGCTGTAGTTCCAGTCATTCTGGACGGCAATTTGACCGGAGTTCGCCAGCGGCTTTTCAATGCGAGTGGAATACGCGGCGGTCTCGCCCACCAGCGTGGCACCCGCGGGTACGCCGGAGTTGATCGCGTTCTGAATTTCTTCCGAACGGCCCCACGTCATGCTGGTTGTCAGCAGCGCGTCAAAGTCCGACAGAGCCGCTTCATAGCCGCGATTGCCGAACAGAAATCCCGTGTTCTGAATGGCCTGGTCGTACGTGGATGCGACCTGATTGGGTCGCGACATCAGCGGATTCCCAGGTGACCCGAAGCTGCCGTCGTCACGCAGAATGGTCGCCTGTTCGAGTGCCATCCGAATGCATTCATTCAGATAGACTTCACGGTCGGTCAGCTTGTCGAAGCTGTTGATGCCGCGCGGGGCGTTGAACAGCGACTGGTCCGTCGGCTCCGATTCCTGAAACGTCGGGTACTCAACGGCCGACGCGTAGTCGCGGTAATATGACAGCGCTTTGTGTTCTTCGCCCCAGAGATACTGCAGCCGCGCATCAGGGCCCGCGCACCCCTGCAGCACAACTGTGCACAGCAGCAGCGCGGACGTCCAATTGACGCGGGTTTTCTGCACGAGCAGTTACTCCCCCAAACCGATGGCGTGGCCGACTTCTGCGATGATCTGCCGACGCATTGAGTGTCACGTTCCCGGAAAAGTCCGCTTCCCGGCGGGTCCGCGCACCGACAGCCCGCTGTACTCGCCGACCACAGAAGCCGTCATAATCGGTATCGTCACAATATGTGCCAAACTTTGCTGCATCCGCAGAACAGGGATAACCACTACAACCGGACCGGCAGGTTTCGCCGAAATGCGATGGCCTAAGGAAACCGCTGACTGGAACTGCGCGTCTGACGCCGTTGTTTCCGACCCAGCGGACTCGGCTGGCCGGACAGATTCCCGATCGTCCCCGATTCGCTACGATGCCTTTCGTGCTTTGACGCCGCCGTGTTGTGCCGTGCCATTCCGCCATCCCTTTGCTGCCATGAGTCACCATGAAGCGAGAAGAACTGCCGAAAGGCGAAGTGCTGTGTGCGTATTGCACGGGAAAATGCTGCCGCTACTTCGCTCTTCCGATCGAAACGCCGGAAGACTGGGACGACTTCGATCACATCCGCTGGTACATGATGCACGGCCCTGTGTCGATCTTCGTCGACGACGGTTCGTGGTATCTGATGGTTCACGCGGCGTGTCAGCACCTGCAGCCGGACAACTTCTGCGGGGCCTACGAAACCCGGCCGCGCATCTGCCGATCGTACACGACCGACGACTGCGAATACGAAAGCGACGCAGCCCATGAGCAACTGTTCGAAACTCCCGAACAGATCTGGGAATACGCCTGCGCCGTGATGCCCCCGCGCCCGCGCCGCCGGCCGCAGGACCCCGTCAGTCTGCCGGTGGTTTCCGTCAGCTAAACCGGGATTTGTCACCCACAGAACAATTCCAATGCCTCGATTGCTGCTGATTGCCGGCCTGTTGATCCTGACTTCCCGCGTCTACGGGCAAACAATGGTGATCATTCGCGCCGAGCCCCAAACCAATCCGCCGCAGGGTTCGTTTGTTTCGTCTGCCGGCATGGATGATCAGGACGTACAGGTGACCGCAAAAGGTAGGGGGAGCGCAAACGGTGTCAGAACCGTTTGCGCTCCCCAAGATGCGGTCGCCTGGCGTCGTCAGGAATGGATCCGGCGACCGCGCTGTTCCGGCAGTCGGACAACCGTTATCGCACGTTCTGAAATGACCACTGGCGAAGATGGTGGGTGCCGCCGGTGATGAAGCTGCTGCCTTTCGGGTGAAAAGCGACGTTTAGCAATCGGTCGTCGCAGTCGACGCGCGCAACCTCGGACTTTGTCACGACGTTCCACATTCTGATTGACGAATCCGCGCCGTCCAGAAACTCGCCGGTCGACGTGAACCCGCCTCCCGAAATCGAAACGATGTGCGTTTCGTCCGGCGAGAACGCAACTCCCGCGACGGGGCTGCGGTGTCCCTGAAACACATGGGCCGTTTGCCACGAAGTCAGGTCGATCAGTGTCAGCACACAGGCGGGGTTATCCCAGCGCTCCTGCGTTTCCGCCGATTCGACGGCGTGGCCCACGACGGCATATCTGCCCGATGCAGAGACCGCCATACAGCTGGGAGACTCCAGTCGCACCACGTGCAGAGGTTCACCGGACGTCACATCCCATTCCATCAGTCGTCCCGGACGATTGTCGAGCGTCACAAGCTTTTCGTGTAGCGCCGCCATCTCAACGGTCACTCCCGTCGTCTCGCCGAATTCACCGAGTCGTTCGCCGGTGTTGATATTCCACTTGCGAATCAGGTGTTCAGAAAAACCTGTGTGGTCCGCACTCCCCGAAATCAGCACGCTGGCGTCGGCGAGTACTGCCAGGCTGTCCGTCCGAGCCTGATGACCAATGAATTCCTGCAGCCGCTCGCCTGTCGTCAAATCCCACAGCCGAATGGTGCCGTCTTCCGCGGCAGTCGCTGCTCTCCGTCCTCCGTCCAGCAGAATGAGGCCCTGAATGGTGGCGTCGTGAGCATCAATCACTCGTTCTTCGCGGCGGGAAGCGATGTCCCATACGGCCAGTTGCCCATCGTAGTGTCCAGTGACGACTTGAGAACCATCCGGCGTTACCTGCAGAGCATGCACGCCCAGCTCGGCATCCAGCGTCGAACCAAAGAAATCCAGTGGCTCTGAAAGCAGCATTTCCGACGCCTCTGCACGCGCCGGGAAGTGGGAACCTCGGCTGAGATCAGCGATCATTACCGGTCGGAACCCGTGATCGGGATAAGAAAAGTTGACATCCGGCGCGTAGTGACGCGGACAGCCGCTGGATACAAATTCCGCTTGATGCACCCAGGCTCCGCCTCGCAGCACCTGGCTGCGGACATCCGGGCTCTTCCATTCATCGGAACAGAACGGATCGACCGCCGGGCCGCGAGTGTAGAAGTCGCGCTGATGCCAGTCGCGGCACCATTCACTGACGTTGCCGTGCATATCGAACAGCCCGAACGCGTTCGGCCGGCGACCGCCGACTTCGGCAATGGGGGTGTCGATGGACTTGCCGAACCACGCATAATCGGACAGCTTTGACGGTTCGTCGCCGTAACACCAGCGGCTGTTGCTGCCGGCACGGCAGGCAAACTCCCACTGAGCTTCCGTCGGCAGATCGTACTCGGCTACTTCCTTCTGACTGAGCCAGTCACAGAGAGCCTTGCAGTCGTTCCAGGTGAGATAGCCGACGGGATTTCTGTCCGAACTGGTTTCCGAAAGCTTGCGCCAGTTTCGATCGTTCGGATGCAGTTGCTCGCCCACCGTCACATAGCCGGATTGTTCGACGAAGCGGCGGTATTGCTCTACGGTGACCTCGGTTGTCGCCATGTAGAACGGTCTTGTGATTCGAACTCGATGAACCGGGCCGCTTGCACCAATGATGAATTGCCAATACGGGTCGGTCGGAGCCAATTGCAGATTTCGATCGATGTAGCCGGCACCTTCACCCATCATGAAGTCACCGGGCGGAATCAGCCGGAACGTCATCCCGAGCGAAACATTGTATTCGACAGGAACTCCAAGGTAATCGGCCCACACCTGCTGATGGTGCCGGGCGGTTGCGGAATCGAAAGGCAGCACGGCAACCGGCGGAGCTGTCGACGTCAGTGCGATCTCTTCCGGCTCGGCGCGCCCCTCAGGCGGCAGCGGAGGAACGGGTGAGGCGACCGGAAGAGTAACTCCGCTGGAGCCAGCCCCGTCCGCTTCTCCTGGCACTTTCGGGGCCGGATACAACTTCCAGAAAGCAATGCACGGCAGCAGGACAAAGATCAGAAGCAGCGCCGTCAGCCAGCCAGAGGCGGTCGACCGCTTCGAATTCTTTTGCTGTCGAGCGATCGGCGATATTGGTCGAACCACCTGCGATGGCTGCTGTACGCAGGCCAGATAATGAGCCAGCACGTCACCTGCTTCAGCGGCGGTCTGGATGCGGTTTTTCGGAGATTTTTCAAGGAGCCTGCCGACGAACGCTTCCAGCCAGTCCGGAATTTCGGCGTTGACTTCGCGAATCGGCCGAGGGGCGTCATCGCAGACTCGCTTCAGCACACCCATTGTCGTGTCCGCTCGGAACGGCGCGCGGCCGGTACACATTGCGTACAGCACGCTGCCCATGCTGAACAGATCGCTCCGCTGGTCGATCTGTTCGCCGCGAGCTTGTTCCGGTGACATGTACTGGGGCGTTCCGGCAACTTCTCCGGTTCGTGTCATACTCACATCGTCGGCCGCCCGGGCGAGACCGAAATCTGTGATCTTGACCCGCTGAACGCCGTTCTCCAGCAGAATGTTTCCCGGCTTGATGTCCCGGTGAATCAGTCCCTGATGATGAGCCGCTGCCAGTCCGGACGCCAGCTGCGATCCGATACGCAGGATTTCTCTGACCTGCAGCGCTCCGTCTCTTTCCAGCAGATCCTTCAACGACAGCCCGCCAATAAATTCCATCACCAGAAATGGCAGTGAAGAATCATCGACCGCATGTATGGTCACCACATGCGGATGCACAACCGCGGCTGCGGCCTGAGCTTCACGCAGGAACCGACGACGAGCGTTGGCGTTCGCTGCAAGCTGTGGCGACAGAAACTTCAGTGCGACGGTGCGATGCAATCGCGTGTCGAACGCTTTGAAGACAATCCCCATGCCTCCTTCGCCAACGATCCCGACGACTTCGTATTGACCGATTGTTCCAAGGCAACCCTCCTTGTCCGATGGCGTCAGAAAGCTGAGATCGATGTGTGGGAACGCAGCACGGGCCGCCGACGGCCCGCCGGAATTCATGCCATCGTCATGGGTGTCGCGCCAGACCACTGTGGCGTCCCCGGCCGCGGCTGCGGGTGATTTTTCCAGAAAACTGCCCGCGTCTTCGTGCAGACGCAACAACTGTCGCACGCGAGCCTGCATCGAAGCGTCGTTCGAACAGGCGGCTGTCAGAAATTTGTCCCGTTCCTGCGGCGAGTCGATTCGGACGGCTTCGGCGAAAATCGATTCTTCACTCATGGCAAGCGACCTGAAAGCGAAACGTCAGCCGGGGACCGCGATCAGCCCCTCAGCAAAAAGAACACTTCCGGATAACGTGCGATTTTCGTTCGCCGATTCGCTCATCAAAGTTCCAGAATTCGCTCCGGAAGTTCAGGATCCGCCGGATCACCCGTCGTCAGTCAGTTCTCGCAACAGCCATGCGCGGCTGTAAGCCCATTCGCGGCCAGCCGTTGCGACGGAAATTCCCAGCGATTCGGCCGCCTGTTCCATCGTCAGACCGGCGAAGTATCTCAGCTTGACCAGCGTTGCCTTCCGGGGATCAGTGCGTTCCAGTTTTGTCAGCGCTTCGTCGAGTGCCACCAGATCATCGCGCCGTTCGGGACGCACAACTTCGGTCAGTTCGATGTGCCGGCGACCGGCCGAGCCGCCGCGTTTAAGAGTCTGCCTGGATCGGGCATGCTCCACCAGAATCCGCCGCATCGCTTCCGCTGCCGCCGCGAAGAAATGCCCGCGATGATTCCACGCCTGCTCAGTTTCTCCGTGCACCAGCCGCACATAGGCCTCATGTACCAGCGCCGTCGGCTGCAGCGTGTGTTCAGCACGTTCATCGTGCAGAAACCGTGACGCCAGACCGCGCAGTTCGTCATAAACCAGCGGCAGCAACTGCTCGGTTGCCAGGCCGTCGCCGGACACGATGCGATTCAGAATCCGTGTGACGTCTTCCATTTCGCGATTCTCAAAACCCTGCCGAGAGTCCCGACAGTGTTCCATTTCCGAATGCAATTGTCACGAGGAAAGGCGTTTGGTCAGGGAGCGATAAAAGACAGCAAAAGGTGAGCATCACAAAAGGTGTCAGGAATCTTTGTTTGGCTTTCGTGGTCGGCCGCGGGGGCGCAGGGTTGTTTCCAGACCAAGTTGCCGGACGACACGGTCGCACCACGATTCCCCGCCGAACGGACAGCCGCGAGTCACGCTGCGCCTCAGGGCGGACAGTTCCGCTTCCGTCTGCGGAGCGTTCACGTGCTCGATCCAGCCCGGACGACGGGGCAGCGGCCACGCGCTGAGCAACGCCTTGTCCTTCGCCGTGCCGGAATGCCAACGGTACAGGCTGCTCCACCGCCAGTCTTCGGCTCGTGCCACCAGGTTCGCCCGTTTCGCGTTGCGTTCCGTGTACCGGCAGACCGTCAGGAAGTGGTCGTCGTCCTGCACGGGAAACGACTTGAAGCGGCCCTGATAGACATGGCCGCTGCCGGAACTTTGCCGGTGAGCATGCCACCGCTGCGTGTGCGTCAGCGTCAGCCAGCCGGTGAATCGCGACAGTTCGCCGTCTTCCCGCGGCCACACAACCAGGTGCCAGTGATTGGGCATGACGCAATAGGACAGCAGTCGCGTTCCCGTTCTGGCGACGGCTTCTTCCAGAACCTGTTCGAACGCCTGATAGTCTTCGTCCTTTTCGAAGATCGTCATCCGGGCGTTGGCACGGTTCAGCACATGGTAAATCAGGCCGCCGTCGGCCGCTCGTTTTGGTCGTCCCATTCGCGGAAGCTACGAAGAGTGCCCCGCTGTGTCAACAGAAACGGTTCCTGCCACCTTTTATCCATCTCAACAGAAACGGTTCCTGACACCTTTTATCCATCCGAAAGCTTCCGTCACAGCCTCCGCGCCTGAACGAACTGATCCGCATGATCGCCACCCTCGGCGGCTACGTCGATCGCCCAAAAACCCACCCGGGCACGCAAACCCTCTGGACCGGACTGCAACGCCTCCACTGCTTCTCCCTCGCCTGGGACACCTTCGGACCACCCTCCTGACCCCCCGCCCCCTTTTTTTTTCGACCCATATACTTGTGTGGTACAGTGAGAGGTGACGGGGGGTGGCGGATTAGATCGGCATCGCCGGCGACGGAGCGGATGGCGGCGAGGTGTTGCGGAAGAATTGGCTGGACGACTACTCCCTCAGTGCGGCCACCGGCAGAGTGCTCGGAACGGTGCGAGACATGCGGGACGATTCGTTCCGAGTGCAGAGCAGGGCGTACCTGACCGTGTCATGGTCCGTTGAGTTCTCTTGCTCATCGATGGTCGGCGATTGCGATCCTGTAACAAAGCCTGCGCGGGCATTGCGCGGTTCGCTACGGTGTCGATATCGGACTATCCCCGCGGTTGGTCGCATTCCAGCAGTTTCATCGCGGCCGGGCTTTCCCTGACGGACTGTATTGCGTGATGCAGACGCGACTTCACAGTTCCCAGCGGCAGATCCAGGGCGGCGGCGATTTCCGGCTGAGTCATATCGTCGACAAACCTCATCAGCAGGATTTCGCGGTGAGCATCTGACAGCGCGGACAGCATGTCGGAGAAATCGTCGCGATCGGTTGCGGAATCGCCGCTGTTGTTGCAGGCGAACAGAGCAAGATCTTCGTCGCCGCTGGTCGCTCGAAGTCGCTTCTTTCGGGCGGCGATGGACAGGTTGCGGACGGCGGGGTACAGGAACGTGGTCATCTGAGCCGTCAGTTCGAAGCCCGGGAACTTGCGAACCAGGTACGCGAAGGTTTCCTGCATCACGTCCAGAGCATCATCGTGATGACCGGTGAAGCGGAAGGCCAGCCGAACAACCCAGTCTCGATGCCTGTGGTACAGAATCGCGAACGCTTCGGAATCGCCGTTGTTGATGGCCGTGATCAACTGCTGGTCAGTTGAAGTTTCGGACATCATCCTCATGCGCGTTCCCCGCCTTCGTCACTGACTACGACCGCGTGCCGAGTGTCCGACGACGGGATTTCAAAAAAGTTCCCTTTTTGTTGAACGAACCGGACAACACCCGCGCTGAATGCTGCGGAGGTCAAAACCATGACGGACACCAACACACCTCAGCACTCCGGCGACGAACTTCCTTCGGCGCTGGTCGATGCGATTCGGCAGCGGCACGGGCCTGATGAAATTGCGGTGCCGGGCCACATCGATGAAGCGGTTTTGGCGGACGCAAGTGCTTACCTGAAAACGATTTCAAAACCGCGGCGAGCTTCCCGCAGCGCCTCAAGATGGGCGGTGGGAACGCTGGCGGCGACCAGTCTGGCGGCAGCGGTCATGCTGGTGTTGTTGCCGAAGAGTGCGGATCCGTTGATGCCTGCGTCCCCCGTGGTCGCCGACGCGGAGTTTTCAGAAGCCGGCAGGGCAGAAGCCCAAACGGCGGCGGTGATTCTGCGGGACGACATCGACAGAAACGGGCAGGTCGACATCCTGGACGCCTTCGCTCTGGCTCGAAACATCCGGCGTGGCGATTTGCAGCCGGCATGGGATCAGAACGGCGACGGTCAGTTGGATCAGGAAGACGTCGACCAAATCGCCCGGAATGCTGTGATGCTGTAGGAAAGCCATCATGGAACCAGGCCTGCACGGATCCCTGTCGGGTATCGATCGAACCGAATGAACAGTGTGTGATTGAACGAAGTGCTGTATGGCATCCTGGTCGGGCGATATCGCCTGGCCGACGAAAGGCGATGAGCCATGACGATGAATTTCGAAAATCCGCAGGCGTGTCCTCGGCAGCGAACCTGCTGTATTCCCGTCGCCTGGCTGGTGTTGATCCTGTTTGACGTCTGTCTTGTCGCCATGGCGTACGCGCAGACGGACCGGACGAACCCGTCAGATCAGACTGACCGCGTTGCCGTGACACAAATCGAAGGACCGGACAACGTTGCCGACGAAGATGTTCGGTTTGAAGCCATCGACGTGTTCATGGATTCCGGCAATGTGCCTCTGGCGGCCTATCAGTTCGAACTGAAAAGCGATACGCCCGGCGTGGAAATCGTCGGCATCGAAGGCGGTGAACACGCGGCCTTCCATGAGCCTCCGTATTACGACGTGAGAGCGATGCAAAGCAATCGCGTCATTCTGGCGGCGTTCAGCACGGCGGATGAACTGCCGTCCGGGCGAAGTCGAGTTGCCCGGATTCAGGTGCAGCTGACCGGTCCGGGAATGAAGGCATATCGAACACTATTGAAGGTCTCGGCATCGAAGGACGGCGAAAAGATCCCAGCTGAAATTTCGATTGCCCGGGCCAGAGCATAGCGGCGCTGCGGGTACCACATCCTGCGTCCGGCAGGGTGCACCGCGAAGCGGTCGGAAACTGCTGACGAAGCGAACTGAAACCGGGGATCAACGATCTCCAAACGAAGCGAACACAAGGCGGGTTTCCGACGGCTGCGCCGCACAGCTTGCCTGAACGGCAATCCGTGGTACCCGGTGATCAGAAAATACGAACTCGATCCCGAACAGGAAGGTTTGAAATCATGAGACTTCGACAAACTCAGAACCGCTGGCTGTTGGCAGCGACCGTGGCTGGTCTGATTTGCGTGATTCACGCGGGTTGCGGGCAGGAAGGTGAAGAGGTTGGCAACGTGGCGTCTTCGCCGACGGCCCGACCGGAAACCACGCCGGCATTCAGCCAGACGTGGCGGGACGACGCGGCGGCGGAAGACACAATCGCCGCACCGGTCCCGGCGTCGGAGACAGTCCGAGAAACTGACCACCGGACTAATGACGCCGCAGTCATCGTTGAAACCCCCGCGGGCCCGGACGGCACTCGAGTCAAGCCTGAGATCGAACTTCCGGCTGCAGCTGAATTCGCTGAGGAGAAGTTGCCAACCGAGGCGTCACCGGAACCAGGCGACGGGCTTTCCGATGCAGATGGAAAAAGCGTGGAGGCAATCAGGAGTCGGTTTGGGACCGCACAGACAACTGACGGTGGGGAGATGGGCGACAAGGCTAAATACCCCGGCGCAATGGGCGGCTATCCCGGAGTGTCCGGCGGCGATTCCTCAGTAGCCGGCAGAGGGGGGGCGGGAGTCGGCGGATATGCGCCTGATTCAGCCGCCCGTTCTGACAATGCCGGTCTTTCAAAGCGCCGCGGGCGGGAGGAATCGCGATCGGCGAAAGAAGGCCGTTCGGCCGTTGAGGCTCCGGCGACTTCTGCCGACGCACCGGAACTTGCGGGCGGTCAAACAGAGGCGGACGACTCGCGGGATTATCAAGCCGGCCATCGCTTCATGCTGATGGACGGGTTCGACGCGTTCGAGAACAAGTCGAAGAAAGAGCAACGAAACCAGCGGCCCCTGACGTTCGACCTGCAGCCGGGTGAAGAACTGTGGATTATCGCCAAGGCCGTCGACACGCCTCAGCCTGCGATGCCGAATCCCGAAGTTCCCGGCTGTGGTGCGTTGATGGCACAACTGCCGAACGCAGCAGAACGTGTGCCCGTTCCGCTGAAGCACACGTCGGTTGAAGGGACCATCGACGGCTACATCGCCAGCGTCGACGTCACTCAGCAGTTTCACAATCCCTACAGTTCGAAGATTGAGGCGGTGTACGTATTCCCGCTGCCGGAGGACGCGGCCGTCAATGAGTTTGTGATGACTGTCGGCGACCGAAAAATCCGCGGCATCATCCGTGAACGCGAAAAGGCCGAACAGATTTATGCAAACGCTCGCCGGCAGGGCCACGTCGCGTCGCTGCTGACTCAGGAGCGACCCAATATCTTCACTCAGAAGGTTGCCAACATCGAGCCGGGCAAACAGATCGACATCAACATCCGATACTTCAGCACACTGCGCTATGACGACGGAGCCTACGAGTTTGTGTTCCCGATGGTTGTCGGTCCCCGCTTTAATCCTCCGGCCACCACGGACGGTGTCGGCGCTGTCGCTCGCGGAGCACACGGCAGCAGCGGACAGTCAACCGAAGTGCAGTACCTGGCACCTCACGAACGCAGCGGTCACGACATCTCTCTGACGCTGAACATCAACGCGGGAGTCGACATCGAAGACATTCACAGCGTCAATCACGCGGTCAAATCGCAGCCGATCTCAGAATGCCGGCGGAAGATCGAACTGGCTTCGAACGACACGATTCCGAACAGGGATTTCGTGCTTCGATACCGAGTCGCCGGCGATCAGATCAAGACCGCACTGCTGACTCACGAAGACGAACAGGGCAAGTATTTCACGATGATGCTGTATCCTCCGGCTGAGCTGAAGTCGGTCCGGCGCAGCCCAATGGAAATGGTGTTCGTGCTGGACTGTTCCGGAAGCATGAGCGGCAAGCCGATCGAACAGGCGAAGACCGCGATCGCCCACGCGCTGCAATCGCTGACACCGCGAGACACGTTTCAGATCATCCAGTTCTCGAACAACTCGTCGCAGCTTGGCAGCGAACCTGTTGTCGCCACGGCGGAAAACATCGGCCGCGGTCTGCGGTATCTGAACGGACTGAGCGGTTCCGGCGGAACTCAGATGATCGAAGGCATTAAGGCGGCACTCGATTTTCCTCATGACGAAGGCCGGTTCCGGCTGGTGTCGTTCATGACGGATGGCTACATCGGCAACGAACAGCAGATTCTGGGAACTCTGCGAAGCAAACTGGGACCGTCGCGAGTCTTCAGCTTCGGAGTCGGCCAGTCGCCGAATCGTTACCTGATGGATCGAATGGCGATGGAAGGCCGCGGTGCCGTCGCGTACCTGAGCCTGAACGACGATGCAGCCGCGATCATGGATCATTTCAACCAGCGGATCAGTCACCCGGCGATGACAGACCTATCGATCGACTGGGGCACGATGAAAGTCGCCGACGTATATCCAGAGCGACTGCCGGATCTGATTGTGGGTCGGCCCGTGATTCTCACCGGACGATTCAAGGGTGAACCGGGCACGGTGAAAGTCGGCGGTCTGGTCGGTATGGAACCGACATCGTTTGCCGTGTCACTGGACGAAGACGACGCGACCGAAAAGCACAACGGCATCGCGGCGGTCTGGGCTCGGATGAAAATCAAAGACCTGATGATGGACGCGACTGGCGAACCATCACAGGCCGCCGAAGTGCAGCAACTGGTGACTCAGACAGCGCTGAACTACAACCTGATGAGTTCGTTCACAGCGTTCGTGGCTGTCGATTCGATGTCAAAGACGTCGGGCGATTTCGGCACAACCGTGGCCGTGCCGGTGCCGGTCCCCGAAGGCGTCAAGTACGAAACGACGGTGCGGTGATTCGGCGGCACAACGCGCCTCAGGCCAGCGTGTCTGCGCAGGCGCCGGTCACAATTTTCCAGTCGTCGCCCGGTTCTTCAAAAAACCGGGCCGCGCGAACGGCGTGCGAAGGCGAAGTCTTGCCACGAAGATGCGTTCGGGCTACTTCTCAAGCAGCCTGCGGAACTCGTCTTCGGTCAGCACCTGGATGCCGAGTTCTTCCGCCTTTGACAGTTTGCTGCCGGCGTTTTCGCCGGCGACGACAAAGTTGGTTTTCTTTGACACGCTTCCCGCCGCTTTGCCACCGTGGTCACGGATGAGCTGTTTGGCTTCGTCGCGAGTCATGCCGGACAACGTTCCCGTCACGACGACCGTTTTTCCGCTGAGTTTTCCGTCGCCGGCCGCAGCGGTTTTTGTGCGATCGATCGGTGTGCCGAAGTTCAGACCAAGTCCCCGCAGTTCCTCAATCAGCGAACGGCCAAAGTCCGACGAAAAGAATCCCTGCACCGACGCCGCGATGACGGGCCCGATATCGTCGACCGCGGCCAGAACTTCCACCGGCTGCGCGGAAATTTCGTCGATCGTGCCGAACGCGTCTTCCAGACGCTGAGCGTTGCTCTGCCCGACGTGACGGATATTCAGCCCGGTCAGCAGTCGCCACAGCGGCTGGGTCTTCGACGATTCCATTCCCGCGAACAGATTGTCGACCGACTTTTCCTTCAGGCCGCGAAGAGCCAGCAGTTGTTCCCGATGGTCCCGCAGCCGGTACAGCGAAGGAATGCCGTCGACGAGTTTTTCGTCCAGCAAACGGCCGATGAGTTTTTCGCCGAGGCCATCGATATCCATCGCCGGTCGCGATGCGTAGTAGACGAGGGTTTCGCGAAGCTGAGCCGGACAGGACGGGTTCGGGCAGCGCACATAGACGCCGCCTTCGTCCTGCTGCACGGCGGCACCGCATTCCGGGCACGCTGTTGGAAACGAAAACTCCTGCTCGCTGCCGGTGCGGACCGATTCGTTCACTCGCAGCACATGCGGAATGATCTTTCCGGCCTTTTCGACAAGAACGGTGTCGCCGATCTTCACACCCAGCCGCTGCAGTTCGTCACGGTTATGCAGACTGGCTCGCGAAACAATCGTGCTGTCGATCTCGACCGGTTCCAGCTCCGCCACGGGAGTCAGCGTTCCCGTCTTGCCGACCTGAACCGTGATGTTGGCGACTTTCGTTTCGGCTTCGTACCGCTCCCACTTGTAGGCGCGGACCCAGCGCGGGCTTTTTGACGTCACTCCCAGTTCTTCGCGGTCCGCGAGTTGGTTGAGCTTGATGACGATGCCATCGACTTCGAAGGGCAGCTCCGGCACCATTTCGATCATCGCGGCCATTTGCGACTGAAGCTGCTCGATGCCGATCGCTTCGCGCACACCGGGAGTCACGGGGATTCCAAGCTTTCGAATGTCATCAAGAAACTGAATGTAGGTGTCCCGGAAGTTCCTTCGACGTAACCAACACCATGCGCCAGAAACCGCAGGCCGCGCTGTCGTGCGAGTTTCGGGTCGAGCAGCTTGAGTGCTCCGGCGGCGGCGTTGCGGGGATTCCGGAACGGTTCTTCGCCGGCTGCCGACTGCCGCGCCTGGAATTCCGCGAAGTCTTCGTTGTGAATCATGACTTCGCCGCGAACTTCCAGCACCGGCGGAGGATCGTCGGTCATCAGCCGCAGCGGAACACCGGCAACGACGCGTGCGTTGTGAGTGATGTCGTCACCGACTCGACCATCGCCGCGAGTCACCGCGCAGACGAGTTCCCCCCGTTCGTAGATCAGTGCCAGAGCCACGCCGTCGATTTTGAATTCCAGGCTGTAGTCGAGCGCGTCACGATTGAAGGACCGGCGAAGCTCCGCGTCCCACTTCAGCAGAACGCTTTCTTCAAACACGTTGTCGATCGACAGCATCGGAACACGATGTTCGACGGTTGTGAAGCCTTCAATCGGTTCGCCGCCGACTTTATGCGACGGACTGCTCGGAGAATCGTATTCCGGGTGAGCGGCTTCCAGTTCCTGCAGCCGTGCCATCAGCCGGTCGTATTCGCGGTCGGAAATCTCCGGTCGCGAATCGACGTAATACAGCCGGTTATGGCGTTCCAGTTCGGCGCGAAGCTGCTGCACTTCGCGAAGGATGGCTTTGGTCATCGGATTTGCGCGCGAGCGACAGAACGAATCTTCCCACGGGCAATCTAGCAGAATCTGACGGCGCGGTTCACTGCTGACGCAGCGACCACGGCGCGGAAATGACGTGTCAGCGGCGACGGTGGCTCGTTCAGTCGCGTTGCGGCGGGGCGGGCGGGAGACTCGCTTGCTGCGCGTAGTTTGCGCGGCCGGCCCTCACCCCGATTTTTCTGCTGAACGCAGAAAAATCTCCCTCTCCCGCTGCGCGGGAGAGGGGGCAATGCGGGGCGGACGCAATGAACGGTTGTGAGGCCGAACGAGTTGTGCTTCCTGACCAGTCAGATGGCGTCTTCGCCGCTTTCGCCGGTGCGGATTCGAACGATCTGTTCCAGGCTGGAAACGAAGATCTTTCCGTCGCCGACCTGACCGGTGCGGGCCGCTTCACACATCGCGGTGATGGCGCCGTCGATTTCACCGTCGGGGACCACAACCTCCACGCGGACCTTCGGCATGAAGTCCACCGTGTATTCGGCTCCGCGATAGGTTTCCTTGTGGCCTCGCTGCCGGCCGAAGCCTCGCACTTCAGAGACCGTCATGCCCTGAACGCCGATTCCGGTCAAAGCTGTCTTCACGTCTTCCAGCTTGTAGTGACGGATTACAGCTTCGAGCTTCTTCATGGATTCCTCTTTTCAGACCAGCGTTTCAGGATTCGACGGGGCGTAGCACAACCTGCGGAGTCTGTGTTGCAATTGACGTGCCAGCACTCAAATCCCGCCGCGCGGGCCGTTTTGGACGGCTCACCTGCTGCGACCGACAGCACTCTGCCCGAAAGTTGAGCAGCCTGGCGTGAGTTGTCGCGGCTGGCGAAAACGACTGATAGACTCCCCGCCATGCTGCTTTACCTGACATCGCTGGCCGCCGGATGCGTGCTGGGCCGAATTGCCGCGGCGTGGGCTGCGCTGATGGTAGCCGACTCCGCGCCGACGGAACTCGTGCGGTGTTCGGCCTGCGGCGAAGCGACGTCGGCCGTCCAGGTGTGGGCGTCGCTGGCTTCGGTCCGGTGCCGGAACTGCGGCCGGACGTCGAAACTCTATTGGCCGCTGCTGACCAGTTTAAGTCTGGGGCTGCTGTTTGCGGCGTACTGCTGGCTGCTGCTGGACGCCGGCGGCGGAGGCTGCCAGCGGCTTGATGAGGTCCAGCCGTCCGCGCCGCTGTCGTTCTACCGGCTGCCTTTTCACTTCGCGCTGTTGTTCCTGATGACCGTTGCCGTCGTGACCGATTTCCTGGACTACGTGATTCCCGACGCGGTCATTGTTACGGGGATTCTGGTTGCGATTACGGGAGCTTTCGCAACGGGCGAGCTTCAGATCATTCATATCTGGGTGAACTGGGACGATGTGATTCCGGGAATTCAGGGACCGTATCTTCCGGAGTGGATGAAGAACCATCAGCATCTTCACGGCCTTGCCTGGAGCAGTGCGGGTCTGGTAGTCGGAGCAACGCTGACGTGGCTGATCCGGTTCAGTTCTCACCTGGTTCTCGGCTACCCGGCGCTGGGGTTTGGCGACGTGACGCTGATGGCGATGATCGGAGCCTTCATTGGCTGGCAGCCGGTGCTGTGCGTTCTGGGCTTCGCTCCGCTGGCGGGACTGATCGTGGGACTGGTGACACGTATCGTCAGCGGCCGCTCGTTCGTGGCGTATGGTCCGTATCTGGCGGCATCGGCGGTAATTGTGCTGTGTACCTGGCGATGGCTGTGGGCCGACTTCTTTACGCTGCGGGACATCTTCAGTCACTGGCCATCCGTCGCCGGACTGGTGGCGGGTGCCTGGGTGACTTTGCTGGTTCTGCTGCTGTTGCTGCGAGGTTTCCGCAGCCTTCCCGCCAACCGACTTCGACACTGATCGCTGTTGATCGCTGCCGCCCGTGATGGCTCTGCGGGACGAATCGAAACGGAAGGCTGCGGGGCAGATTCGGAAACCGGCCGCGCCGCGTCGCCATTGTGGTTTCCGATGCGGAGATTTATCCTGCATCTCAGGCGGGCATGGTTTACATAAACACAGGTGGGCGTGTTTGCCCGCATTCGGCGCTCGGCAGTATGCGTGGAATGTCAGACAGCACCTGTCGGCAGAGCCGTTCACCGCAAGTCGGCTTTTTGTGATTTTCGTGCCATTTGCGGATATGATTCCGCCGCGCATCTGACGTCACGTTTGGTACACGCCGTCGAGTCGTCGGTACGCCCTGCGACAAGCCTAATTTCCGTTTCGGCCGCGTCCTGCTGCGAACGGAATGAAGCCCCTTGTGGCCAGTCACGCGCCGAGTTGTCAAAAGTCATTCTTCTCCGGGGCCAGGATCAACATCTTCTGCGGCATGTGGTCTTCCGATCGGATCGGATCTCGATGAACGTTTTCATTCCCGTCGCTCCCCGCTGCGTTTTTGATCGGTCGCTGTTTACGGATCGAGTCCCGTCTGACGGCCGAGTCCTGTTGGCCTGCCGAATGCTGTTGGCCGCCGGTATTGCCATTGGTATGTCTGTGCACGTGCGGGCGGACGACCGGCATCTGGATTTTCTGGAAGGACTTCGGCAGCGGCAGTATTTCGATTCGGCGCTGGAGTATCTGGATGACATCGCCAATCAATCAGACGTGCCGGCGGAACTTCGGGAGACTCTGGATCTGCAGCGCGGCATCACGTACCGCGAAATGGGCACGACGTCGCGGGTTCCTGAAGACCGCGACCAGTACCTGGGCCAGGCGGAAGTGTTTCTGAAGAAATTCGCATCCGAACATGCCGGTCACAACCAGGCGGCGTTTGCGAATTCGGAACTCGGCGAACTGCTGTTCCAGCGAGCTCAGACGCTGATGTGGCAGACGGAAGCGCCGTCCAACGCGGATCGCAAACTGGAACTGCAGCAACAGGCCCGCGAACTCATCGGCCAGGCGAAGGACATCTTTCAGAAGGCTCACGACCAGTACAAACAGCAGTACGATTCGTATCCGCAGTTCGTTGATGAAACCAGGGAACCGGAACTTTACACCGAACGGCTGCTGTCACGCGGGCGGTATCTGCGAGCATGGCTGACACTGGCTCGCTGCACCTACGAAAAGGGAAGGACGTACGACGCGGGCAGTCAGGAGCGACATGAGATTCTGATTGAAGCGTCGAAGCAATATGAGGAAATCCATCAGACGGACCGCAAGAATCCCGCCGGCCTGCAGGCGTTTCTGATGATGGGCCGATGCTTTCAGGAACAGGACGACATCGGCCGTGCGCTTGGTATCTACAACGAAGTAAAGGACCAGCCGTCGCAAAACGCCGCCGTGCTGCGACTGAAGGACACCGCGCTGCAATACCGGCTGATGTGCCTGAACCACGAAGAACGCAGCAGCCACGAGCTGGTTCTGAAGGAAGCCGACGAATGGCTGACGGCCCATCGTCGTGAATCGCTGACCGAAACCGGGCTGGGCATTCTCTGGGAAAAGGCAATCGCCGAAGAACGTCTGGCGGAGAATCGTGAACTGGAAGAACCACAGCGGGACATCTTCCTTCGCCAGGCCATGGCCGACGCTCAGCAGGTCAGCCGATATCCGGGAGCCTACCGCGAACCGGCACTCGCGATGGGTCGCCGCATCAAGGCGGTCCTTGGTGATTCCGACAAGGAGCCGCGGGATTTCGACACCGCGTTTGAGCGTGCTCGCGGAATGATCGGGCAGATCGAAAAACTGAAGGAGTCCGTCGACCAGGCGTCCGGTCCTGCCGATCGACAGTCAGCCAATCAGGCTCTGATGCTGCATCTGAACGAAGTCGGACGGTTGCTGCAGCTCGCTCTTGGTCTGCGGGAAGGCACCACCGATCCCAAAGCCATCGCCCAGGCTCGCTACCTGCTGAGCTTTATCTATCTCCGGCAGCGCAAGAGCTACGACGCACTGATTCTGGCTCGCTACTGCATGGAAAAGGACGGCGAGGCCGATCAGGACACAGCATTGAATGCGACGGAAATCGCCATCACGGCGGCCGTGCAGGCATGGAATGAAGCTCGTCCGGACGACCGTGAATTCGAAGTGAACCTGATCCGCGACGTGTGTGAGGAAATCATCGCCAGGTATCCTCAGTCGCGGCGAGGCAATGAAGCCCGCATTCGGCTGGGGAAGATCTACCGTCAGTTGAATGATCCGCTGAAAGCCGTGGAGTCGTTTCTGGCAGTTCCCGAAACGGACGCGGAATACGCAACGGCTCGCATCGAAGCCGGTCAGGCCTACTGGGCGGCATGGGCGACCACCGTGGCCGCCGTTGAAACCGGCGACCGCGCCGAACACGACTCGGAAGTCATCCGGCAGTGGAAGAGTGAAGCCCGAAGTTTGCTCGAACAGGGCATCGGACTCGCTCGGCAGGATATGGACGAATTCAGCGAACCGTCCGACGAAATCATCGCGGCGGAAGTTTCTCTGGCCAGCATCCTGAATCTCGACGGGCAGTTCGAAGAAACGATTCGACGGTTAACAACGGGCGGTGACACTTCGGTCGTCCGGTCGCTGGAAGGTTCCGGCAACTCTCCGGACAAAGGCGTTCACGGGCAGGCGTTTGTCGGCCTGCTGCATCGGTTGCTGCTGCGAGCCTACGTGGGCACTCAGCAGATCAACCTGGCCATTGAAGAAATGAACCAACTGAAGAGGGTCGGCGGCCAGGACACAACCGCGGTTTACACACAGCTCGGTCAGGAACTTCAGGACGAACTGCAGCAATTGAAATCGTCCGGGCAGACAGACCGCCTGGCGGACGTTCGGCGATCGTTCGAACAGTTTCTGGAACAGGTGTACCGGCAGCGAGACAGCAGCGACTTCACCTCCCTGCTGTGGATCGGAGAAACGTACTTCGGTCTCGGGCAGGGCATTTCCGGCGATCCGAATGCTTCGTCCACGTATTACCAGCGAGCGTCTGACGCCTACCAGCAGATTCTGGATTCGAGCCTGGCCTCGGGCGACACGGTGACCGCGATCAAGCTGCGGTTGCTGCGCTGCCGCCGGCAACAGCAGGCGTTCGACGCGGCCATCGCCATGGCTCAGGAAATCCTGAAGGACAATGAACTGAATCTGGATGTTCAATTTGAAGCGGCCAATACCCTGGCGGACTGGGGAGCAACCGGCGGTGCTTCGGCCGGCAAACTGCTCACATCGATTGAAGGCATCCGGGACAACAAGATCTGGGGCTGGTCCGGGATTACTCGCCGACTGCAACGGCAAATGGGCAAGCCGGAATGGGAAAAACTGCGCGATCGTTTCCTGGAAGCCCGCTTTGAACTGACCAACAGCCGCCTGCGGTACGCAAAAACAAATGCACCGAACGCTAAGGAACAACTGCAGGCCGGGCTGGCAGAGATCATGATCTTCGCGGACGTCTTCGGCGACATCGACGATGCGTGGTGGAGCCGCTTTGATCGGCTGTACCAGTCCATTCAGTCTCAGCTTGGTCAGCCGGCCAGACCGCTGGAACGCCCGAAACATGCAGCGGTGGCTCAGCCGACCAACAACTCGACAACGACTTCGGCAGCGAACGCCGCCGCGACATCCGAGTACCCGCCGGCGCCGGTGAAGTTGGCGTCGGCAGGAACCGACACCGGCCCGAATCCGCTGATGATCACCCTGGCGCTGGCGCTTGCCGCCGGTGGAGCAGGAGCCGTATTCAAGCTGATGAGCAAGCCGCGTCGCCGGCCGCGCCCGTCTTACGTCTCCGGCGGAGACAAGTTCGTTCCGCCGCCGGCTCCTGCCGTTCGCCGAACAGCCGTGGGCGCGGGAACCGCAACGGCAACCGCTGTCCGAAAAAAGGCCGGCACAAAGACTGCTCCGGCAAATCCTGATGCATCAAAGAAACGTGCTCTGACGCCCGAACAGGCGGCTCGGCGAAAGGCCGCGCAGGCCGCCGCCCGAAAACAGCAGACGTCGGAACAGCCGCCTTCGACGGACAGTGAACCGAAGAAGACTCGAAAACAATCGGATGAAAAGTGACGTTATCAAACGCGGACCGGCGCGGTCCTGAGGACGCTGTCGGCAGGCGGCGTTTTCGTCGTTGCACCGGATCTCGCGGCGGGGCGAGTTCGAAGAGGCTTTCGGAAGGGACCAGCACACTTCGGCGCGAGCTGCCGTGCGGTCACCGAAAGCGACCACCAGACACCACAAGAGACTTTTGAAACAGGATTCTCACGAAGATGTTTATGCTGGCCGCGGCGGACGCCGTTACTTTTCGCTCTTCTTACTCCCGCGAGCCCGAATGTCTCATCCTGCCCCGCTCGCGGTTTAACCGCAGACTCGTAACCGGATGCCTTCTGTTCGCGTTGTCCGCTGCCGTCGCAAATGCCGCGGACAGTGTGTCGCGTCGCAGTGACGGAGTGACCTTTCGCGGAAAGTTCACCGCGATGGGACGCGAAGATGTCGTGATTGAAAAGTCCAGCGGTGAATCGGAAACCATCTCGGTCGCCAATCTGAAGGAAGTACGCTTCGATCAGGAACCGTCGCAACTGCTGGCGGCTCGCAGCAACGAACGCAGCGGTGCCTTCGATTCGGCGCTGGAAAAGCTGAACACGATTCAGTCCGAATATGACGGTACTGACAGCCGCCTGAAGACGGAGATCGAATTTCTGATCGCTCGAACGCAGGGTCGCAAAGCTCTGACCGACCCGTCGAATCTGGACGCTGCAATCCAGCAGTTGCAGAACTTTCGAACGGCTAACGGTACCAACTTTCGCTATCTGGAAGCCTCTCTGCTGCAGGCGGAGCTGCTGGCCGCAAAGGGCGACACCACAACCGGCAAGAGTCTGCTGCAGGAAGTGCAGGCGTCCGCGGTCAAGGGATACCAGCTTCAGGCAGGCGTGCAGTTGGGGCGACTGCTGCTGGCGGCCGGCGACGTGGATGGAGCCCTGGCCGCATTCAATCAGGTCGTTAGTCAAAGCGAAGGTGATGCAACGGCCTCCGCGGCCTTCTATGACGGACAGCTCGGCAAGGCTCTTTGTCTGAAACAGCAGACACAACCGGATCAGGCCATCGCCGTGCTCGACGAAGTGATTGCAAAGGCATCGGATTCAGAAAGCCGCATCCTGGCGGAAGCGTGGGTTCGCAAAGGCGACTGCCTGCGTCAGAAAAACGAACCGAAAGCCGCGCTGATGGCCTATCTGCATGTCGATGTCCTGTACTCCGGCGAAACCGCGCAGCACGCCGAAGCACTTCTGAATCTTTCGCGGCTGTGGGGTCCGTCGGGACATCAGGACCGAGCTCAGGATGCCGCCGCAAGACTGTCAGAACGCTATCCCAACAGCCAGTTCGCCAAACAACTCGGAGCCGGCGGATAGCCGTATCTCTGTAGCAATGCGGCCGAGTAGCAGTGCTTCCCTCATCGGATCAATCGGGGAAATTCCTGCCGTATCAATCCGGATGACCAGGATTCGGGTGACGGACTCGCGAACACCTTGTACATTCCAGCATCCCTGAATCCCACACGCTTCTTAACCCCTCTCTTTGTGACGTTGCCCTGTCAGACGGAGATATCCCGGTATGCTTACGGTGCCCCAACGCATTTCCAGGCGGACCATTCAGAATCTGGTGGGATTCCTGCTCGTTCTGACGGTGGCGTTCTGCGTCCTTCCCATGTCCGATTCTGCCACAGTGATGGCTCAGGACGCGGCGGACGGTGCCGTCGCGGTGGCGGCAGACGGCGGATCGGAAACGACCGTGGCCGAAAAGAAGAGCTTTCTGATGTGGATGCTGGGAGCTCTCGGCCTGTTCTGGATGGCCGTGTTCGCGGCGCTGTCATTTGTCATGGTCGCTCTGTTGATGATGAATCTGCTTCAGGTCCGCCGGGAAGTGCTGCTGCCGAACGACTTCGTGGAAGACTTCGAAGGCAAGCTGAACAACAAGGATTTTCAGGGTGCCTACGAAATTGCCCGCAACGACGATTCCTTTGTCGCGCGAGTCCTCGCGGCCGGGATGGGCAGGCTCAGCCGCGGCTACCCGGAAGCCATCGAAGGCATGCAGGAAGCCGGTGAAGACGAAAACATGGCTCTGGAACACCGCCTGAGTTACCTGGCTCTCATCGGCACAGTCGCGCCGATGCTGGGGCTGATGGGAACGGTTCAGGGCATGATCGACAGCTTTGAAACAATCTCCACGTCGACGGTGGCTCCGAAGCCCAGCGAACTGGCGGACGGCATCTCGAAGGCTCTGTTCACAACCCTGCTGGGTCTGGGGATCGCCATTCCGGCGATGGTGTTTTACAGCATTCTGAAAAACCGCATCCAGCGGCTGGTATTGGAAATCGGCATGGTCAGTGAAGGTCTGATGAGCCGCTTTGCCGCAGTTGGCAAGACTCAGAAACCGTCAGCCTAGCCCCGCGGCCAGTTGGTGACGGGGAATTCGCAATCTCGATTCTTCAGCAGGGAATCTTTCTTCTCGAAGCGGTTGCGTTGAAACTCACGCATCTGTGTTCCCCGGCCGATATTCGATACCTCGCTGACAGCGACACGTTTCATGAAAATCAACTCGTCCAACAGCGATCCGCCTTCCGTCGACATGACGCCGATGATCGACATCGTGTTTCAGTTGATCGCGTTTTTCATGGTGATTACCAACTTCGAACAGAATCAGGCCGACGAACGAGTCACGCTGCCGAAGGATCAGCTCGCCAAACCACCCGAAGTGAAGCGGGAAAACTCCTTCGTGCTGAACATCGGATTCGAGCGCGATAAAGACGGCACCATCAGAGACCCCACGGAATACATCTTCTTCGGCGACGAAAAGCTTCCCGTCGAAGATGCCCGGACCCGAAAACGACTTCAGCAGGAAGCTCAGTTCTATCGCACAATCAACGTCGATCTGGCCGACGTGACCGTGGAGATCCGGGCGGACGCTTCCGTGAAAGCGGGACTGGTCCAGAAGCTGATTCAGATGTGTCAGGAAAACGGAATTGAATTTCAAAGATTTGCGTTAAAGGCGACTCAGAAGGTCGAACAGTAAAGCGCCGGCACGGAACCCGGCCGGCAATGTCGATTCGTCAGCCAATCGGGGTTTTGCAGACGACAACCGGAAGCCGTTTGGTTCGTCCGCAATTCCCGCGGTGAAATGACAGGTTTTCAGATCGTGGATACGACATGAAATTTCGTCATCAAAGCAAAGGCGAAAAGATCGAAACGCAGATGGCACCGATGATTGACGTCGTGTTCCAGTTGCTGATCTTCTTCATGCTGACGCTGAAAATCATCGAACCGGAAGGCGATTTCGACATCAACATGCCGCTGGGTGCTCCCGCCGAAGCATCCGTGACGGACGCCGACCTGCCGCCGTTCAAGGTTCGGCTGCTGGCCGACCCGGCAACCGGGCAGTTGACGGACCTGCAGTTCAACGGCCGTTCTCTGGGAACCGGAGACGACGCGTTTCGAACACTGAACGACGAGATCCGCCGATCGGTCGAACGACTGCGTGCGGCAGGCCCCGGGGCAGACAAGCAGGAAGTCGAAATCGAGCCGGATTTCAACCTGGACTACCGCTACGTCATCAGTTCCATCAGCGCCGTGTCCGGCACGATTCAGAACGGTCAGATGATCCGGTTTATCAGTCGAATCAAGTTCGCTCCGATCAGACCGGAACAATAGCGTCCGCGTGATGGCAGTCGTCGGCGTTCATTGCCCGATCACTTCGGACTCGGTCAGCAGATCTTCCAGCAGCCGCGGCGGAACCAGGTGATCCAGTTCCGGGTAGGTGACTTCAACACCGGCCGGACTGATGGCCGACAGCCAAAGTCGCGAATCCGGGTCCTTTTCGGAAGGCATCGCGTCGACCAGACCATCGGTGCCTGATTCAACGGTCTGCTGCGGAACAGCCGGAGGTTCCGCCTGCCGATTCCACAGCGCCGGCCCCGCTGCACTGCCGATTGACGGAGCACCGATACCGGCAGCAACGGCACCGGGTGCCGCTGAGGAAGACGCTGGTGACTGAGGCGTCGCTGGCAGGAACGAATTCAAATGCGCCTCAATTTCCGCGCTGGTCGCGCGCGTCGCCTGCGGGCCGACGGCGTTTCTGATCAGGAGGTCGCCCCGAAAGCCAGCCAGGAATCGCGCGATCAGGATGCCGTCGGTAAAAAGTTCACGGTTGTCATCGCCGTCTACATCCAGCAAATCCTGAGATTCGTTCAGGAACGGCAGAATGGCGGACAGATCGGCCCGCCCGGCATCGGCACCGATCGCATTTCTGGTCAGAGCATTCCCCCGGAAGTTGACGAGATAACGGGCAATCAGAATGCCGTCGGTGAACAGTTCCGCGACGCCGTTGCCATCCGGATCCAGCTTGGCGGGACTGATGTTGACCGAATACAGGTAGTCTTCCACCTCACCATCGGGCAGCAGGCCCTTTGGTGACGGTTCCGCCACTTCTTCCGACGTCAGACGAAAGCGAAGATACGTATCGCCGATCACGGCTGACTGCGGAACATTTTGCACAAACGTGTTGACGCCTTCGACGACTGCCGCGTTTGTCAGGATCTGCTCACCGGGTCCGTCGAAGACTCCATCGCTGTCCATGTCAAACCACGCGTTCAGGAATCCAGCCCCGGAAGCCGTCACTTCGAAGGTCAGCGGCTGCCCCTGAGTGGCCGCGGACACGAAGCTGACTCCGTCCTCGTCTGCCCCGTCGGAATCAGCGCCGTCGGAATGCTGGCCGTCGATTTCCACGTCACGTTGTGTGCCCAGAAACGGTCCCTGATTATCGTGCCGAGCTCCGTCTTCAGCGACAGTGACTGCATACGGTGCCGGAGCATCACCGAAGTCCAGCAGCGGAGTGACTGTGACGTTGAATGTCCGGATAACGAACAGGTTGTCAGCAACGGTTTCCAGGTCGTTATCCAGTCCTCCATCGGAAATCATCACAGACACCGTACCGACGCCGTCAGAATCCGGAGCCGGGACGATGGACACTGCGGCGGTGTCACTGCCCTGCGTGTACGACACCAGCGGGATCTGAATGAGATCGCTGTGACTGGTCACGGTGACACTGATCGGCTGCGTTTCCGATTCGCCGGCGGAGATTCCGGAAATGCCAATGACGGCGCCGGCCGAGTTTTCCGCGACCGTTACGTTGTCGATCGGATCGACGGTCGGCCGGTTATTAGTTGCCGTCTGTTCTTCCCGGAAAATGGAAACCGTGCCGACGACCGTGCCCGTGTTGTCGAAGTAGGCCCCCGGAGGCAAGCCGCCCATGGGCCAGCCGAAACGGTCCGCATCCAGATAGCCAAGAAACATCCGCGTCGCGTTGTCGGGAATCTGGAAACGCTGCGTGACTCCCGGCTGCCCGATACCATCGCCGATGTAGAACGACTGCTGCAGGGATGTCGAGAATGTTTCGGACTCACGAATCACCGGTCCCACCACCAGCCGCTCGGGTTCTGTGCCTTCCACCGGCACTCCATCGGTGATGAAGACTCCCGCCAGAAACAGAAACCGGTCCGCGAAAATGCCGGAGATTCCGCGGGCGGAGAACACGTTCGTCCCGTAGGTTCCCGCCGGGACGTTTTGTGATCCGCCGTCCGGTCCTGCCACGGGCCAGCCCGGTCCGGCCTTCAGGCTTCCCGAAACGTTCGAAAACTCCGCCCAGCGTCCGGTTCCTTCCGGCAGAGCGATTTCCAGTGGTAGCAACTGCTGACCGGATGGAGTGTCACGTCCGGCGTGAGTCAGGTCGGACTTCGAGTCTGCGGCGAACCCCTGAGTCAGCAGGTTCACGGTCGCGGGCATCAACCGCTGCTCAAGCAGTTCCGGACGCGAAGTTGAATCACACCGCCGTCGATGCCGACGACAGTTCTTCCCGATCAATGTTCCGGCTCCGATGCTGCCGGCAAGCGACAAAAACCAACGACGCGTTCATCATCCGGGGCCCCGCACAATTGATGATGTTGATGGAATCCACAACTGCCGCCGGACCCTGTCGCGGTCGATTGCCGTACGTTCGGGGTCTGAAGCAGCAGCCGGAAGTCATGATCGTCGGCGATCCATCGGCACTATCCCGAACACTCCTGCATTGGACATCACGGGCAATGCCACATCGATGTTGCGTCCGCAACACACGAAAGCCTAGCGAATCCCGCCGCAGAAGCATATCCAGACGGGACATTCGATGTCCGGGTCGCGGTATTCGCAGCGGAACGCGGGCGGCCCGACAGTGCTGTCCGTTCTGAGTGTACCGCAGGATCGGCACCGGACCGGGAAAATCCTGCCGCAGGAAGCCTGCGCAGCATCTGAGCAAAGCCTATGGAAACCGCCGCTGGATGCCTTACCGCAAATTGTCGAGGCGCTGCCTGTCGGCATCCGGAATTGTCCCGAGCGACACGGTATATGATTCTCGCGGCGCCAGTTCGATGGTTGCCACGGGCAGGCCAATTCTGATTCCATCGCCCGTATCGATCGACCGCTGAATCGCAATCGTTCCCGGCGGAATATACTTCTGATCGAATGAGCCGTCGTCACGAATGGAAGTTTCGTAGACGGCAAATGATATCCCTTTAACCGGATTGCAGGTGAAGTTGACGTCTTGTTTCGCGTCATCACCTTCGATCGGCCGGTCACCGGAAACGCGCGCCCACCAGCGAAGCTGAATCCGGTTTCCCGATTTGCGAAACTCATCAAGCGTGGCAATTGCAAAGCCACCCGGATGGCACGCGACGATCAGTTTTTCCGCGTCTTCAGGGTAGATGACAAATCGGCCGTCTGAGTCTGTCTGTGTCATGTGTTCCTCAAGAGGGTTTCGGAGTCGTCCGTCCTTCAAATACACGCCGTTGATGTGTTCTTCGGGGAGCAGGAAAACTTCGACACCCGCTGCCGGCGCTCGATTCGTCGTGGTGACAGTACCTTCCATTCTTTGAGATTCATCGGGAACCAGATCTTCGGGCTTTTGAATCCGGTCGAGCCGTTCACCTGCGCGGGGTGAGATACTGCCGACTGTCATGCCATCGATCTTCCCCGCGTCATACAATTCCCTGTAAAGCTTCCATCGGTGTTCACGCAGCTCTTCCTCGCGCGGAAGCCCACCGTTCGTCGAATAGAACACCGGATGGATCTTGCCGAGTTCCGCAGCCTGGCGAAGGATCCGTGCCACGCTGTCCCAGTCGACGATCTTCCCGTCGTGCAGAATCACGTGACGTGTAGTCACGAACGTGACGTCTGGTGTCGGCACCGGGTTTGGAACATCGTGCGATGCATCCCTGGCAGCGTCCTCACTCGCGTCCGCGGCGATGCTGCTGTTCGAGTTGCGATCGTTTTGAGGCTCGGCACGTGGCGGCACGTCGTCACGCTGCTGCGCAAAGGCGGCGGTGATCAGCACATTTCGCATTGCCGTTTTTGCTGACTCTGTCGATTCTTCGGTGATGAGCTGTTCGACACGTTCCCGTTGCCCGGCTTTCACCAGGTGCTGTGCAATCATTCGAAAGGCATGGCTGCGGATCGGATCGATCAGAAACGTGTTGGCCCCATCGCTGGCAACGTTCCCGTCGCTGTTGTCTCGCGGGACGATGCGTCTGGCGGTCCTGATTGCGTCCTCGACATCACCGTTCATCAACCCGGCACGCGAAATCAGCAGCCATGCCGTCTCTTTCATTGCCACCAACTGAAACGGCAGATCGTAGAGATCCGATGCTGATCCGATCTGAATGAATGGCGTGAAGTACGCTCCGCCGCGAATCTGCTCAGCAGTCCGCATCGCGGCATCGGTGTCGCCGGACAGAGCCTGTGTTTCCGCTGTCAGGATCAGAACTTCGCCAAGCGGCACGTAGTCGTCCGTCTTTGCTTCCGATTCGATGAATTCGCGGCATTCATTCAGAATCGCGTCCGCGCGGTCCCGATTGCCGAAATCATGATACAGGCGTGCAACGAACAGCTTCGCCATCGCACGATGCGCCGGAGTGGCGATATTTCCGGCGACCAGATCTGCCCGGGCAGCGAGACCCTTTCGGCACATCGCGCGCACCAGGCAAACTCGCACGGCGTCTTCAATCCAGAGTTCTTCTCTTTCAAGAATTTCACCGGCTTCGTCAAAACGTCCGCCGTCAATCTTCGCGTACGTCCGCGCCTTCCAGACTTCCACAAGGATGTCGCCGGCGCGTTCCGGAGGCAGTTCCGGCGTGCCGCGAGCCAGGAATGATGCAAACTCGGCATCGGACGCGGACTTCGCCAGCACTTCGCCGATGGCTGACCAGCAGCCCGGTCCGGCACCTTCAAAGTTCACGCCGACAGCCTTTGCCGCCTTTTCGGCGGCCGCGATGTCATCGATTTTCGCCCAGCCGGTTGCGACGAATTCGGCAACTGTCAGACGGTCGGTCACCTTGCCGGCATACATCTTTTCCGCGTCGGACGGAGGCAGATCCGGAATCAGCGCGACGGCGGCATCTGCCGCCGTCAGAAGTTCCCGCGCGGTTTCAGTATCCTCGCAGCGATGAAAGGCCGCAGCCGTTTCAGTCAGTGACCAGGCCCGGTAGTAGGGAGACTCGATTCGTTCCGCGATCTGTCGCGCAAACCCGATTTGGTCTCGATACGCGGCAACCGTGGCCGTTTCGAAATAGCTCTGGTCTTTCAGGAACTGCGGAGTTCTCGAAACGAACGGCATCGAGCGTTCCGAAAACTCGTTCGCCTCGGAGAAATCGAGCAACCTCACGGCTTCGCGGAGATACGGCTTCGGGTTGATTGTCTTCGGATCACGCGCGATGCCAAGCAATGCTGCGATTCGGTCCTGGACAGTCGGCATCTGTCCGATCTGTTTCATCCGCAATGCAGCTTCAGCGTTATCCGGTTCGGAAACCTGACCGGAGTGATGAATGACGACCGCGTCATCCAGGCGTGACGGATTCCCCGAAACGATGGCCGGCGCCAACACTGCTGCGCCGCACATCGCTGCGATGGCGGTTGGCAGAATCGTCCCGGCTCGAAGCCTCTGAATATCCGGGGATTCCATGACCAGGACTCGCCGAATTCGGTCAGGCAGACGCCCTCCCGTAGCCGCCACCGCCACGGTCGCAGGTGGTTTTGCCGACTGAGCAAGGTGCAGCAGCGTCCGGGCGTAGTGCTCGCGATTGCCGACAACCTGCACGGCGATGTCATCGCAGCAGTGTTCGCGTTCCTCGCGAATCACGCGTGAAACCCACCAAACAGCCGGGTGGTAGAACAGCACGATTTCGACAACGCTCTGCAGCAGGTTGACCAGGTAATCACTTCGTTTGACGTGTGCCAGTTCATGAGCGAGCAGTGCCTGAATCTGTGCGGTCGTGAGGCCGGACGCCGCCGTCAGCGGCAGCAGCACAATTGGTCTCAGCCAGCCTGCCACCGTCGGAACAACAACGCAGTCTGTCTGCATGAAACCGACGCTTCGCCGCAGCTTCAGGCTCTGGCAGACCTGCGCAAACTGTTGCCGAAGTGCAGTCGACTGAACCTCACTCGCCGACCGACGAATACACCTGACTCGCCACAAACCGAACGTAAGCCGCAGCGAACACAGAATGACGCCGATCAGCCACGCTGCCGAAAGCGGCACTGCGAAGCGATCAGCCAGCACCCTGACCTGTCCCGCACGACCTGGTGCCGAACCCGACGCGACGATGGATGCGGCAGACGATCGCATCGGAGCCGATGTCCATCGAAAGCCCTGATCGGTAACGACACGGACCGCTCCAATGGTACCGACTGTATCATCAGCGGTGCTGACTGCCCCGGTTTCGTTCGCGGCAGACTGCGAAACCAATTCCGCCGTCGCAGGCAGTGCCGAGATGCCAGTGATGATCGGAAATGCTGCCATCACCAGCATTGCCAGACAGGCCAGCATGTACCGCAGATTCGCATTCCTGCCCGCAGCTCTCAGCAGAAGCCACAGGAGACCTGCAGTCGCCGCACCCTGCCAGACGAATTGGATCAGGAGCCAGGCAATGAACCGGGCGGGCACGAAAGGCGCGGATGTCAACGAACCAGCCGCCGGATTGATGGACTCCAGAATCAACAGGATTTCAGCGGTCATTGCGGCGACTTTCGTTTCGCTTCAAGTTCGTCCAGCATCCGGCGAATTTCCGCCAGTTCCTCGTCGGTCACTTTTTTTGCCGACAACGCCTGCATGACCAGCTTGTCCGCTGACCCGGAGAAAGCCGAATTCAGCAGGTCCTTCACCAGTTGTTTTTGAGTCTGCTGTTCGCGGATCGCCGCTGTGTAGACGTGAGACCGCTGCGACTCATCACGGGTCACCAGGCCCTTTTCAGCCATGATCTGCATCAGCTTCAGAGTTCCCGTATAGCCGGCCGATCGCGTGCGGCGGAGCACCTCATGAACATCGCGCACCGTCGCCGGTCCGTTCGTCCACAGGACTCGCAGAATTTCCAACTCTGATTCCGTCGGCTTCAAAAACACTACGCCCTTAGGTCAGCGGCAGATGAGAATTTACCCTCCAGCACAGCGGGAGCGACGGTCTTGAAATGGTTCAAGGGTTTGTTGAGAGAAACGTTTTGAAATGCTGAGACTCGATAGTGAATCGAGTCGGGGGCTTCCGGGGTGTGGATTTTCTGAGGCATGGCGCCGGTGTTCGATGGATTTTGGGGTAGTGACGTTGATATTGTCAGAGAGTTCGATGAAACAGACGGAAGCTCTGCGGGGACGCAACTTCCTGAGGGATAGTCGAATCGCCGGTGTGTCGACGGATGCATCGAGCACGCGTGGTAACCGGTTACGTTTGCGTGCCGGTTACCACCTTTTCACTGATTCTCCAGGGCTGACCTGTTCGGACCATGGTGTTGAGGATCGTGAGCAGTTTTCGCATGCAGGCCACCAGTGCAACTTTCTTTGCTTTGCCGCGATCCAGAAGGCGTTTGTAGAACGTCTGGATGGTGGGGTTACTCCGTGTTGCCACCAGGGCAGCCATGTAGAGGACTCGTCGGATATTTCTGCGGCCTCCGAAGACGGAACGCTGTTTGTCCTGATTCCCCGACTGTCTGACGATCGGCGCAACACCGGCCAGTTTCGAAATCTGACGACGATTGAGCGTTCCGAGTTCCGGCAGATCGCACAGCAGTGTCGACGTTGTGACGACACCGACTCCGGGAACGCTTTGAATAATCTCAACCGCCGGATTCGTTTCGGCTTCCTGCTTCAGAAATTCGCGGATCTTCTGTTCGATCATATCCTGTTGTTTTTTCAGCATTTTGATAACGCTGTCGATCGATCTGCGGCTGGTCTTGTCCCATGCCTGCTGTCGGCGGTTTTCTTCCTGATTGATCAGATGCAGCAGTTGCTCGCGGCGACGCACCAGCGCTTCGTGAGCCTCCTGAGCTTCTGTTTTGGGAAGCGTGGGCATGAGATCGACGGTTTCGCCGAATGTCCGCAGCAGCCTTGCATCAATCGGATCGGTCTTCTCCAGCAGGCCGAGTCCCTTGCCGAACTGTCGCACCTGGCAGGGATTGGCAACGCAGACGGAAATGCCGGCGTTCTGCAGTGCCCTGACAAGAGTTCGTTCGTAGTCACCGGTCGCTTCGCAAACGACGAAGGTCGTCTCGGGCGACTCAATTTCTTCGACGATGTGTTTGACGACGGCAGCCGTTGAATTGATCACCTCCGATTTCATCTTTCCCTGAGAATCACAGACGTCGAGCTTGTCCTTTGCCACGTCCACACCAATCACACGAGTTGCCGGTTTTGAGCTTATCATTGTCCCATCCTAGTGAATACGAGCTGGTCACACTCGACCGCTCCAGCGACGGTTCGGGTTCGAAAAATAAAAGCCATGCGATCACGCTCCCGCACGATGTCGATGCACCAAGGGTCGATTATCGATCTGCATGGCCGCCTGATTCCGGCTCGAGACCAGTACCAGACTCCATTCAACCGTCAACAGAATTTCACCAGATATTTTCACCTGACTGAAGATACTAGGGTCGAAGTTTGATCGGTGCTTAGCCGATCAAACGAGGGGAGGGCGGCCGCGCAACGTGAGTTCCCTGTGCTCAGCCTTCCCCGCGATCGAACGCCTGAACGGCATTCGATCGGCGACCCTCCGGGTTTCAACGGAGGTGAATGCCGCTCTGCACTGCTAAATTCTTATCTTCCGATCGCCTCATGTTGATATGTTGTCGTCACTGCAGCCCGGTTCGCCAATGTATACGAACATATTCGTATGTTGTCAACGAATGTTTTCGTAGTTTGCGACGCCTGACTCGGGAAGGGGGCCAGGAGCATCCGGGGTCACCGGAGCATCTGCATCTGCCGGTGCGTGGTGGACGTGAGTTGACAGAGCACGTCCTTTATCGCCGGGAATCCGATCGGAAACAGCCCACAGATGCGAGGCTGACTGTTCCATTAACCGCCAGACGGCAGGCGGTGTGTTGACGAACGTGATGCGAACCTGCAATCGCTGGTCCGTCAAGCTGTACGCGTCCCGCGTTGCCTGGGACTGGTTGTGGAAGAACCAGGCAACGGCTGGTGCATTGTGAACTGCTGGTGTGGAAGCCTGCGATCGCGACGCCGCGAGCGGTATCGGTTTCGCTATTCGGAATCGCCGGTCAGTGGCTCTGGTGCTTTGATACCGGTCAGTTCGGAGAACCTGACACGCTGCTCTTCGGACAGCACGTTCCAGATTTCCACATGCTGCTGCAGCGCAAGTTCCTTCCTTGCGCGATGATTCCGGTACGCAATGTCACTTGCCGCGTGAGCCTGTGGGGTTTGCGCTGTTGATGCTACGAACGCCGATCCGCCGGAAGGAACCACATTCAATTCCGGGCGACGCGTGAGGATTTCTTCGATCTGGTGCGCTTGAGGTGCAGAAAGTGCGATGGCGGCCTGAACAGATTCGTCAAGGACGGCACCAGGACCGATTTCACGGAAGCGTTCCTGGTTCAGGTATCGTTTTTGTTCGTCCATCAGCACACTCGATACGCGGTCATGAAAGTGCCGACGGTGCTTGGCAACGAGCCGCGTGAACTCATCTCTGGATTCAATGGTCATGCCATTGCGTGTGCCGACCCTGGCACGTTCCGTCCGCTCATACTGGAGGCGTGCCTCATCCAGTATTGCAGCAATTGCTTCTCGCTGATCGGCTGTCAAGTGGTATACCTCATCGCTTCCTTCCTGCTCGAACAGATTGAACAGCTCGAAATTGACCCAGGTCTTTCCGGCCTTGCGGACCTCTGTACGTCCTGTGACGGCTCCGTGACGATTCTGCCGCCGAAATGTTGCAGCGATTGCAATAATTCCTTTCTGAGAAGCATCTCCCGACCGCGATTCGACTGCCGCTCGCCATTTGCTGCTGTATTCATCGAAGTGACGGCGCTGTTCGTCATTCAAAATCTGCCGGGTCGCCTGATTGAGCTCTTCGGCGACCTTCTCCGTCGTGCCGGCAATGAAAGGCATTTCCATGTACGGGAACCGAATCAAGTGTTCGGCGACCAGCCGAGTCGCATCGGCGGCAGCCAGTTTCTGAAGTTCCTCGATCGCGGCCCACTGGTCGTCCGAAAGTTGAAGGTTGTCCTGAATCTTCGGGAAATTCACTGCCGTCAGCAGATCACCGGATTCCAGTATCCCGGCAAGCCGCGCGGTCGGACCGAACGCGCGTTCGTCCAGCAATTCATGCAGACGTTTATACTCTGCATGCCTGGTGAGACTTCTGCACCTTGTTTTCACCTTCCGGATCTGCTCAGGTGTGAGAATCGCGACCAGGTCCGCTGCCCCCTGATCCTGTGCGGAATGTGTCGCCGCATTCAACGCGATCCGAAACGGTGCAGCCACTGTTCCGAGCCGTAGCGCTACTTCATCACGCATTTCGCGGATGAGTCGCTCGTCGTTCGACACGCGGCGCGACGTCCGAGTTGCCTCGGCGGATTGTTCGGCGGTCAGGTCCAGGTCGACGTGTGACTGGTCATACACGACCACCTGCCGCAGCACTTCATACGGAATCGAGGGAATCGTCGTCTGCAGGGAGATCGTTCTGACCCGATTCACATCCGCGACGTTGCCGGGATTGGTGTCAGACGTGGTCGCCGCGGACGGTGCTTCGTCGGTGGCGGAACTTACCGCGATCTGGGCAAATGCTGCGCGGCCGCTCAATACGGAGCCCGCCAGACACGTCAGGCAGATGATTCTGGTTTGCATGCCGCTTCCTCCTGAACGCACGAATTCAATCCCTGGCACGCTGTTCATCTGACGCAGCCAGTCACATGGTATTGGCAGGAACTCTACATCATCGACGTGCGCCGCTTCAATCCGAATGTCGGTTGGTGTAATTTCAGCGTCGCCGGCCGTAACCGTTCACAGGCCGCTCAGTTTTCGGGGATCAGCTGTGGTGTCGATTTGCGGTTGAAGGCGGCGTGAACGGCGTTGTGGATGTATTCGAGTGGCCGGGTACCGAGGCGACGACAGGTTTCCACCACCGACATGATCACGGTCAGATTGCGACTGCCGGTTTGTTCTTCGGTACCGAAGCTGAGTTTGCGAAAGATGACCGATTTTCGCAGTGACTGTTCGGCCGCATTGTTGGTCGGCGAGACATCGTCATGGTGAGCGAACACAAACAGACTGCAACACTCGTTGCTCAGACGCCGACACGTTTCCGCTGTTTTCAGATGGTCACACTGCGAACCGTCCAGCAATGCCTCCAGAATCTCACTGCGAAGCCGTCGGCAGTGACCGTCGAACGTCGCACGCTCAATTTGCTGCGTCTGCAGCCGATTCCAGTGATGAATGAGTTCCTGTCCGGAAGACTTCAGTCGGGCACCTGCGTCGGCGGAACTCCCTCCACGATCGACCATCGCTTGACCGCGTTCTCTCTTCGGGGCACTGATCAGGTGAGCCCAGCAGAACTGCCGGCAATCGTCATCCAGATGGCTGTATGCCGAATAGCGGTCACTGACGACGATGCCGCTGAAGTCCTCGCCCAGCAGGGCATGCACCTCATCGCGGGACCGCGACGGGCGAACCGCGAACAGTGTGCCGAGTGGTCCCACAACGGTCCACAGCCAGGCTTTGCGGCCGTTCTGACGCCAGCTGGTTTCATCAATGTTCAGAGTGGCGGAGTTTCGGACGTCCGCGACGATTTCGTTGTATCCCGCCTGCAGAGCTCTGCGTCCGATGCTCTGCAGACGGCTGATCTGGCCGTCGGAGACGTCCAGACAGAACAAGTCTCGCAACAGCGACGCGATCATTCTCTGGCTGAGTCGTCCCAGACTGCTCAGCAGTGTGACCGCCGCGACGACGTTGGGGCCGAAGCAGCCGCGGGACACGTCCGCTGGCAGTGTCCCGCGACAGCGGCACCCGCAGTCGGGGCACTCCAGGGTGTGAATCTGATGTTCCGTGACAGACGGTCTCACGACAGGCAGATCCGTAACCTGATGCCGTTCGGGATTGGGGTCATCGCCGCTGAGTTTTGCACCACAGTCCGTACACGCGGTCGGCCGATGGTGTTCGACCCGCTCACAGTCTTCCGTGGGAATCAGTGGCCGCGTCCGTTTGGGATGGCCCGGCTGCCCGCCGCGTTTTCGCCCGGATTTCGGCTTCGGAGTCTTCGCCGGCTGCTGCCGGGGACCATCACTGGACGGCGGCATCGACGAGTTCCCCGAATTCATTCCCAGCTGCCGTTCAAGCTCTTCAATCCGCTTCTGCTGGGCGGCGATGATTCGATCCTGCTCGTTGACCCGATTGCACAGAGCTTCTACAAACGCCCGCACCGCAGGCGTCATCTCCGTCAGCAATTCCGGCGGGATTTCCGACATCCGTGTCATGCACGAGGTATCGCAAACTCCGACACTTTCTTAAACACCAATCTCGGACTGTGAACGGTTACCGCCGGCCATCTTCCAGCATTCCCATCCATGTCAGGAAAGAATTGTGTCCATGCCTTCACGAATGCTCACCGATCATTGGGTTTCGCCGCGATTAGTGTTGGCTGCGCTCGTTGCATCTGCTGTGTTGCAGGGCGGGCTTGAGGCATATGCGCAACAGCCGGAATCGCCGATTACCGACGCCTGGCGGTACACAATTCAGCAGCCGGATGACGGATGGCAACAGGCGGGATTCGATGACGGCGGCTGGAAGCAAGCGTCCGGCGGGTTCGGGACGCGCGGGACTCCGGGGGCTCGGATCGGCACGGAGTGGCGGTCGAACGATATCTGGCTGCGAAAGATGTTCGACCTGAAGTCTGTGCCCGGCAAGGCGGCATTGCTGATTCATCATGACGAAGACGCTCAGGTCTTCGTGAACGGCACGCTGGTCGGGGAACTGAAAGGCTATACCGTTGACTACAAAGTCGTCCCGCTGGACGACGCGGCTCGGAACGCTCTGAAGCCGGGGCAGAATCTGCTGGCGGTCCATTGCCACCAGACCGGCGGCGGACAGTTCATTGACGTGCATGTCGTCGACGCGCAGCAGGTTCCGGAACTCCCGCGCGCAAAGCGCAATACGACACCATTCCAGTCGGCGCTCATCACGAAATGGGGAGCCGAAGTGAGCGCCGAAAATGCGTGGACCGAATACCCGCGGCCGCAACTGGTTCGCGACCAGTGGCAGAATCTGAACGGCCACTGGGACTACGCGATCACGGCGGACAGCGTCACGACGACTCCTGACAAATGGGCCGGAAAGATCCTGGTCCCGTACGCTCTGGAATCGAAGCTCGGCGGAGTGCAGCGGCTTCTGGAACCGAACGAAGCTCTGTGGTATCGCCGTTCGTTCCGAGTCTCTCCGCCGGAAGGTCAGCGCACGCTGCTGAACTTCGAAGCTGTCGATTATCGCTGCGAAGTCTTCGTCAACGGCCGATCCGTCGGCCGTCATCAGGGCGGCAACACGCCGTTTTCGTTCGATATCACGGACAGCCTTCGAAAGGGTGAAAACGAACTGGTTGTGCGAGTCGAAGACGATACCGAAGGCTGGCAGTTGCGCGGCAAGCAGGTGCTGGATCCTCACGGGATCTGGTACACGCAGGTTTCCGGTATCTGGCAGACCGTGTGGCTGGAACACGTTTCTGACCAACACATTCGCGATCTGAAGATTTCAACCGATGCCGCCGGCGGATCCATCAGCATTCGTCCGCTGCTGGCCGGCGACGACGCGCCGTCGGAAGTTCGCGTCATCGTCCGCGACGGTGCCCAGGTCGTGGCGGACGTGACTCAGGATGCGCCGGAGGTTTCCGTTTCCATCCGTGACGCCAAATTTTGGTCCCCGAGTTCTCCGCATTTGTATGAACTGGAGGTCGCAATTCAGAACGGCAATGGCGAGATTCGCGATACCGTCAAGTCCTATGCCGGGATTCGTTCCGTCGGCAAGGCGCGAGACAGCGACGGAAACCTGCGGTTCACGCTGAACGGAGAATTCCTGTTTCACTGGGGACCGCTGGATCAGGGATGGTGGCCCGATGGACTGCTGACGCCGCCGTCCGACGAAGCCATGTTGTCCGATATCGAGTACCTGAAGGCGGCCGGATTCAACATGATCCGCAAACACATCAAAGTGGAACCGCGCCGCTACTACTATCACTGCGACCGACTGGGCATGATGGTCTGGCAGGATCAGGTCAGCGCCGGCCACAATCCGCCGTGGACGCGGCTGGATCCGAACCCCGCGGACGCCGACTGGCCGGACGAACATCACAGGCAGTTCATGATTGAACTGGAACGCATGGTCGACAGTCTGGAAAGCCATCCGTCCATCGTGGTGTGGGTTCCGTTTAACGAAGCCTGGGGCCAGCATCGCACGATGGAAGTCGGTGAATGGGTCGTCAAACGCGATCCGACGCGTCTGGTCAACATCGCCAGCGGCGGCAACTTCCGGCCGGTCGGCGATGTCGTGGATCACCACGCGTATCCGCATCCGGAGTTTCCGTTCGACGCGAATCGCGACAGAAGTTTCGTCAGGGTGATGGGAGAATTCGGTGGTCACGGATTTCCCGTGAAGGGTCACCTGTGGGACGCCGACCGCGACAACTGGGGCTACGGCGGACTGCCCAAGAACGAAGCCGAATACAAGGCTCGCTACCTGACGTCGCTGGAAAAACTGAATGACCTGCGCCGACGCGGAATCGCGGCCGGTGTGTATACGCAGACAACCGACGTCGAAGGAGAAATCAACGGACTGCTGACGTATGATCGAAGCGTCATCAAGATCCCCGCTGAAGAACTTGCCGAACTGCATCGCCGGCTGTACGAACCGGTACGCATTTCGGAATGAAGCTCGAACGCCGTCATGTCACAACTGATCCCGCTTGTTGCTGTTGAAGAATTGACCGACGGGTCGTCCATCGAAGTCGTCGCCGCCGGACGGATCTTCGCCGTTTTTCGGGTCGACGGAACCTTTCACGTGCTGGACGGCATCTGTCCTCACGCTGGCGGCCCCCTGGGCAAGGGTCAGTTGAACGGGTGCGTGGTGACCTGCCCGTGGCACGGCTGGCAGTTTGACATCCGCGACGGCCAGCATTGCCTGAACGATCAGCTTCGGCAACCGCGATACGAAGCAGAAATCGCGGACGGTCAGGTCTGCATCAGACTGCCGGAAGCCTGACACGAAGTTTTCACGACGCGGTTGTTCGCTGCTGCCGGCGTCATTTGGCGGCGCCAAGTTCGCGCGATTTCCGTGTGGCCGCTTCGACGGCGCTCATCAGCGCCGCTCGCAGACCCGATCGTTCCAGTTCATGCAGACCGGCGATCGTTGTTCCGCCGGGGCTGGTGACCGCGTCTTTCAGTTCACCGGGGTGCTGGCCGGTTTGCAGCAGCATTTCGGCGGCACCGGCCAGCGTCTGAGCGGCCAGGCGAGTGGCCACGTTTCGCGGCAATCCCATCTTCACGCCTCCGTCGCTGAGAGCTTCGATGATTTGAAAGACGTAGGCGGGACCGCTTCCGGACAAACCGGTGACGGCGTCCAGCAGCTTTTCCGGCATTTGTTCGACGATTCCAACGGTGTGCAGCAGCGTGGATACCGAAGCCACATCGTCGTCCGTTGCGTGACGTCCGGGGCTGAGTCCACAGGCGCCGCGTCCGATCAGGCAGGGCGTATTCGGCATCACTCGAATCACGCGAGCCTTCGGCGGCAGACATTCTTCCAGCGAAGCAATGGTGACTCCCGCGGCGACGGACACAAACAGCTGCGAATCGCGGGTAAAGTCTCTGATGCCGGCCAGCGCCTCCGGCATCACCTGCGGCTTGACTGCAAGGAACAACTGGTCGGCGTCCCACAGGTGTTCGCAGGCGTCCGGCATCGTCAGGACTCCTTCGCCGACAGTTGCCGCAAACCGCTGCCGTGTGGCTTCGTCTGGATCAACGGCCATGACGTGGGAGGCCGGAATGAGTTCCCGACAGAAACCAGCCGCCAGAGCGGTGGCCATTCGTCCGGCTCCGACGAAGCCGATTTTCAAACTGCGAATTGACATCAAGGGGGACCTGTCTGGTCGAAACCGGGACATTTTTCTGAATTTCTGCGGCCCGCGAACGGAGGTCGGGCGACCGCGAACCGCCCGACCGTTTCCGGGATATGCGACTTTCCCGGGGCGACGGGACACGGTCAGCAAAGTGTACCGCCTGTTCACGTCGCGCCGGATGTTACAACGACGATTTCCGTACGTTCTTCGGGAATGAAGCCGGTCACTGTTGAGGACTTGCGGGCAGTCGCTTAAATAGTCCGGCTGTCGCGATGCAGCGTGCGAAACGGAATCCGGGCCTTCGCCGTTCGGCATCGCCAGGCAAAACACCAACGATCACCGCGGCCGGAAACAACCGCGTTCCAGAATGGATTTCAGGATGACTCGGCACATTTTTGTTACCGGCGGTGTTGTCAGTTCGCTTGGGAAGGGGCTGACGTCCGCGTCGATCGGGATGTTGCTGGAACGCCGCGGACTGAAGGTTCGCATGCAGAAGCTGGATCCGTACATCAATGTGGATCCAGGCACGATGAGCCCCTACCAGCACGGCGAGGTCTACGTGCTGGACGACGGAGCCGAAACGGACCTGGATCTGGGCCACTACGAACGCTTCACGTCCAGCCAGTTGAACCGAGACTGCAACTACACCACCGGCCAGATTTACCAGACGGTGATCGACAAGGAGCGCCGCGGCGAGTATCTCGGGCGAACCGTGCAGGTCGTGCCGCATATTACGGACGAAATCAAGTCCTGTATTCGCCGACTGGCGGCTCCGGACGTCGATGTCGTGATTACCGAACTCGGCGGCACGGTCGGCGACATCGAAGGTCTGCCGTTTCTGGAAGCCATCCGCCAGATCCCGCTTGATATCGGCAAGGAAAACTGCCTGTTCATCCATCTGACGCTGGTGCCCTATCTGAAGGCTGCTCGTGAAGCCAAGACCAAGCCGTCTCAACACAGCGTGCAGCAGCTTCGCATGATCGGTATTCAGCCCGACATTCTGATCTGTCGTACCGAGCGTCCCATCGGCCGCGAACACACCGACAAGATCGCTCTGTTCTGCAACGTGGAAAAGCGAGCGGTGATCGAGGAAGTCGACAAGGAGTTTTCGATCTACGAAGTCCCGCTGGGGCTGGTGGAACACAAGCTGGATGATCTGATCATCGAGAAACTGGGAATTGAAGCCGGCCCGCTGCAACTGGACGACTATCACGACCTGATCCACCGCATTCGCAACCCGCGCCACGAAGTCAAGATCGCCGTCGTCGGCAAGTACATCGAACACCGCGACGCGTACAAGTCGATTTATGAATCTCTGGACCACGCCGGCTTTTTCCATTCATCCCGCGTGATCGTGAAGCGAATTGAAGCCGAAGACCTGGAACGGCAGGATCCCAACGTTCTGCTTGCGGGAATTGACGGAGTCCTGGTTCCCGGCGGCTTCGGAATGCGCGGCATCGGAGGCAAGCTGCAGGCGGTTGAGTACGCTCGCCATAACAACGTGCCGTATTTCGGAATCTGCCTTGGCATGCAGTGTGCCGTGATTGAATTCGCCCGCAATGTCATGGGGCTGGAGGACGCCAACAGCAGCGAGTTTCAGGCCGACACACGGCACCCCGTGATCTGCCTGCTGGAGGAACAGGAAGGTGTCACCAACAAGGGCGGCACGATGCGCCTGGGTGCTCAGCCATGCGTCCTGGCGGACGGATCGCGATCTCTGGCGGCCTATGGTGCTTCGGAAATCAGCGAACGCCACCGGCACCGCTATGAGTTCAATCCGGAATATCGCGAACAGTTCGTTCACGCCGGCATGGTTCCGGTCGGCACCAGCCCGGACGGCACGCTGGTCGAAGTTGTCGAGATTCCCGATCACCCGTGGTTTGTCGCCGTCCAGTACCACCCGGAGTTCAAATCACAGCCCAACAACCCGCATCCGCTGTTCACCGGTTTTGTCGGTGCGGCACTGGAATGTCACCAGAAGCGTCCGAAGCAGCTCGTTTGAATCCAGCCGCTGACAATTCCGGTTTCGTTCGTCAATTCGCATCGGGCATTCGGCAGATGCCGGATTTCGGTGTCGGGCAGACAGCGAGTCCGGAATCGCAGAAACGCATGGACGCGCCGGCGGAGACTCAGCACTCGTTACATGACTGACCGACGGGATTGTTCCGCAGGGACGAGCATCGACAACGTGTTGTTGCGGGAGGTCTGAAAGCGTGGGATTCAGTTCAAGATCACTTGCCTGCGTCGCTCTGATCGGACTGTTGTCAGCTGCCGTCGCAGCCACACGTTCGCAGGATGCTGTCAAGCCGCCGCCTTCCGGGGATCCAAAGCCGATCGCTCCGGCAAAGACCACCAATACCGGGCTTCTTCTGGAACCGGCGCTCGACCTGCCGTCGTTTACTCGTGAGAAGTTCATTCAGGAAATGTCGACGGTTGGCCGCGAGAAGATCTGGAAGCCGTGGACGTCACCCGTTGTCAACTTGCCGCCCCACGCGCGGTCGGACGCACACGGGCTGACGGAAGACGAAGTCAGGCAGTACATGATCACGGCAAAGCGGCTGTTTGATCGCGGCGAAGCGATCCCGGTTTCCGATGTGGGATTGATCAGCACTCAGGAGGACGTGATCCGACAGCCGATGCTGAACCATATTGCCGCGTTTGCCAACTCCGCGGTTCGGGTCTATCTGCTGGTGCAGCGGACGGCGTCGGACAACGGGTGGAGCTACTTTTCGATCGTTCAGGACATGACCGTCGATCCTCCGCTCGATTACTACGGGCAGGTTTTCGACACCGACGTGAACTTCGAAGGCACAAGCTGCTACAAGTGCCATTCCTCGGGCCCGCTGGCCATCCATCCGGCTCGGGAAGATCTGGTCCTGGATTCCAGGCTGGCCGCGGCACTCAGCCAGTACATCGCCGACCAGCCTCGATCGCAATTTCGGTTTCCGGAACACTCACCGCGCCCCCCGACCGGCAAACCGATGACGCTTGGCTTCTGTACGGCGTGCCACGACGAAGACGGCGACCGCGCGCCGCTGTATCAGGTCCATTCGCATCCCATCCGAGTGCTGGTGGATTTCGGTTACATGCCGCCCGGTCAGCCGCTGACTGCGGAAGAGATCGCCGAACTGAAAGCCTGGCTGGAAAGCACGGACTGATCGGCAGCATCCGCATCCGCACGACTCGCTGGTGTTGTACCCGCAGAGTCGAATCGTTCAGCCGCCGCTGACGGGTGGAAAACAGGCAACCTCGTCATCCGCCGAAACCTGATCCGAATTCGCCGCATAGTGATTGTTGACGGCAATCAGCAGCGACGCCGCCAGCTTCTGCAGCGGCGGATAGGCATCCACCAGCGCATTTCGAATATCGCCGACGGTGGCTTCGTCCGATACGCGCAGTTCCGCCACGGACGTTCCGGCCAGGTCTTTCGCAGCGGCGAACAGCAGGACTTTGAGATTCATGACATCACATACTTTGACGGTCGGGCGGCCAGCTTTCCCGCGACATCCGGCATCAGGCCGTACGCCAGCGCCAGAATCTTCAGCGGGTGGACAGTGGGAATTGTCGCTTCCTGTTCCATCTGCATACGGCAACTGCTGCAGTCCGTGGTTCCGGCGGTAACGCGGATGGTTTTCATTTCATCGATGATTCCACGACCCAGTCGCAGCGACTGTTCGAAATGCTCCGCAGCCAGGCCGAACGTCCCGGCCATTCCCGTGCAGCCCTTGTCAATCTGCCGGACTTCGACGCCCGGAATCAGCTTCAGCAGCTGATGCAGGCCGCTTTCCGCTCCCAGGGCTTTGACGTGGCACGGTGTGTGGTAGGCCAGGGTGAGTTCCAGCCGGCTGAAGTCGGTTTTCAGTTTTCCGCGCTGATGCAGATTCCACAGAAAGTTTCCGGCATCGATGGCCTGTGCGGCCACGGCACCCACGTCCGGGTGTTCCAGCAGCAGCGGATATTCCTGAGCCAGGCACAGTGCGGCCGTCGGTTCGGTACAGACAATCGGATAGCCTTCGCGAGCGGGCTCGCCGAGTTCCCGCAGATTGGTTTCGGCGGCTTCGCGCGCGGCTTCCAGATCGCCCACCGAAATCATCGCCATTCCCGAAACCGTCTGATGCGGCGGAATGTACACGCGAAAACCGTTGTGCAGCAGAATTCGAACGAACGCTTCGGCCAGTTGCGGATCGTGGTGATTGGCGAAGTAGTCGACGAAATAAACGACCGTCGGCATCGACGCACCGGGCTTGCCGGAATTGTGTTCGCTCAGCACTCGCTTTGAATTCAGAAACGGCCGCGACGCAAATTCCGGCAGTCGGCGCCGGGCGGCGATGCCCAGCGTCTTCTGCAGGATCCTGCGAAACACGCGGTGCCGCAGCAATCGATTGGCAGTGAAGGTAAACCGCGAGGCAAATCGGGCGTATGTGTGAAAGCGTGACAACAGCCAGTCGGATTTCGACAGACCGTTGATCGCCACATTCTGGGCGCGCGCCTCCTGAACCAGATGCGGAATATCGACTCCGGACGGACATTCCAGCCGGCACTGCTTGCAGTTGAAGCACTGGTCCGTGATCTGCTGGACGCGGGGATGGGATAACAATTCGATTCCGTTGCTGCGGCTGAGTGCCGTGCGCAGCAGACTGGCTTTGCTGCGAGGCGTCGCTTCTTCCGCGGGCTGGTCATGAAAAAACGGACACATCCGCAGAGAAGGATCCGTGGCGCGGCAGGTTCCACAGCCGTTGCAGTGAACGGCTTCGTCCATCGCCGTCTGAGCCGACCAGTTCATCTTCAGAACCGGCAGCAGTGATTCCTTTCCGTTGTCCCCGGATGCCGTCGAAGCGGGCGATACGCGGCGAAGATGCCGAATCGTCAGTTGACCGTCGTCGCAAACGATCTTGTCGGGATTCATCAGGTGCTGTGGATCGAAGATCTCCTTGATCTGCTGAAACGATCGATACAGCGGTCCGTACTGTGACCGGATGAAGGCTGTGCGAGTCAGGCCGTCGCCGTGTTCACCGCTGATCGTGCCACCGACTGTTTTGACGTGCCGGTAGAGGTCGCGGGCGATCGCTTCCAGCCGCGGCGCGGTATCCTGGTCCGGAACCGGCAGAATGGGCCGCAGATGAAGCTGCCCCGACGCGGCATGAGCGTACAGCGTGGCTGTGACTTCGTGTCGGTGAAACGTCTTGTGCGCCAGAGTCAGAAACGCGGAGATTTCCGACGGCGGAACAGCAATATCTTCGACAAACGGCAGCGGTCGCGAAGCTCCCTTCAGCCGGGCCAGCAGCGATACAACCTTTGACGGCAGCGACCACAGAAATTCCACGTCATCAAAATCGAACGCCTGGCGAGTCAGACTGTGCGGCACGCCGGCGGAGGCAAGTCGGCGTTCTGATTCACCGATCCGCGCTTCGACCTGGGCACGGTTCATGCCGGTATATTCCAGAAACAGACCGGCTTCCGCTTCCGGGTGGATCACGTCCTGGAATCGGCTGTCGGCGTCCCGCCCCATGCTCAGCAGACGGCGGTCCAGCAGATCGCACGCACTGGGTTCCAGTTCCAGCAGCAACTGCATTCCCTGCAGTGCCGCATCCATCGAAGGGAACATCAGAATGGCAACACCCCGCCAGTCCGGCAGCGGAAGAGTATTCAGCGTGGCTTCGGTAAACATTGCCAGCGTGCCTTCCGAACCCACCAGCAGTCGCGGCAGGTCCAGGCGGTTCCCATGCCGGAGTCCCCTCAACAGGTAACCGCTGGTGTTTCGAAGCAACACGGGCTGATGCCGACGGATCAGGTCGTGCGAGTCCTTCAGCACCGCGGCCAGACGCTCAACAATGTCGGCACGCCGTGTGGCAGGTGTCAGTGACGACAGAACGAGTGACTCGTTGCGGACCGGAGGCAGAAACGAATCACCGACTTCCGGACCTGCGACGTCCGGCCCTCCGCCGGAAACAGGATGGCGGATCGCATAATCGTGGATCACAGATTCAGCGCGAGTGAATTCCAGCAACTGACCGCCGATCAGCACGCACTGCAGGCTTTCGACATGATCGCGAACCGAGCCGACTCGCACCGCGTGCGATCCGGCCGCGTCAACCGCCAGCGCTCCGCCGATCGTTGTCACTGCCGAATTGGAGGGATCGGGAGCAAAGTAGCGTCCGTGAGTCCTCAGCAGACGGTTCAGGTCCGCATGAACGACGCCGGGCTGGACGCGAACGCTGGAACTGCCGACCGACACCACGTTGTTCATGTAGCGGGCAAACTCGACGACAATGCCGCGTCCGATCGCTCCGCCGGCCAGACCCGTTCCGGCACCGCGGGGAATCAGCGGAATGCCGTTGTCCGAAGCGTATGCCGCCACCGCCGCCACATCCTGCGATGTTCGCGGAAACACAACCGCCAGCGGTTCGATTTCATACAGACTGGCGTCGGTCGCATGCAGCGCAGTGGTCACGGCATCGACTCGCACGTCGCCGTCGATCGCGTCCGTCAGGTCTTCCGCAATTCGTTTGCGAAGTTCCTCCACCGATGTCTACTCCGAAGTTGCACTGCGTCCGGACTGAAATTGTTCCGTTTCCGAATGGGAATCCGCTGCGGTGCCACCGCCGACCGGAATTCAACCGGATCCCCGTTCACCCGGCTTTTGTTCCGTCTTTCGCGCGGAACCACCCGTCAACGATCAACAGGCAGCCCGGTTCATGACGGTTTTGATGCTCCGCGCTTTTCCATCTGGACGTATCGCTCGTTGAGTTCCAGATTGAACCCGGGATGCTGATGCTGCATCACCGTGCGGCGATGTCTGGCATTACAGCGATAACAGACCAGCATATCGCTCATGAAGGTGTAAAGCAGAAGGTCCACCAACGCAAACCCCATCAGAACTCCCAAAGCAAGCACGGGCCGATGCCACGCCCACGCAATCGTGCTGAACAATGCGCCCATCGCGACAAACAGGATGCCAAGTCCCGGCGGAAAATCCTTCTGCCGCCACAGATCAGTGCATCCGCAGACGCGGCAGCGCTTGACGAAGTCGCCATCGAAATCACTCGCCCCTTCATCGCGGCCCCAACTGCAGTGAGAACAGGTGATCGCCGCGCTCGGAGGCTGCGGCTGAGCCAGAGTGCGCCTCTGACACACCGGACATTGAAAAATAATCTGCATGAAAACAGCGTGTTCAGGTCAGGGGAATCGGATGCTGGGATTGAGTGGTTCGTGCGCCTGGCGTGCCGGTCTTCGCAACCTGTCAGCGCCGGCGTTTTCCGCGCAAAACGCAGCTCGCCACTTCGGTGGAGAATCCCGTTTTCCGGGAATCATAGCCAGCGGCAAACCGCTTCCCGAAAGTCGCCGAAAAACGTCGGAGCGGACCGGCAGCCTGCCTTCGGCAATGATCGGTTGCCTCCAGGCGCAGAACCAGGCGACCCAATCCGCACATCGTCGTTGAGGGGTGCTCCGGGCATGCCGGTGAGCATTGACCGGGGCGAGACCTCTGCCAACCGCGTGCTACATGTTGATTTCGTAGCCTTTGCGGTTTTCTCTCGACAAGAACGCGTTGGCCTGAGCGTCGCCGGTGATTTCCCGTTTAGCCGGATCCCAGTTCACGGCTCGGTTCAGCCGCATGGCAATGTTGGACAGGTGGCAGATTTCCAGCATGCGGTTGTGAGACCAGACGTCGGAAATCGGCTGTTTGCGAGCCTGCATGCCTTCGATGAAATTCGCGGTGTGATTTTCGCTGACAGGGCCGCCGTAGACTTCTTCGATCGCGCCGTCCGGCAGTGGATTGTCTTTGAGATCTTCCACGGGCTTGCCGGTGATCTTGCCCCGATTGACGAAGAACCGGCCTTCCGTTCCTTCGAACAGAATTCCGTTGTCGCCTTCGCTGGTGATGAGCATCTCGACCCCGTTCGGCATGTCGACCCTGATGTTGAAGGTTGTGGCGGCGTTGTACTGATCGGCGACCGTCGGATGACCGTCCCGGTATTCCACGGGCAGACTAAAATCGAGCGGTGTGATCTTACTCGGCCCGGTGTCCGTGGCTCCCAATGCCCAGCAGGCGATGTCGACGTGGTGAGCACCCCAGTCCGTCAGCTTTCCGCCGGAATATTCATGCCAGTTACGGAAGGAATAGTGGCAGTTGCTGAACAGCGGCACGCCTCCGCCGTAGCCTTCGCGTAATTCCGGCAGAGCTCGATAGTCGACCTTCGGTGCAGGCCCGAGCCAGAATTCCCAGTCGAGCCCCTCGGGAACGGGAGCAACCGGAATAACGGGCGACGCTTCCATCCCATTGATGCCGCACGTGACCTTTTTCACGGTGCCGATCCGTCCGTGCTTCACCAGAGCGACGGCCTGCAGAAACCTCTGGTCAGATTCAGTTCGCTGCATCGTGCCGACCTGAAACACGCGCCCGGTTTCTTTAACGACCTTTTCAATCAGCTTGCCTTCGTCGATTGTCAGAGTCAGCGGCTTTTCGCAGTAGACGTCCTTGCCTGCGTACATCGCTTCCACCGCGATTTTGGTGTGCCAGTGATCGGGAGTGGCGATCATGACCGCATCGATGTCGTTCCGGTCCAGGACTTTCCGATAGTCGCTGTAGGCATCGGGCTTCTTTGACTGGTGCTTTTCGACTTCTTCGACATTGGTCCCCAGGACATTGGCATCGACATCAGCCAGCGCGGCAAAGTCGGCAAACTTGAACGATTTGCTGGTGATATACCGGCCCTGGTTCCGCAGGCCGATCGTGGCGAACACAGGCCGATCGTTCGGAGACAAGTAACCAAACGCCCGATTGGCGGACGGACAAAAAACCGCGGCGGTCCCTGCGGCGGCAAGTCCCTGCAGAAAACCCCGGCGTGTCGAATGGTGTGAAAACGGCATGGCTAAGAATCCTAAATTGAGAAGCAGGCTGGATGAGTTAATGACGGGCGGTCGGCGGGCTGCATCGTGGCCGTTTGCAAAAGCATCCGGATCCCCCGGACTACTGAATGCTGCAGCCAAAGACGGTGCCTCTCCTGACCTCCTGCCGCAGGCCGAAGCGTCTTCCGCGATGTCGCCGACACTGAAATATACCGCCGACGGCGCTGCGTCGAAAGTCTCCGGATGTCCGACCAAAACCGGTTGACCGGAACGAATCCGCCGCGGGATGGAATCGAATACGTTCCGGCCGACGGCGCCGCTTGAGAACCTGTCGCTTCCGTGCATTCTTCCGCCGGCTCACGAGCCCGCGCGTCGCGACAGTCGGAGCCGTGAGACTCTGAGTGTGCCCGTTGGCTCGCGAAAAATCCGGGCGGATTTCCGGCGACTTTTTGATTTCTGATCGGCAGAATGCGCCGCTGGTGCCGCACGCACAGATCGGCGGCATTTTCCGAGGCGGAACAACGATCGACGAAGCCCCGCATCCTGAATCAGAAACACTCTGACATTGTTCGACAGCTTCCGGAACATTGGATCTGTTGGGATTTCAATGTACTGGAGAAACGTGAATGGCATCGAGCCTTGTAGGACTTTTCAAAACCCTGAAATGGGACGACTTTACCGGAACACCGCCGGCGGACAGCAGCCATCTGGCGTTCACGAGTGCCACGTTTTCACTTCCGACCGTGACGCTGAAGTCGCTGAGGGATGACAACATCACGATAACCATCACCTTCAACGCTGCCAAAAGCTGGAAGAAGATGGCTGAGATCAATGCCAAGAAGAAGCGCACGCCCGCCGAGATTCTGAAGCACGAACAGGGGCACTACGACATTGTTGCCCTGCTGGCTCGCGACCTGTTCATTGACCTGATGCAGCTCAAAGGACGCAGCTACAAAAATCAGGCGGCCCTGAACACCGACCTGGCACCGATCCTGGCAAAGTACAACGGGACGGCGCAGAAAATCATCAACAAGTACGACAGCCCGACGGAGTCCGATCACGGAGAAAGCGCGACCGGCCAGAAGAAGTGGGACGGCATGATCAGCGAGGCGTTCACGAAAGCGCGCGTGCCGGCGATGTCGTCACCGGACGGTAAGGCATACAAAGTCCCGCTACTTGACGTCCTGAAGAAGAACGGAATCACGCCTTGAGAAAAGCAAGCCAAGTGCTGAATCAGCTGATCGGACGTCTGGATCCGGGGCGGCGGCAACCGGCGGACCGGTATTCGCCGGGCTGCCGGCCGTCTCAGTTGTTTTCCGGATGATACGGCGGCGGTTCGTCAGGAGGCGGTGGCGGCGGCGGGACGGGAGGAGTCGGCGGATTTCGAATCCGCTGCTGAAACTGTTGAAATGAGTGATTCAGCGAATCCAGCAGCTTCTTCGCGTTCGGCGACGCCAGAAACACGCGCGCGGCGACGGCGGACTTCGGGAAGAACGTCGTGATGAAGTCCAGCGAAAACTCGCTGGCCGTATGTCCAATCATGACCGCATTGGCATACGTTCCGGACATCACATCGTCCGACAGTTTCAGTTGGTCGTAAAGATCCTGCGCGGATTGCCGCTGTGCATCGGCTGGCGGCGGGGGAGTTTCCGGCATCTGGATCGGTCCGAAACGATCTTCATGCTTCTTCAGGTTATCCCGCAATGCCTGAATGAACTGCCCCATCACCGCCGGCGGCAACACGACTCGCGCGGCCACCTGCTGCGGCTGCTGCATGCGCAACAGAAAGTCCACAATGAATTCGTGCTGTCCCTGTAAAACGACAGCTCCCGTACTGAACGTCCCTCGGGCAACATGAGCGGGCACGAGCGCGCCGACATGGCTGTGGCGGATCTCCTGGCTGTGGGGTTCTTCGGGATTACCAGGCGGTTGAGCTGTCATGAGACGGCGGTTTTCTATCGAAAGCATTGTGCGAACAGGCTGCGGCGTGCTGCCGGATGGCCATTATACTCCGCTGAGGCTGATTTCGCATCCAGTTGCGATTTCAGCGCCAAAACGCGGAATTCTTCGTGATTCGTAGCGAATTTGCGCCGACTTCCGTGATCCGCTGCCAGGATCGCTGCGTCACCATCGAACAGCTTCTGCGGTCCGGCATTACAGGACCGATTCAATTCGCCGGTCGGTCGAAATGGCAGCGTAAAGTTGACCGCCGAACCTTTTCGAAACGGTTTTGGTCTGACGCACAGTGAAAGTATAATTTTGCCGCTCCGTGTTCGGCCTCGATGTGATGCTGGAATAAGGAAACCAACATGCGGTTCCGCAGGTTCCTGAATCTCATGACCATTCTGACGGCGATGCTGCCGTGCGGTTTGCTGCGCGCTCAGGAAGCGGTCCCGGCACCCGCAGCGCCCGTCGGCCAGTTTGTCACACTGACCAGTCCGATCAGCGACACGCAGGTCGCGCGCGTCACCAACCTTGCCGTCCAACTGCAGACTCAGGCCGAAAAGGAAGATCGCGAAGCCGTGCTGGTTGTGGAGATCCCGTCAGGCTCCAGCCGATTTGGCCAGGTCAGCGATCTCGCCCGCGCGCTGACGACGGCGGACGTGTCCCGCGTCCGAACAGTGGCATGGGTTCCAAAATCGGTCCGCGGAAATCACGCCATCGTGGCGCTCGCCTGTCACGACATCGTGATGGACCCCGACGCGTCGCTGGGCGACATCGGTCGCGGCGAAGCGGTTCCTTCCGAAGAACAGGATTTCATTCTGAATATCGTCGACCGCCGGCGCAACAGCCGCATGTCTCGCGGCATTGTCATGGCAATGATGAATCCTTCGGTGGAGCTGCTGCGAGTCCAGATGAAGGGCGCGGCGGGTATTGACGAACAGCGGTTTCTGACGGCTGCGGAACTGACGGCGTACCGGAATCGCAATGCCGAGATCTCCGAAACAGAAGTCATCAAGGACGCCGGGGCTCCGGGAGCGTTTAACGCCTCCGACGCCGTGCGCTCCGGCTTCATGGTCGCTCGCACGGTCGAAAACCGCCGAGACGTGGCGGCCATGTACGACCTGCCGCTGCAATCGATGCGTGAGGAAGGTCGCAGCGACAAACCCGCCAACGTTCGTGTGATTGCCGTTCACGACGTGATTACACCCGTCACGGAAGAATTTGTCCTGCGGCAAATCAGAACCGCTGTCAGCGACGGGGCCACGGTCCTGATTTTCGACATCGATTCTCCCGGTGGTTACCTGGATTCCAGCGAGTCGCTCGCGACAACGATCGCCGATCTGGATCCACGCAAGGTCACAACCGTCGCCTGGATCGCCGACGAAGCCATCAGCGGAGCAGCCATCACGGCGCTGGGCTGCGACCAGATCATTATGAAACCCACCGCTCAAATCGGTGACGCCGGCGTTATTCAGGAAACCCAGGAAGGCGGTGCGTTTGAACGAGTACCGGAGAAGCTTGTGGGTCCGTTCCTGACCTTCATGGGTGACCTGGCCCGCGCGAAGAATCGACCGCCCGCGCTGCTACAGGCGAGGGTGGACCGAAACCTGGAGGTGTTTCAGGTGACAAACAGCCAGACGGGTGCCGTGACGTACATGAGCCAATACGAAATCGACGAAGCCAGCGACGTTTGGGTGAAGGGCAACATCGTCCCCGAATCACGCCAGGACATGTTGCTGACAGTCAACGGCGAACGTGCTCATGAACTCGGGCTGGCAGAACCTCCGTGTGCGGATCTGGATGAACTGCGACTTCGGCTGGGGCTTCCGGAAGATACCGATCTGACACCGGTGACCGCATCGTGGGTGGACACCATGGTTTTCATGCTGCGTTCCGGATTCGGCGGCTTCGCCCTGATCACGCTGGGCATTCTGTGTATGTATGTCGAACTGCACCTGCCATCCGGCTTCTTTGGCATCCTGTCGGCGATCTTCTTCGCGCTGTTCTTCTGGAGCCGCTATCTGGGCGGAACCGCCGGAACTCTGGAACTGGTGATGTTTGTTCTGGGCATCGGCTTGCTGCTGATGGAGATTTTTCTGATCCCCGGATTCGGTGTGTTCGGCGTGACGGGAATCCTGCTGATGTTTGGATCACTGGTGATGGCCAGCCACACATTTTCCGGCATGTCGGCGGGAGAGAGTTTTGAAAAGTCGATGGGAAGCCTGGGAACGCTGGCCGGAGCTCTCGTCACTGTCATCGTGGTCGCCACTGTGCTGAATCGCTTCCTGCCATCGATCCCGTTTCTGAATCGTCTGATCCTGACTCCACCGGGCTACGTCGCGGCGGACGAGAACTCACCGCACCTGAATCCGGAGCTGCTGAATTCCGGACTCGCAGCCGGACCGGTGACAGTCGGTCAACGCGGCATCGCGTCATCAACCCTGCGTCCGTCCGGCAAGGGAAGCTTCGGCGAACAGTTTCTGGATGTCGTCAGCGACGGAGCCTACATCGATCACGGCACGTTGATTGAAGTCATTCGCGTCAGTGGTAACCGTGTCGTCGTTCGCCCGGTTGACGATGAAACAGAAGCCACCGGATAACACCGTGCGGCGCGGCTTAAACCGTTGGCCCGATGATGCGTCTGACCGGCAGCAGGGGTGCTTTGGAGCGCGACGATTCAGCGTCGCTTTCATTTTCGGGGAATTGTCGAACTGCGTGTTGTCGTTCGATTCTCCGGAGGTCACCGAGTCAGTGAAACGGAAAGCAGCGACGAGTCGCCGCACCTCCAAGCCGTCACTTGCCTGATCGCTAGAAGCTGGTTTCGTTCAGGATTTCCTGCGGGCCGACAGTCATTGACGGTTCACTTCCGGCGGGAGAAACCAGTCGGGCGTAGACGGTCAGATCAACGGATTCGTCAAGGAATCGGGCCGAACCGTCACACATCACGATGTTCACGCCGCCGTAGTGATTGGAATTCGGAAACGGTCGTTCGCCTTCGGGACCGCCGCGAGCTTTGTTGATTGCTCCGAACGGGTACGCCGGATCCATCGGTGCCGTTGCAAAGTAGTCGGCGGCCGTCAGCGGCGGCACGTTGTCGCCGGGAATGGGATCCAGCGGATAGACGAAGGCACAGTTGCGCGGGTCCGGGTCTCCCCAGGACTGCTTGTCGCCCGCGTTGACGTTTTCCGTCGCCAAAATCGTGTTCCCCAGGCCGTCGTAAACGCTTTTGAAGGTGTGACTGGCGTTCTGACGAGCCGTCGGTTGACCGTCGCCGTTCTTGTCCAGCACCTGCCGCCAGCAGACTCCCGTGCGGTGGAACAGATCGCGATCTTCGCTGTCGTTCACGGTGCCGTTAACGTTCAGGTCCAGGTCCGGCTTGTTGTCGCCGTGATAGTTGCTGCCTCCCCAGCCGCTGCCGGTGTTGCTCAGCGATCCGTCGATGTTGGCATAACCGGCGTTGACGACAAAGCTAAGCGTCCCGTTCCTGCCGACGGCGGTATCGTCATCCGGACAAACCAGGACATTCATTGTGTAGTCCTGAATCAGATTCAGATTGGAAACACCGTCCGCGCCGAGATTTGAGGAGTCGTGCTTTTCGTCGTGGTCCCAGCGATCGAAGATGTCCTGTCGACCGAGTTCCGCCAGCACATCGACGACCCAGCTTTTCATCTGAGCACCGATCGAGCCGCCGGACTGCCACACGCCGGCCGCGTTCTGCCAGTCTCCCCAGGTTCCATACGGCGGATACTGGCTGTCCGGCTGTTTGGATGCGTACGCGTGCATCGCCAGACCCACCTGACGAATTCGATTCAGGCACTGAGTCCGGCGGGCGGCGGATCGAGCATTCTGGATGGCGGGCAGAATCAGAGCCATCAGCACGGCAATGATGGAAATGACCACCAGCAGCTCGATAAGTGTGAAACCAGTGCGGCACGATGGCCTACCGACTGAGCGACGCTGTGCAGCACGCATGATGCAGTTTCCGTGTCAGGCCTACGGGTGATGAGCGAATCGCGAACCCGGAAGTATGCAAATGCGGGTCCTGGAAATCAAACCTGTCGCCGCAACCTTCATCCCGTCTTAACCTGGTACCCGATCGTGCGAAGCTCGGATCGAATGCGATCAATGTGACTGCCCTGAATCTCCAGGTTATCGGCCGCAATCGTCCCGCCGGCGCCGCAGGCGGACTTCAGGCGCGTGAGCAGCGACGGAAGATCATTCTGCGCGGGATCGAGCCCGCGGATGACGGTCACCAGCTTGCCGCGCTTGCGTTTCTCGACGGCAAGCCTGGCGGTTTGCTTTTCCGGAGCAATCCGAACGGGCTCCGGCGGCGGGCAGGTGCAGTCGTCCTCAAGTTCACCGCACCGTTCGCAGCGGGGAGGACGGTCGAATTGCGTTCCGGCAAACAGCCGCATCACGAGACTCAACGGAAACCAGGGAACCAGCGAGGGCCTCGCCGGAATTTTTCAGAATGCAATCCGCAGGCCGTGATCTACGACCCGGCATCGGGTGACGTCGCCTGCGTCTGTTGTTGCTGTCCTTCCTTCTTCAGACGCTCCTGCAGCTCCCGTTGTCGCCTCATGGATTCTTCGGCCTGGCGACGATTTCTCTGCATCATGCGATCCTGAATATCGATCATGCGGGCCACATAGTAATTGCCGACGGCTTCACCCACATCCAGCCGGGCAACCAGACCGCTGTGATCGGCATCGACAACAAATTGAAACACGCGCGAACCCCCCAGGTCGAACACCTTCTGCAGAAGCGGCGTTGGCTTGTCATCACCGCCAAACGCACCGGCTGCAGGTCCCGGCGGAAACATACTGGAATTCGCGTCCAGCCACAGCAGCAGAGCGGGAATTCCGGTTTCGTCGTCCTGCGGATACGACAGCCATTGGTCGGCATCAACTTCAAACGTCAGCATGCTGGCTTTCGCTGCGATACCCGCCTGAGCCGTGCGTTTGACCGATTGCTGAATGATCTCGAAAGCCGATTCGCCGCCGACGGCAATCCACAGGCAGGAATTCTCGTGCACCAGATATGCGTGAGTCAGCTTCAGCGGAATTCCGTCGCGTTCAAATGACTTCTGCACCTCCGGGGGAAACTGAAAACGGACGAACTGTCGCCCGTCAATGCTGACCAATTGAATCTGTTCGCCAATTCCCGGGGGCGTCCCTGGAACATGGGTCAGCATGTGGTGCAGGCTTTTCAGCAACTGCGGATTGTCGTCGACCTGCAGTCCTCCGTAGATGACACCGCCCGAAGGTTCGGTCCAGCCCAGTTTGACGAAGGCTTCGACGTTGCCGTGTGTTCCGATGGCCCGCAGGGTCGTTCCGAGTTGCTGAGCGGCGTCGGTCATCGCGGAATCACCGGAGATATCTTCCTTTACCGTCAATGCAAGCCATGCAGCGGTCGCGTCGAAGACCGGTCGCGTCGATTCGGGAAGCCGTACGCCGAGATGCACTGTGGCCGCGGCTTTGTCGTGCAGAATGGGAGCAAACCGGCTTTGAACTGACGCAAGATCGTCCAGCGTTTTTCCAAGGCTGCTGTTTCTGCGGGCCTCGATCACCAGTTCGCCGCGAATGACGTCGGAATCCTGGTTTGCGAATCTCAGCCAGCCCTCGGCCCTTTCCAGATCAAAGATCAGTGCTCGTGCAGCTTCAAGTCCCACTTCACCGGCGCTGCGGCGCAGGTCGAAGGTTTCCGGGCCTTCGTCATCGCGCTGCTGCAACTGCGTGCTGAGCGTGGCGTTCAGCATGTTCCAGGCAAGCTGCTTGATTCCCAGCGGAATGCGATCCGAAAACGCTTCGCCGCCCAGATCATTGGCAGTGCTGACTCCGCCGACAATGGTCTCCGCGGTCGGCAGAGGCATCGTGTGCAGTTCTTCGAAATCGGCTTCGAACAGAAAGCCGTCTTCGTAACGATACATTCGTGTCCAGGTCTGAGTCTGCTGGTGATAGCGTTTGCCGTCCTCTTCAATCACTTCGGATGTTCTGACAAAACCTCGCCGGTCACCGCCGAAGTTCATTTCCGGGGGATCCTGGCCTTCGGGAAGTTCGTTCTTCCAGCTCCACGACCTGACGACTTTGTACTTGCCGTCCGCTCCTGTCAGCGACGTTCTCTCTCCTCCCTGTCGAACCTGAACGTCCAGCATCCGTTTTGCGTCGGCTTCGTCGACAACCTGCCGAAAGGTAACCGCCTCGAACGTGGGAATCAGCCCGGTGACCATGTACCAGGCGACTCCGCTGATCGGGTTCTCGGCCTTCGAACTCATTTCTTCCAGTTCGTCGACCGGAATCTGATCCAGCGTCTGCTTGCCGACTTCCAGACGCGCGGCAAGTGACTTCGCGAAGTTGAAAGCTCGTTCCGTCGTGATGTTCCGGGCGTATCCGATACCGATCGGACGGTCAGCCGGTTTCCCCTGCAGTTGTGCCGGGATGCGGGCCGCCGACAGAAAGGTCACGAAAATGACGATCAGGGAAATAGCGTGTCGAAAACGCATGGCGTGGCCCCGGGGCAGGCAGGATCGGAATCGAACGGCGTCGTGCGGCCGTCGGAGATTCGCGTGGATAACGGGAAGATTGTGGCTCGAAGTCATTTTGTCTGTCAAATCCCGAAATTGCACCCGTCATCGTGCAATGGACGCGACACCGCCCGGAGTGACCCTGTTCCGGCCGCGCCTGCCTGAGGAAACCGATCGTCCTGTTTCGGCCGACAGAGCACAAAGTTTCCCGCGGCAGGTCGTCGAGCGACCGGCGAACTGGTTGCCGACCTCACGCGGAATTCGTCACAATGCCGTCGATTCCGTCGCTTCAGAAAGGCAGCCGACAATGAGCAAATCAAGATTCCTTGCATTCGTGTGCGTCGCGGCATTGACAACTGCCGGGCAGGTGTCGAGCGAAGATGTCAGCAGCAAAGTCGCTCCGCAGCCGACCGAACAGCAACTGCCGCTGGAAATGCATTCCCGGATGGAACAGCGGCCGGTCATCCGCGTCGGCCATCAGGACGCCGACCTGAATGGCACTGACAATCGCGTGCTCCAGGCGGCTGTCGACTACATCTCAGCGCTGGGCGGCGGAACGGTGGAAATCGGGCCTGGCGAATTTCTGATGCACGATTCTCTGCATCTGCGATCGCACGTGACGGTCCGAGGCACGCCTGAGAAGACGATTCTGAAGAAAGCCGCCGGCACTGCAGCGCCACTGGCGCTCGACGGCGACTTCGGCGAACAGCAGATTACCGTGACGGATCCGGCCGGCTTTTCCATCGGCAGCGGTGTCGCGATCTGGGATTCGAGCGCAGGAGGCTTCCACACGACCGTGGCCAGAATCACGGGCCGCAGCGGGAACACGTTTTCGATCGACAAACCGCTGATGGCGGATTGCATGGTTCAGAACAAGGCGCAGGCGGCGACCGTGTTTCCCGTCGTCAGCGGCTATGACCTGGAGAACGCTCGCGTTGAGAACCTGATGATCGACGGAAACCGATCGGAAAACGTCCACCTGAACGGCTGTCGCGGAGCCGGCATTTTTCTATATCGCGGTTTCGGAACGATTATTCAGCATTGTCTTGTCCGCGACTACAACGGCGATGGCATCAGCTTTCAGCAATCCAACGACGTGCTGGTGACCGACTGCACCAGCGAAGGCAACGCGGAACTGGGAATTCATCCAGGCAGCGGATCACAGAGACCGACCGTGCGCGATTGCGTAGCACGAAGCAACGGAACCGACGGCCTGTTTCTTTGCTGGCGAGTCCGGCACGGGCTGTTTGAAAACAACATCCTGGACGGCAACGGCCGTTTCGGCATTTCGATCGGCCACAAGGATTCCGACAACCTGCTGCAGCGCAATCACGTGCTTCGCAACGGTGAAGATGGAGTCTACTTCCGCAACGAATCGTTCGGCATGGCGGCACACCGAAACCGCCTGAAGGACAACGTCATCGAAGACAACGGCGCGAAGGGTTCCGCGGCGGGCATTCGTGTTCGCGGGGAAACCGATGGCCTGGTGTTCGAGAACAACCGGATTCGCGACACGCGAGCGGCAGGCAGTCAGACTCAGACGACCGGTGTCGTGATCGAAGACAGCGTCGGCGATGTGACGCTGCAGGACAATCAAATCGCGGCCAGTCGCCCGATCGAGGATCGTCGCGAAAAAAACAGTGAATAAGCGGCCGATCCGCGGTGCCATGCTCGACAGGGATTCACCCGGCGATCCGCACCGAAAGCGGGTCGGCGTACTGCGCTCATTCGGCTTCGAAATGCTGAACTTTGGACGCTGCGGGTTTTCTTCCACCTGACGGACAACTGCGAAGCTGCCCGCCAAAAATGCTCGCAGCGCTGGCGTCGTCGCGTGAGTCGCGCGGCAGGCGATTCCGGAACGCTGATAACCAGCAAAAGCAGAATCGCCGGACGGTGTTCGCGCGCGGAAATCGCATTTCGCGCGACGATTCCGATGCGGGGCAAAACGGGAAGCCTACGGTTTGGCGATGTTCCGTCATTCCCACACAGCTTCCCGCGATGGCGGGGAAACCTGCCCACAGCCCAAATGAACACTGACATTAACACTACCATTGCCGTCGCCGACGCGGCCTCCGCGACATCGCCCTCCGTTCGTCACCGGCCTGTGCAACAGCAGCCGCATCCGGATGAGCATGACCTGCGCCAGCTTCAGGCTCGCGTCGCGGCCATGGAATCGCGATGGAAGACGGCTCCTGATCCGAACAGGATGAACCTGCTGGTCTTTGAAGGCAGCCGGGACAGACTGCTGGCCGCGTTCGTAATGGCCACGGGCGCCGCGTCGTGCGGAGTCGACGTGTCCATGTTCTTCACGTTCTGGTCAACAGCGGCACTGCGCAAGCCGGCTCCCCAGCGGCCGAACAAGTCAATCATTGAATGGTGCTTCGGCTGGATGCTTCCGAAAGGACTTCGCGCCACCCGACTGTCGCAACTGGACATGTGCGGCGCCGGGCGACTGCTGATGGACCGTGAAATGCGAAACAAGAATATCGCGGATCTGGAAACTCTGATTCAGGCGGCCGCGGATCTTGGCGTCCGGATCAATGTCTGTGAAATGTCCATGAAACTGATGGGCATCCAGCGCGAAGAACTGATTGACTATCCGGATCTTGGTTTCTGCGGAGTCGCCACCTTCGCGGAAATGACCACTCACGCCAACACCACACTGTTCATCTGAGGCTCGTTGTTCCCGATCATCCATCGCAAATTTCCTGACTACCCGGGCGTTCCGCCGGAAGACCAGCCGCTGCGATCCTTCCGGCGGGCGCCTGTTCGGATTGATTCCGGTTCAACCGACGTTCCAGTTTCCGCCGACCAGCGATTCAAGCCCCATGACGCGTCACACTCTGTCGCCGGCCAGTGCATCACTGCCCGCCGTAATCGATGCGGCGGACGAAGGGACACTGCGCGGTGACGAACAGGCGGCCGCTCAACTGACGAGCCGGGTGGAGAGTTTCGGTCGGCTGCTGGAACTGCAGCTTCCGCAGTCTGTGGATTCGGACGCGGGTTTCGAAGTGTGGCGGGAGTTCGACCTGCTTTGTCAGGCCGCCAATCAGACGGTTCGCGACCTGCGGGTGACCGAAACGCGGTCGGAGGCTCTGGCGCGAGCTCAGGCGGACGCGCTGGTGTATTCGGCCGAAGTCATCGACGAGCTTGAGCAGACAAAGCAGAGCCTGAACGAAGCACGAGCCGCCGCGGAACAGGCCGCCTGCGATACTCAGCAACTTGCCGACACCATCTTCGCGCGGACGAATGACGCGGTGCTGATCCTGCACGACGGCGTTTGCGTTTCCTGCAACGACAATGCCGTTTTGCTGTTCGGCTGCCGGAAGTCCGAACTCGTGGGAAGCTGGCCGGTCCCGCTGACGTCGGACCGGCTTGAAGGCGGTGCCGATGCGTTCCGTGAGCTGAATGGCGTCTATCAGTCGGCGATGGACGGAAGTACGGGGACCGTTGAAGTCGCCTGTCGCCGTGAAGACGGTCGTCTGGTGTGGTGTGAAATCAAGATGACCGGTTTTCTGATGCAGGATGATCGGCACATTCTGGCGACGGTTTGCGACATCACCACTCGCAAGAATTTTGAAGGGGAACTTCGCCGCCACCGCGACTTCCTGAACAACATCATCAATGCCGTTCCGGACCCGCTGTATGTCAGCGATCAGCGGCAGAGGCTGGTGGTTGCCAATGATTCCTACTGCCGGTCATTCGAACTCGATCGCGACGAAGTTCTGGGACGTGATTTCGAAGAAATCTTTCCGGGTGAGCAGGGACGACGGATCAGGGAATCGGAACAGGCGGCGTTCCAGGCACGCGTGACGACTCAGGAGGAGCGCACTCAGCGGCTGGCCAACGGAGCGACACGAATTCACGCGATCCGCCGTTCGGTGTTTGACGACGCCGTGTCCGGCGGCGGTGATGCCTACGTTGTCGGCGTCTCGCGCGACATCACTCTGGAACGCGAACACCAGAAGCGGCTCAGTCTGCTGGCCAGCGTGTTCAACAACGCGGCGGAAGGCGTCGCCATCATGACGCGAGACGGCCGGATCGTGGAAGCCAATCCGCGACTGGCAGAAATGTTCAACTGCGGAGACCTGACCGGCCGGCAACTGTCCAGCGTCGTCGACCTGAGCATCGACGATCTGGCCAACGAGCTTGTTCGTGTGTCAATGGGTTCTCCCTGGTCGGGCAAGATCAGCGCTGATCTTCCGGGAGGACGCCAGCAGTGGTATTGGCTGTCGCTGAGTCGCAACGAAGCGGCGGATGGCTGCCAGGACCAGATTATCGCGCTGTTTTCCGATGTCACGCAGCTCGAAAATTCCCAGCGGCAACTGAAGGTTCAGGCGCTTCACGACAACCTGACCAGCCTGCCGAACCGCCGGTTCTTTCGCCAGTACGTCGATGACCTGATCCGCGACCAGGCCAGCCGTCCGTGTGCATTTTCCGTCTGCTTTATGGATCTGGATGAATTCAAGAGTGTCAATGATTCGCTGGGGCACGGCATCGGCGACCAGTTGCTGATCGCTGTGGGCAACCGGCTTTCCGAAACGATCGGAAGTCAGGCATTCATCGCCCGATTCGGCGGCGACGAATTCGCCGCCGTGTTTCCGCAGCGGCGGGCTCATGATGATTCGGTGGAACAGTCCGTGCAGCGGCTGATTGCCGCGATTCAGGAACCGTTCTCCGTGGCCGACAACGAAATCACGATCGGCCTCAGCATCGGTATCGCAACCTACGCCATCCACGGCGAAGACGCCGACACGCTGATGTCCAACGCGGACATTGCGATGTATGCCGCCAAGGCCGCCGGAAAGAACCAGGCCCGATGCTTTTCCCCGGAGATGCAGGAACGAGCGGACCAGCGGCACTTTCTTCAGGCGGAACTTCGCCGAGTGCTGCACGGAGGCGGAATCTCGCTGGTCTACCAGCCGAAAGCCTGCGCGAAGACGGGAGCTCCCCGAGGCTGCGAAGCGCTCGCCCGCTGGAACCGCCCTGACGGCAGCAGCGTTTCTCCCGCGGAGTTCATTCCGATCGCCGAACAATCCGGCGTCATTCTGCAACTGGGTGAGTTCGTTATTGCCAAAGCGCTGGAAGCGTGCCGTGACTGGGCGGATCGCGGTCTCGACCTCTTCCCGGTCGCCGTCAACATTTCACCGCAGCAACTTCGTTCGGTCCGGTTTGTTGAACGGCTGCTGGAACTGCTGGCGGAGTACGACGGCAGACCGGAATGGCTGGAACTGGAAATCACGGAAAACGCGATGGTCGAAGACATCGGCCACGCGATCGCGACCATCGATCGACTGGTGGAAGCCGGTTTCCGCATCGCCATCGACGACTTCGGCACGGGGTACTCGTCGCTGAGCTACCTGCGGTTCTTCCGAATTCACACCGTCAAGATTGACCGTTCGTTCGTCTCGGAAATCACTCAGGATCGCAACTGCGCGGCCATTGCCGATTCCATCATTTCCCTGGGACACGGACTGGATCTGACAGTTGTCGCCGAAGGAGTCGAAACCGCCGAGCAACTGGAACTGCTGGCCAGAGCCGGCTGCGACATCGCTCAGGGCTACTACATCGGTCATCCCGTATCGAAGGAAGCGGTGGAACAATGGCGCAGCGGTCAGCCGGTGGCCTGTTCGTCGGGCATCGAAATGCAACAGCACGGCGCCGGTGCGACGAGCGCGAAATGAGCAGTTCGCCGTTTCAAAACGAAATGCAGACGCCCTGAATTGCAAGCTCCACCATCGACGTGAAGCCGGCGATGGCGACTTCCGGCAGTTTTTCGATGGGAGGTTCGATGCCCGGACCGCCCACACCACACGTCCGGTGGCAGACGGAACACAGCAGAATCCGTCCGTCAGCTTCCAGGAACTGCCGGATCAGCGACTGCAGCGGCGAAAAACCCTGAACGGTGATTCCGTCGGCGCTTCCGGTGTAGCCCCAGACAGCTCCGTCGCTGGTCAGAAACACCGTTGTGGGCTGCCCCAGTGCCTGCGCGGACAAAGCGCAGCTAAAGGCCAGGGTCGCGTTCTTTCCGTTGTCGGACTTGCCGGTTGTCAGCACCACAACAACGTGTTTGGCAGTTTCCATACCGAGTCTCCTGTTTACGCTGTTGGATCGGGCGAGCTGATTTCGACAACGGCCCGCTGCACTTCGCCCTCTTCGAACGATTCCAGCCGGTGACCCGTTCGCCGCACCCACGCTTCCAGATCCATCCGAAACGCCAGATCCGTCGCGTGAACTTCAAGCCGCTGACCGTTGCTCATGGACTTGACCGTTCGGGTGATCGCAACGATCGGCATCGGACAGTTCATACCCCTGCAGTCCAGAAATTTGTCCGCCATTGAGGCACTGCTCCCGCCTGACAATTCGCCCTGTTGACTGATCGTGGCATCAACCATTGAGACCCGCAGTGCGCGAAGCATCGAAATTCCATCCCGGTACCGCAAGACGAGATTCCCGACCGCCTGACAATGACGGCCAACGCAATCGGTCCGCTCGCCTTAGCGAAGGCCTGACAGGCTGGTTGCGGCAGTCCGGGTGTGTTGATTCGATACCGGGAAATCGCAGGGGGCCGGTCCCGTTTCGCGGTCCCATAGGCATTGCGATATTTGGATGGTGACGGTCGGTCAATCGTTCGGATAGGATGCACGGCGCGCGAAGCGTCGAGCTTCCGGCCCGCGCGTCACACTTCCGAAAAAGGTTCGTCATGATCCGAAACTGCCGCTTCGTCCTTGTCCTGGCCGCCTGTTGCGCACTTTCAAATCCTGTCATCGCGGACTCCGTGCCGGCTTCCGCGGTATCGCTGACCGATGGTCTGCGGCCTTTCGCGAAATTAGTGTCCGGGACTCAGACAACGTTTACCCTGACCGGCGAACTACAGATCAAAATCAACGGACAGCCGCAGCCCGTGCAGTTGAAGCTGGCACGGATTGATGACGAATCGTTCGACCTCGCTTTGACACATGCCGAATACGCCGTCGAGATACGTCGTCGTGCCGATTCCACAGCCATGATCCTGCCGCTGCACCACGTCGCGATTGTCGGTCACGGGGCGGTTGACGACAGCGTCCGGCTCAGCCCGAAGGATCTCACAGCCCGGCTCATCAGTCCTCAGTCGGAGGCCATCGCCGGGCTGACAATCGTGTCCGCCATCCAGCCGGAGTTCCTCGACCCGCTGATCGAACTTGGCAGGAAGACTCTGAAAGCACAGCGTGATCCGGCGAGCAATCAGTGGGTGCTGACGGAAGCCAGCCCGATTCGGTTTCCAGCGCCAGGCGAACTGATCGTAACCGGCGATTTTGGAACGGCGCACCTGACTCTCTCCGACACTGCAGACGCTGCCGAGGCGGTTCCCGCGAATCTGGAGACGGTGGAAATTCCGCGCACGGAACTGGAACGCACGCTGCTGCGAGGCGTGCATCGAGCGACAGAAATCCTGGCTCCGTCGGCGATTCTGAAGAACCCGCCGCAGCAGGGTCGCAGAGTTCCGCACGGTGAACTTCGCTGGATTGACGGCCAGCGAGTGGCCATTCTGGACGGTACGCCGGAACAAATCGGCACGGCTCACGGACAGCTTCTGAAACCCGAAGCCATGCGGTGCATCGAGAGTGTGCTTTACACCTTCGGCACGGCGCATGCCATTCGCACCGGCCATTGGTTCCGGCATGACATCGAAGACGCGTACGCTCGGCTGTCGCCCCACATTCCCGAGCGGCACAAGCAGGAAACGCGCGCTCTGGCGGCGGCTCTGGAACTTCCGCCGGAGACTCTGGAGATCCTGAACGTGTTTCCGGAGATGTTCCATTGTTCCGGATTCGCTGTCTTCGGCAGCGCGACGAAGGATGGCACGCTGTATCACGGTCGCGTTTTGGACTACATGACCACGATCGGCCTGCAGGATGCCGCGACGACATTCATCGTGAATCCCGAGGGTCACATCCCGTTTGCCAACGTCGGTTATGCCGCGTTTATCGGCAGCGTCAGCGGAATGAACGCTCGTGCGATTTCACTGGGCGAAATGGGCGGCCGCGGCGAAGGAAACTGGGACGGCGTCCCGATGGCCACGCTGATGCGACGCGCGCTGGAAGAATGTTCAACGCTCGATCAGGTCATGCAGTTATGGACGGTCAGCCCTCGAACCTGCGAGTACTACTACGTCTTCGCGGACGGCAAGACGAACCGCGCCGTGGGAGTCGCGGCTCTGCCCGAATCCATTGAATTCATTCAGCCCGGCCAGCGTCACGAACGCCTTGGCGACGGAATCCCCGACTCGGTTGTCCTGTCCGCCGGCAGCCGCCTGGAAACGCTGCGAAGCCGCGTCATCGAAAAGCACGGTCAGATCGACGCGGAAATCGGTCAGTGGCTGATGAGCCGGCCGGTCGCCATGCAATCGAACCTGCACAACGTGTTGTTCGTTCCTCAGAAAGGCATTCTGTACGTCGCCAACGCCAGCCATTCGAAACCGGCGGCGGAACAGCCGTATTCGAAGCTGGATCTGACCAGCCTGCTGCAGTCGACCGGCGTCATTCGGCAGCAGGCAGCCGTCGCCCCCTGACGCGGCATCGCCGCAGGCTGTCGCGAAGTTGAAGAGGTAGTCCCCGGTCGCTCGCAAGACGTGGCTTTGCGTCGTCAGCCGGAAGCCAAAACGGGTGAACTCTGTGCGACACCGGCAGTTTCTGCCGCAGAATGTTCGTTGAAAGGGTGTTCGTCGTTTCTGGCGCGGGAAACCGTGAAACAACGCACGTGCGGCCATCACAGCGGCGTCTAAACTGCCAGTCCTGCCGCGAGCCTGCCTGTTTCTCACCCGGCTTGCCAATTTCGGGCCAGCGCATTCCACATTCCCGCCGCTACTCGTGACGCCATTCACTCGTCGAAATCTGCGATTCGTCTGCCGGATCGGGCTGCTGACCGCTCTGATATGCGGTTGCGGCACGACTCAGCAGCGCGCCGGCACGGAGCAGTTGCTGCTGTCGGATTCTGTGGATCGGTCTGTCGATTTGATCGACTTCAGCGTCTTCGCGAATCGAAAAGTCTACCTCGATGCCAGGTACATCCAGCCGGTCAAGGGCGACGTGTTCGTCAATTCTGACTACATCATCAGCTCGCTGCGGCAGAAGCTGATCACGTCAGGCTGCCTGCTGCAGACCAGCCTTGAAGCGGCCGACTACGTCCTGGAAGCTCGCGTGGGCGCATTGGGACTGGACGCGCTGGAAGTGACGTACGGAATTCCGGCCAGCAACGCTCTGGCCACGGCGGCGAACGCTGTGACGGGAGTTCCCGGCGTACCGACGATCCCTGAAATCTCCGTCGGCAAACGCAACGCGGCCACATCAACGACGAAGATCGTGGCCTTCGCCTATCATCGCGAAACCGGCACACCCGTGTGGCAGTCCGGATCCGCGGTCGCTCGCGCAGACGCCAAAGACAGTTGGCTGCTGGGAGCCGGACCGCTGCAGCGCGGTTCCATCTACAAGACACCCAGGTTTGCCGGGCTGCGTCTGAAGATGCCCTTCAAGCGGCGGCCGACTGCCGCTGACATGGAAGCCAGAGCGTTAACCGTCGCCGACACACATGCCTTCGTTCACCCGGCGGTTCTGGAACAGCAGCTTGCAAACGCCCGCAGTGCACAGCAGGACGCGGGAGTACAGCCTGCTACGCACGAAGAACCGAAATCGGAATAGCGCTGCAGGCAACCGGCGGGAGTGCCTGTCGACTTCCGGTGCCCGACCATCGGCGCACGTGTCAAAACGCCGAGCTGATCGGCCGACGCGTTTTTGTCGACCCGGCACTCTGTTACATTTCACCTTCCGGAAATGGCGCAGCGCCGCAATGATTCGCTGAGCATGCCGTCGGTTCGGCGCTGCGTCGCGGCATACGCACAATGAGGTCATCAACAATGAACGCTGACGAGTTGCAAACCGCGCTGCAGGCGTTGCACGAAGAATTGTCGAGCACCCGGGAAGTCGATGACTCAACGCGCGAGATGCTAAGTCGTGTCACGGAGGACATTCAGCGTCTGCTGTCCGGTGAAGGCGAACGTTCGAGCGAAGCCGCGACGTATTCCTCTCGCCTGCGCGATATGGTCTTCGAGTTCGAAGCGAATCATCCGAAGATCGGCAATCTGCTGGAACGACTCAGCGACGGCCTGGCGAATCTGGGGATCTGACCGGTCACCGCCACACATCATTTCGGGAAACGTGCTGCCCGGACCTCCGGCACCAAACGCCGACCGGGCGCCGTTCGGCGGATTCCGCTGATCGCAGCACGATTCGGCGCATGACCGCCGGTCGGCGCGACGCCCGGACGACGGTTCATCGCAGTACCGGCTTTCCCGGCGGCATTCCAATTGTTGCCCCTTCAGAAGCGAGCCTATTCTGCCGCACTTCCCGTTGCCTGATTGCCGCCGCGCTTGACCGGCGTGAGCCTGCTGTATTGCGGAGAGTGCCATGCCGCTTCGAATGCTGCTGTTTCTTGCCGCTGTCTGCCTGACTGCGGATTCCATCACGTGGGCTCAGGGCCTGCATGTTGTCACGCAGATCTACGACGCAAACGTCGGCCGGACGGACGGGCAGCCGCGGCTGCTGTCCAGCAGCCTGTCACTTTTTCACAACGGGCGAGTCTACGACTACGTGGAAAACGCCGACGAAGTCGTGATCTACGATCCAACGGCACGGCGATTCACAATCCTGAATCAGTCACGCTCGCTGGTGACAACCGTCGACTTTGACGAAATCGGCCATCTGATGGGAACTCGCGAGCCAAACGCCGAGAAATACATCACCGAACTGCAGCAGGCCGGAGATCCCGACGCGGCGCGAACGGCCCGGCGTCTGCGGTTTCAGCTTCACCCCGAGTTCGAATCGCGATTCGACGCCCGCAGCCAGACTCTGCAGATGCTGTCGCCGTCGTGGAAATACAGTGTCTCCGTCAGGCCCTGGGACGACGAAGAACAGCGACAGCGGTATCTGACCTATTGCGACTGGACAGCGAGACTGAACAGTGTCCTGCATCCTTCCAGCAACTTTCCGGAACCGCGAATGGCGCTCAATGCCAGGCTGAGAGAAATCGAAGGTCAGATGCCCGTTGTCGTCGAACTTGATCTGCGCCCGGACGATGATCGCATTCTTCGCGCGGAGCACCGTTTCCAGCAAAACCTGGATGACACCGACCGACGCCTGATTCGTCGCTGGGACACCGCTGCGAACAGCGGTCGGCTGAAGACGCTGTCCTTCCGGCGGTATCAGGAAGCCGTGCTGGTTTCCGTGAATCGATAGATCGCCAGCGCAGAAAAATGTCCCTGTCGCTGTGCCGACAGGGACATTGACGTTTTCGGGTGGAACTCCGCGATCAACAACGTCGTCTACGCAGCGTCATCGGCGTCATCTCCATCGCCGCCTTTCTCCCCGCCGCCGGTGAACATCTTCATGATGAACCGGCCGGCAGCCGCCAGTCCCACAACCACCAGTGCAACCAGTTTGAACAGGCCGCGCGTCCGAATCCGCGTTGAACCGCCGGATTCGCCGTTGTCCGACTGAGCCAGCGTGATGCCGGATCGGGCCAGTGGCTGTGTCACGGAAGTCGCATGAATCACCGCCGAAGTCGGTGGCGCCACGCTGACTGACGAGGCATTCGCCGCCGTCATTCCCAGAACGGCTGCCAGGACCAGAGTGACCAGTCGAAGTTTCATGGTGTCATCCCCCTATTCGGAAACTGGGTCGTGGAACTACGGACGCGGGGAAAGTAGTTTTGACCCGGGGGACTCGCAAGCACGCTCAGCCTGAATCCGGCGGCTGTGAGCAATGTTTAATCGGCACGCCTCGCCACAGCGTTGCCAGCACTGTACCGGTGAACATGCAGCCAAATGTGTAGAGCGCGCAGGGAATGGCCGCTCGCGAATCGCTGCCGAAAATCTGCACGGCCAGCACACTGCCGACCCCGGCGTTCTGCATCCCGACTTCCAGCGTCAGGGCGCGACGCATATCGCCGGGAAGTTTCATGCTGTGACCAGCAAGGAATCCTCCCGCGTACCCGAGCAGGTTCAGCAGCAGCAATGCAGTCAGCAGCGATGCGCTGACATTCACCAGGGCGTCCCTCTGCAGGCCGACAACAACCGCGATGATCGCCAGAATCGCGGCATTGGCAATGTACGTTCCGGCGGCATTCGTTGCCCTGTGCCAGACGGGAACGCAGCGGCTCAGCAGGTAACCTGCAGTAACCGGCAGCACCACCTGCCAAAGCAAAGTCACGATGGCTTTTGTGCCGTCGTACCCCTGGGTTGATCCAATCGTCAGGCCCAAAGCCAGCGGCACGACAATCGGTGACAGCAATGTGGCTAACGTTGTCAGACTGACGGAATAGCTGACGTTTCCACGTGCCTGCAGAGTCAGCACGTTGGACGCCATCGCACCAGGAACGCAGCCAGCGATCATCACACCCGCCGCCAGGTCATCGTCGAATTGAAAGATTCGCACTGACAGAAACGCCAGCAGAGGCATCAGCGTGTATTGCGCAGCCGTCCCGCCAACCACTTCCGGCCAGCGCCGGAGGATCTGTTGAACTTCATCAGCCGGCAACAGACTTCCGATCGCCAGCATGGCGGTCACCACCAGCCACGGAAGGACCGGCTTTCCGCTGACGAACGGATCGACGCTGAAATTCAGACGGGGCCAGAAGACTGCCAGCCCCGACGCCGCGACCAGCAGCACGAAGACGGTGTAACGCATCGCCCGAGATCTCCGGCTTATTCCAGCAGTGCCAGCACAGCTTCCGGCGGTCGTCCGATGACCGCTTTTCGACCGGACACAACAATCGGCCGTTCGATAACTCCGGGGTGCGCCACCATTGCGGCAATTGCTTCCCGGCGGCTCATCGACTGCAGATCCAGACCGGTGTCGCGGGCTTCCTTTTTTCTCGCCAGTTCAGCCGGCTGCAGACCAAGCGATTTCAGGATGCCATCCAGTTCCGTTTCAGAAGGCGGCGTCTTCAGGTATTCGACGACATCGGGTTCAACGCCATGCTCCCGCAGCAGCGCCAGCGTTTGTCGGCTCTTCGTACACTTCGGATTGTGATAGATCTTCATTGGCAGGAATCTGCTACGGCGTTTCCTGAATCGTCAGTTGCTGGTTCACCGAAACGGGGCCGGGAACCACCTGACGCGTGCCCGACGGCCATTCGATCGCGATTTCATCCACGACATCGCTGCCGTCCAGACCGAAATACAGCGGCAGCACACTCTGCGAAAGATAGCCCGACTGTCCGTCCTGCACCTGCGTCAACACGCGGTTTGACACAGTAACCTGCACACGAGCACCCAGACCATTGCGATTGGATTTCGTCCCCTGCAGATCAATCGCCAGGTAGCTCCGGTCCGGATTTGCAGTGCTCAGGTCGCTGATCAGCACCATCGGCTGAGAATTGAAATCGTTCGTCACGATGTCCAGGTCGCCGTCGTCGTCCAGATCAAAGATCGCGGCCGACCGGGTTCCCAGCGCTCCCCAGACGACAACTCGGCCGGTACGGTCGCGGCACATGTCGTGATCCGCGTCGGCTCCCGAACAGTCCAGTTCATACCAGACAGCGGCCGTGCGACCATCGCGGCGCGGTTCAATTCCCACGATGAATTCAGCATCGACGAAGCGTTCGCCGGCGTCGTTCAGCAGCAGTGAATTTACGTGATAGCGAAACGGAAGATTCATGCACGAACACATCAGGACATCCTGAAATCCGTCCGCGTTCAGGTCGCCGACACTGACTCCCCACGGCCAGAAGTTTTCCGTATTTGTTTCCAGAGCCACATCGCGGAACACGCCGTCGCCTTCGTTTCTGAACAGTGCGTTGCCGAAGATGCTGTGGCCGTCTGTCTTCAGATAGGACTCAGGCATCACGGTGTCGCCGGGCCGCAGTTTCTCGTCCGATCCCAGAATGTTCTTCGACAGCTCCCACATGTCGGAGTGCATGTCGGTGATCAGCAGGTCCATGCGGCCGTCGTTGTTGTAATCGAAGGACTTGACTCCCATCGCGCCCCAGGGAGTCTTCGGGAAGACCTCGCGGCTTCTTCGTTCAAACCGCTGTCCTTCGACGTTTTCGTAGTACTCGTCGTTTCCCTGCATGCTTGTCAGATACAGATCGGTCCAGCCGTCACCGTTGACATCCAGCGGCGTGGCATCGCCCGACCAGGACACATCGACAAGTCCGGTTTCCTCCGAAACGTCCTGAAACCGGTTTTCTCCAAGGTTTCGGTACAGAATGCTGCGTTCCGACTTTGACGGGAACAAGTGGCCTCCGAATGCATCCCTGATTCCCACGAAATACGGGTACTGCTGCTGATCGGGATCGCCGTTCCATGCAACTTCGTCGGTCGTGTACACACCGACGTTGGTCAGAAACACGTCCAGCAGGCCGTCTCGATCGTAGTCAAAGAACTCCACCGACGAGGAATGCCCCGTGTAGCTCAGACCGGAATCTTCCGTTGCATCCCGGAAATTTCCGGAACCATCGTTTTCGAAGAACACATTGCCGTGGCGGACGGTCGTCACCATCAGATCCTGATCGCCGTCGTTGTCGGTATCAGCAAAGGACGCGCTGATGCTGATGCGCTGTTCCAGGGCCACATCAGCCTCGGCCGTGATGTTCTCGAACCTGCCGTTTCCGAGATTTCGCCACAGTTCGTTCGGACCCACCTGGCTGACGAAATACACATCCTTCCTGCCGTCGCCGTCAACGTCGGCAACCGCCAGACCGTTCCCGTGATCGTAGTGATTCGGCTTCCAGAACTTGCCGGCATCCATCGTGGCGTGGCTGACGAACGTGATGCCACTATCTTCCACGCGGTCCGTAAGATGGAAGCCCTTGAAAACGTTGCTTTCGTCGGCGGTCGCCAGTTGCTCTGCGCGCCGAGACTCCAGCCAGTCAGGGTCGAACACATCGGGCGGCACGCCGACGTGAGTAACCTGATCCGGATCGCCGCTGTCTTCGGAAAGCAGTTTCCGCAGGTGGTGTCGAAGCTGCCGGATTTCGTCGGCCGACTGCGAATCGTAGAAACCCCGGACTTTCCCCCGCGCGTCGACCAGGATGAACCGCGGACTGTGCGTGATCGGCATCGCGGAATCGGCCGCGGCTTCGCTGACCGGCAGCTTGAATCCATCGCCGCTGATTGACCAGATGTCCGCCCGCGAACCCGTCAGGAACTTCCACTGATTCTGATCGGCGCCGTAGCGTTCTGCGTATTCCCGAAGCACCTGCGGGGTATCGAATTCGGGATCGACGGAAAAGCTCAGAAGCCGTACCCGGTCACCGCCCGGCCAGCGGAGTATCTGCCGCTGGAGTTCCGCCAGGGCCTGAGTCTGGCGCGGACAGGTCGAGGCACAGCGTGTGAAAACAAAATTCGCGATCCAGACGCGACCTTCCAGTTCACTCGATGCAAACGCGCCTCCGTTCTGGTCGGTCAGTTCAAATTCCGGAGCGGTAAACAACTCCGGAAGACGGTCGGCGGCAGCGCCCGCGGGAGCATCGTCCGGCACATCGGGACTGGCCGACTCTGCTGCTTCATCCTTTCCGGCGACAACCGACTTCGCGGGACCATCCGCGGTCGATGGGCCGGAAGTCGTGGTCTCGCTGTCACAGCCCGTGCCCGCCAGCAGCAATGTGGCTGTTGCAAACAGACCCGCTTTCAGCAGCCACGGTGGGTTTTGTCTCCGGCGGGCGGCTCCGCTCGATTTTTCAGGACGATTCATCCGGCTTCTTTCGCAAGGTCGTGAGACGAAAATGCTGGGTGTGGCGGCGGGCGAAGGCAGTTGGGTCACTTCTGCGGGGAGGTCCGCTTTTCGAAAAGACTGAATCGTCAACTTCCCGACCGATCCCGGTTCCCAATTCAACACCCCGGAAGTTCAGGAATCGCCCGGCTGCGGATTCCGTCATCGCCGCGGCCAGGCCGCAGCAGGGACCAGTATAACGGAATCCCGAACATCAGAACGCCACTCCGGCCCAATTCACATCGCGGATGATTGGATGCGCGATCGAGCCGCCACAGCAGTGATCGACAAAGAAACTCCGAGGCGTTCAAATAGTCAAGAGACCTCCCTGCAGGTTGCTGCGTTCCGGAACAGCGGCCGCAGACGAGATATTCAAAGCGCGACGTCCTGCGCTGTCGACTGGTCGGTTCGACGAACCGCATCGCCCGCACCGGAGTCGGTTCACAGGATCACGGCGAGCCCGTCACGAATGACGGATCTGAGAATTCGCATGCTCCAACAACTCACCGTTCGCAGTCCGTCGAAGATCAACGTCTTTCTGGAGGTTCTCGGCAAGCGTCCCGACGGCTTCCATGATCTGGAAACCGTCATGCTGCGGACTCAATTCACGGACGTGATGCGGTTTTGCAACACCGAGTCAAATTCTGTTTCGCTCAGCGTTGCGACGGGAACGGACGTCCGGCTGGCGAAAGCGTTTCCACGCGACGAATCCAACCTGATTCTCCGGGCGGCCAAAGCCCTGCGGGAACACTACGGCGTGAATCAGGGTGCCGCGATCACGATCGCGAAACGGATTCCGCCGGAGTCCGGACTTGGCGGCGGCTCCGGAAACGCGGCAACAACGCTGCTGGCGCTCAACCGGCTCTGGAAACTGAATCTCCCACTGTCGGAACTGCATCGCCTGGCGGAAACGCTGGGCAGTGACGTTAATTTCCTGCTTTCAGGATTCCGAGCCGCAATTTGTCGGGGCCGCGGTGAATCTGTCGAACAAATATCGCTCGGCGGGCGTTTCTACTTCGTGTCTGTCCGGCCACGGTCGGGAAATCGCACTTCTGACGTATTCCAGGGCGTTTCGGAATTCGGGCAATTTCGCAGCGCAAATGAAATTGTTGAAAAATTTCGTGGCGGGTTCTCAAGACGGTTCGCGATTACCCCGTTCAATCGGCTGACAGAGTCAGCCGCTGCTCAAAACGACGACTTGGCGGACCTGCTGCGGCGAGCAAGCGACATTTTGAATGTTCAGATGTATATGTCAGGAAGCGGCTCATCCTGTTTCATTCCGGTTGGTTCACACCGCGATGCAGTCAGGATGGCGAACCGAACGAAGATGGTTACCGGCCTGCTGCCGCAGATTCTGTGGGCCTGAGCAACTGTCCTCACGTGGCTGGTGATTTACCCGAACCACTACGCATTTCTTGATAAAACTCTATGGGACCTCTGGGCGAGTTGGAAAAACTGGCCGTCTAGGAAAACTTTCAGACGGGCCCGATTGCTCGAAACAACCGAGCGGCATAAACAAGAGGACGCACAACGTGGAAATCACCGAAGTACGAATCAAACTGATGGACGAAGGCGACGATCGACTGCAGGGCTTCTGCTCGATTACGTTTGACGGCGAATTCGTGGTGCGGGATCTGAAAATCATCAACGGTCAGAAGGGACCGTTTGTGGCGATGCCCAGTCGGAAGCTGACTGAAAAATGCCACCGCTGCTTCATGAAGAACGAAATTCGGGCTCGCTACTGTTCGAACTGCGGTGCCAGAACAGAATTCGCCAGCGGCGCAACGTCCGGCGGAGATAATCGTTCGCGGCTGTTCGCCGACATCGCCCACCCGATCAATTCGGAATGTCGGCAGAAGATTCAGGACGCCGTGCTGCGGGCTCTGGACGAAGAGCGAGTTCGTGCTCGCGAGCCAGGTTATGTCTGCACCTACGACGACTTTGATGAATACTATGCGACGAGCCGTTCCGAAAGCATGTCTCCGTAGACGTCGTCGTCGAAGCATTTTCCGGCAGGATCTCGAAGCTCGCTGCACCCGTGTTCGGAACGCAGCCTGTCCCGTTCCTTATGGCACAGGCTGTTCCGAGGTTCCAGTAGCCAGTCCATCCATCGTGACGATGTCGTCAACCTGCAGAACTTCTGCCATGTCGACCGTCGCGTTCCACAACTGACTGAGCGCGTCCAGGTAGCTGGTCACAGCCTGAGACAGCGTCTGCTGGGCGATCACAAGTTGCGAAAAGTCGGCTGATTCACCATTCAGCCGGTAACGATCGTAGACGCCGCGGTACACGCGCACCTGATCGGGCAGCAGGTCTGTCCGATAGCTTTCCGCGATCACGACTGCCGACGATCTTCGGGCGTGGATTTCCGCAAGACGCGACATCAGTTTGTTTTGCTGATCGGTCAGGTCATTGTTCGCTCGAACGAGTTGCCCGTGGGCCGATGCAATGTTGCCCTGATTTCGATCGAACAGCGGCACGGGAACCGATAGCTGAACGTTGGTGGAATAGTCGGACAGCGGCGTCGTGTCGTCGTGTTGAAACGCCGCATACAGCGTGACGTTGGGAATGGGCGTGACCTGTTGCAGCCGCAGATTGCAGTTCGCTCCGGAAATGCGCCACCGCGCTGCGGCAAGGTCCGTATGGCGCGCCAGCATCACAGCCGCGGCCTGGTCGTAGTCGACCGCCGGAATCCGCAGTTGTACGGAACCGGCGACACTTCGGCGCGGAAGGTGCGGCATTCCGATTGCGGCGGCCAGTCGTCGCCAGGCGGCTTCGAGTTCGTTCTGCGCCTGAATGACATTGTTTCGTGACTGCACGGCAAACACGCGAAGCTGCAGCGGTTCATAGGCGGCTGCTTCACCGGCCGAAACCAGATCAATCTGTGCCTGGAACACTTCGTCGCTGAGCCTTGCGATGGCGCGGGAGAAGACTACCTTTTCCTGAGCCACCAGTGCCTGGAAGTAGCCCTGCCGGATGTTTGTCGCGAGCGTGACGCGCGCTTTTCGAAGCTCCGCTTCCGTCGCCTGCATTTCCATCATGGCGGAGTTTCGAGCGAGCACCAGCTTGTCGGCCGTCACGAATTCCTGAGAGAAGAACAGTCCGTTGTAGCCAGCGGTGCGTCCCGTGCCGATCGTGTCACCCTCATAGCCAACTGTCGGATTGGGGTACAATCCCAACTGAATGGCCTGGCCCCGAGCCTGTTCCACATCCGCTGCGGCCTGCCGGATCACGGGACTGTTTTCCAGGCCCGTTTGCTGCAGCCACGCCAATGTCACTCGTTCGCCTTCACCGGGCGCGACAGACTTCTGAACTTCAGCAACGTCCGGAAACATCGAAGCGACCAGCGAACGGCGATCGTCCGCGGACATGCCGGCATCAAGCGGCGGCATTCTGAGCGGCGCCGAGTCAGCCCCCGGAAGTTCCGGAGGAATATTGAATTGCCGCTTACCGTCCGACGCCTGCTGCTGATGATTGTCAGCGGATTCCGTTGGCAGGAACTCGGAAACGTCCGCCTGAAGCGACGCTTCCTTAAGCGGCACGGGCGACGTCTCAAGCTGCGACGACGGCTGTTCCCGATCATTCGATCCGGGCGCATCCGGTACGGGTTCGTCGGCGGGCGGAACGGCGGGCGTCAAATCTCCAGTGCGGCCGGGAGCTGGTTCTGCATCTTCAATGAACGTCAGGTCAGCGGGAGTCATCGACCGGCCAAGGAAGCAGCCTGTGCAGCACTGCACGACGCTTTTGCAGCCGGCCACTCCGGTGATCGTGAGCAGAACTGCCAGGATACCGGTGTTGACCCGAACGAAATTCTTCAGCATTACCTCGGCCTCCCTGCCGAACGGTCGCATTGCCGACACTGCGGCGGACACACTCCCGTCGGTATTGTCGGAGCAACCGATCTGTGTGCTGCAGATGTCAGCGGTTGACCGTAACAGGTCGGCCAACCGGATTGAGCCGCATGGTCCGTTCCGTCGCTGCGATCGGAACAGGAAACATCCGGCGCCTGTCAGCGGAAGCACTGCCGCTGCCGCTTCAATGGCACCACTCCGCGGATCCATGGGCAGGCTCACCGCATGAGCCATCGCCGGTGAGGTGGCGAGTTGTTGACCAGTGTGGCAGGGAATTCGCCGCTCCGGGAATACGCCGCCGCCGCTGAGCCCGCCGTCAGTGAATGCCACCGAGACCAGTGGGCATCTGAGGCAGCATGACATTTGCCGAGAACTTCGCAAATCGGCAATCGCAGGCGGGACGTGGCACACAACATGCAGCAATCGCCGATGCCGACATTTGCACCGGCTGATGATCACTGTACCGACAATCAGGATTGGAACGAATTCGCAAAGGTTGTCGCTGTGAGCCTGATCGGCTCAGCTGACGGAATTCCGGACGTCTCTGGTTGCACGGGAAACCTGCCTCCGCAGCAGGAAATCGTCAGCAGAACGCAGCGAAGTCCCGCCCCGTATTCCTGCTCAAATCAGCATTCCTGCTCGAAAACGTTACGCAAGTCAATTTCAACGAATCAAGACAGGCAGATGGTTCATGACTGAATCCACTCCGGAATTCAGGAGGGCGTCCGGGCAAGCCAGGAGCTGGAAGTGGGTCTCGCGCCTGGCAGGCATTGCGGTGGCAGTGACTGTCATCAGCGGTGCTCTGATACTTCCCGCGATCTTTGTTCCCCGCGGGGTCCGGTTGTGGCAGGAACATCAAGACAGGAAGGAACAGAAGTATCAGGAACCGCCGGCGCCACCGGCAATCGTCATTTCTGACGATGGCCGGAATGCTGTATCCGTCGGAAAAGAATGCTGGGTTGACATCGGGCTGGAAGTTGTCGGTGTCCACCCGACAGCTCCGGCCAGAACACTCTCAATGGACGGCGTGCTGTTTCTGGATCCGGATGACTACGCCATTGTGCGAACTCGATTTGCCGGCGAAATCGTCGAGGTCCGTGAAGTCCCGGATACCGATCCGCACGGAGCCGGAAGCGACAAAGCCGTTCGTCCTCTGCGTTTCGGTGACGCCGTTCAGCGGGGGGAGTTGCTGGCAGTCGTCTGGAGTCGTGAACTTGGCGAAAAGAAAAGCGAATACGCGGCCACATTGGCGCATCTGGATTTTGACCGCGAAACGCTTACTCGTCTGAATCAGGCTCGGGATTCCGTGCCGATCGGCACATTGCGGGAAGCCGAACGCCGCGTCCGCGAAGATGAGATCGCTGTTGAGCGAATCGAAAAAACGCTCCGCGCATGGCAGTTGCCGACGGAGGAAGTTGTGAAGCTTCGCAGCGACTTGATCGCGACTTCCGGCGGGGAAAAACGACGCAGCAGGAACTCACCGACAACAGTGTCGACCAGTGGGCTCGCGTGGAGATTCGTTCTCCAATTACCGGGACAATCGTCGAAAAGAACTTCGCCGCGGGAACGCTGGTAGACGTCGAGGACACATTGTTTCGCGTTGCCGACCTGAGCCATCTTGACGTCCGCGCTTTTGCGTACGAAGAGGATCTTACGACGCTGCAGCGGCTGGCCCCGTCGGATCGAAAATGGGACATCCGTCTGCGCGGCGACGCACTGTCCGGGCCGATCCACGGTTCCTTTGACCGTATCGGCAGCCTGATTGACCCCGTGCAGCATACCGGGCTGGTGATGGGCTGGGTGGACAATTCGGAGGGCAATTTGCGAGCCGGTCAGTTTGTCACAGCGACGGTAACTCTGCCGGATCCGGTGCCGATGGTCAGCGTACCGGCGTCGGCTGTCGTTGATCTGGACGCCCGGTCCTGGCTGCTTGTTCAGGATCCGTCGTCGGACGTCCGGTTTCTGCCGATGGAAGTCAGGGTCGTTCGATTTCAGGACGGCTTGGCGTGCCTGCCAGGAGCGTCCGGTACTCCGGAGGGGCCGGTCTTCACGGAGGCGACGAAAGTCGTATCGCAGGGAGCTTTGGAAATCCTTGCGGAATTCCGAACCAGCCGTGCGAAGAACAGGGCGGCTCGCGAGTCCGGACAGCCGGTTCCCGAATCGTCGGAAACAGCGGCAGTCCATTCAACGACGACTGCCCGTCAGAGCAGCGGGGGTGGCCTGTGATTGCGGGAGTCGTTCGCTGGGCCGTCCACAGTCGCATTGTCGTACTGCTGTTGATGTGCGTCCTTGCATTGATCGGCGGATACGCCTTTGTTCATGTCAACGTCGAAGCCTATCCGGACCCGGCGCCGGCAATTATTGAAGTCGTCGCCCAATACCCCGGTGCATCGGCGGAAGAGGTGGAACGGCAGGTGACGGTTCCTCTGGAAATCGCCCTGGCCGGGATGCCCGGACTGCAGTACACACGCAGCAAGTCCATGTTCGGTCTGTCTCACCTGCGAAATCAGTTCGTGTACAGCGTGGAATTCTCCGACGCCCGACAGGAAGTTCTGAATCGTCTGGCGACGGTTGCTCTGCCGAGTGGTGTCGTTCCGCAGATTTCTCCCGCGTCGCCGATCGGAGAGATTTATCGTTTCACACTGTCCAACCCGACCGACTCAACGGGTCATCAGGTCTATACGCGGAACGATCTGAAGTCGCTGCAGGACTGGTCAGTGGCCCGTGAGCTTCAGCGAGTTCCCGGTGTCGCCGGTGTTGTCGCGTGCGGCGGAACGGTCAAGCGTTATGAAATTCGTCCCGACCCCGACCGAATGCGGCAATACAACATCACGCTGGATCAGCTTGAAAGTGCCATTCGGGACAGCAATGCCAATGTCGGAGGCAGTTACATCACGGAAGGAAACAATGTGCAGGTCATCCGGGCCATTGGCCTGATCGGCGGCGGTGACGATCCGATGCAAAGGGCGATTTCTGAGACGACCCCGCAAAAGGCGGCTGCCGTCCTGCGACAGGAAGAAAACCGTCGGATCCGCGAAATCCGTGACGTTGTGATTTCGGCGGTCAGAAATATCCCGATTCGAGTCGGGATGGTGGTGGAAGGCGGACCGGAGGCCAGTGACGAAGAACTCGGACGCCGCGGTGTCGTCGTCGATCACCAGATTCGGCAGGGCCAGGTGGGAATTGCCAGACGTCGGCAAAATGAGTCGCAGTTGGCAGAACAGGCACCGGGCGAACGTCCTCCGGCGGCTGCATTCACCAAACAAAACGCGGCCGCCTCGCCGGACGATTCGCAGACCACCGACGATGATGATGTCGTTCAGGGAATCGTTCTGCTGCGCAAGGGCGAACAGTCTTTGCCGACGCTGGAACTGGTTAAGGCGAAGATCAGCGAACTGAATCGTTCCGGAAAACTACTGCCGGGCGTGCAACTTGTTCCCTACTACGACCGAACCGCGCTGATCGGTGTCACAACCGACACCGTCCACGAGAACCTGCTGATCGGACTGGTTCTGGTGACGAGTATCCTGCTGGCGTTTCTGGGCAATGTCCGGACGGCTGTGATCGTCGCGATCAACATTCCTCTGGCGCTGATGTTCGCTTTCGGGGCGATGATGGTGCGAGGCAAGTCGGCCAATCTGCTGTCAATCGGCGCTGTGGACTTCGGCATCATCGTCGATTCGACGGTCATCATGGTCGAACATGTGTATCGCCGATTGAGCGAGCCTGTCGATTTTCTGAGCCCCGAAGCTCTCGTTCACGGTTCGCGGGAAACGGTGACTCAGCATCGCGTGCTGACCGCAGCCCAGGAGGTTCAGCGCAGCCTGTTCTATTCAACGATGATCATGGTGTGCGCGCTGCTGCCGCTGTTCACGCTGAAGGGACCGGAAGGGCAGATCTTCGGCCCGATGGCCGATACGTACGCGTTCGCTCTGGGCGGTGCCCTGCTGCTGGCACTCACGGTGTCGCCGGCGCTGTGTACTTTGCTGTTCCGCAATCTGAAGCCGTCGCGGGACAATGTTCTTGTACGGCTGGTCCGCAGGTTCTTCATCGGACAGCTCATCCTGATGCTGAAACACCGAGTCCTGGCTGCTTCCGTGCTGCTGGCGGTGCTGGTGTCGACGCTTGCGGCATTGCCGATGCTTGGGCGCGAATTCATGCCGGAACTGGAAGAAGGCAACATGGTGATTCGCGGCACGTTTCCGGCGAATATTTCACTGGAGGAAGTCGCGGAAAACGCACGGCGACTTCGCCGGCTGATCATGGAATTTTCGGAAGTAGAACTGGTGGCGTCGCAGACGGGACGCCCTGACGACGGCACTGATCCGACCGGCGTCAACGAGCTGCAGTGCTTTGTCCCGCTGAGGCCCATGCAGAACTGGCCCGTTCAGCCCGGACAGGGGCGTCCGCGCACGAAAAACGAACTTGTCGAAGCCATGAGCCGGCGCGTGGAGGCCACCATCCGCGGCGCCAGTTGGGACTTCTCACAGATCATCCGGGACAACGTGATGGAATCTCTTTCCGGCGTCAAAGGAGAAAACTCCATCAAGATCTTCGGGCCGGACCTGAACGAGCTGGAATCGATCGCCAGTGCCGTCGAACGGCGGATCAGCAAAGTGCCCGGCGTCACAGATCCGGGCATCTTTCGAATTCAGGGCCAGACGAACCTGGCCTTTCCGATCGACCGCCATAAGTGCGCCGCGTGGGGTGTCCGTGTCGCGGATATCGACGACGTGGTCGCAACGGCGGTTGGCGGTAATACATTTTCAGAAATGATTGAGGGCGAAAGGCGTTTTGATATCGCCCTGCGGTGGCCGGAACACCTGCGGGATACGGTGGATGACATCCTGCAGATTCCGGTTGATATCACCAACGACAGCAATTATTCGGGGACCAGCGTTCAGCCCACAGCGTTCGGAACCCAGGTTTCGCTGCCGTCGGTCACCGGGACGACACTTCAGGACATGACGGAGTTTCTGTCGGTCACACCTCGCCGACGGCTGGGCGAACTGCTGACACCGCGCGATGAGAGCGGCAGACCGGATCCTGCCGGGTCGTTCGTCCGCAGCGGTGCGGCCGTCATCAATCGCGAACAGGGACGGCGGCTGATCGCGATCAAGTTCTCTGTTCGCGATCGCGACCTTGCCAGTACCGTCGCCGAAGCCCGGCAGGCCGTTCAGCCGCTGATTCGATCGCCCTACACAACCACATGGAGCGGTGAGTTCCAGCAGATGCAGGAAGCTGAACGGCGCATGCTGGCAACCGTGCTGCTGGCCTTCGCTCTTATTCTGGTCATGCTGTACCTGGCCTTTTTTTCGCTGCTGGACGCCGCTGTCGTATCCATGAACGTGCTGGCCATGAGTCTGGGAGGCGTCTGGGCGCTGTTGCTGACCGGTTTGAACTTCAACATCAGCGCCGCAGTCGGATTTATTTCCATCCTTGGCGTGGCGGTCATGAACGGACTGCTGATGGTCAGTTCGTTCAACGGCCTGCGGCGCAGCGGCCACGATGTCATGTCGGCGGTGATTCACGGAACAGAGCATCTGGTACGACCGATCACAATGACCGCTCTGGCCGCAATCCTTGGTCTGCTTCCCGCAGCGCTGGCGACGAAAGTGGGATCTCAGTCGCAGCGTCCTCTGGCAATCGTTGTCGTGGGAGGCATGATGATGACGCTGGCTCTGTTCAACCTTGTCCCGCTGCTGTACTCGTTCTACGGCCACCGCACACCGCCGGAAAGCAGCGGGGGTGTCAGTCACTGATACAGCCGGTGCCGTTACCGCCCGACAAAACCCGCGGCGAACGGGCCGCACGTCACTGACGGTCCGGACCGGCACCAGGGGCGGCGTTGAGCGTCAATCGCGCCGTGTGTGGCCGCGCCGCGCGGACTGAGCGTCGGGCTTCGGTGTGCGTTATCAGACGAATGCAGCCTGGCTGATTCGAGACAGCAGCCAGTGATCGATGAAACGCACGTCCGGGCCATACGGATTCAGCGGCGACTCGCTCATGCGCACGTCCAGCTTCACTCCGGCCGAACGAAGCAGTCGAACGGCTTCCACATTCCGCGCCAGCGTTTCGTTGGACGCATTCCGCGACACGGTTTGCAGTACGTGCTTTCCGCGCAGATCGCCGGGGAAAACTCCGTGCATGTGTTCCGGATCACACGTCGGATCCAGCAGGATCGCTCCGGCGAACCAGTCGGAATGCTGCAGCAGCAACTGCAGAGCCACGTCCGCTCCCGCCTGAGCACCCGCGACGAAGATGCGTTCGCTGTGAATGTGAAACGCGCGCCGCAGTCGCCGGGTCGTAATGTTTACCAGCCGTGCCAGCGGGACTTCTCCGAAACTCAGCGAATCGTGGTTCCACTCGAAGGAATCGCGTCCCGACATTCTGCGGTTTCCCCGCAGTGCCAGCCCGCAGTAATTCTGAGGACTGATGGAATGCATGACAGTTTCGATATCGTCTTCGTTGCCGCCGGCTTCATGAAACCAGATCACCAGCGGATATGAATAGTTCTCCTCGTAGCGCTCCGGGATGAAGATCGAAACGGGCCAGTCGGATTCGGCGGCGGCAGATTCTTCGGCCAGAATCTCAGGCGAATCGGTCTGCAGATCAATCAGTTCCTGCAGTTCCAGCGGCAGTGAATCAACGCCAAGCTGCGGTGTCAGAAACGAAAGGTCGTTGGACAGGCAGGGATGCATTTGAACTCGATTGAACATGAATTGGTCTTCCGTGGCTGGTTTGAGGGGTTGCGGAATTTCGGACTGCGGAGGGGTCCGCGGTCCTGCCGGGCTGAGGGCCGTTCGTCCTGATTCTGCCGGATCAGCTTTCGGACTTGATCCGCTGAAGAAGCTCCTTCAGCGGAAACTTGCTTCCTGGGCACGCGGTCGCTCTGACGACACTGTGCGGAATGATTCGTGATTCAGGGATGTTGTAATTTCGGGAGAGCGCGATGAGCAGTTCCGTAAGTGCCGTGAGTTGACGTTCAGAAGGCGGGTGGTTTTCAAAGTTGCCAATCACGCAGATTCCGATTCCAGTCGCGTTGTGCGTAGTGCTACCCGAATGCGCGCCGTGAATCTGCCCTTTCCACCGAAACGTTGGGGAAATTTCCCCGTCTTCCATGCCGGAGCCGTTACCAATCACAAAATGGTAACCAATCCCCAGCCAGTTGTTTCCGTAACGATCCTTACGTTGCCCATGTTCACGATGAATGGATTCGACGCTGCCGGAGGCGGTCGCCGAATGATGCAGCACGATAAACTGCCAGTCCCGAGCCGCCTCGGATGGCTCCCACCGAAACGTCGGACGGGATGATTCCACCAATCGCTGTGCCGTCATAATCCGTTCAGGCGCTGCTGCATCGCGTGGTGCATCACGCACCGATTCCTGCACATCCGGATTTCGTCTCGGACGCTGACACCAACAGTCATCTTCCGCCGCGCACACGGCCGAAAGCAACAGCGCCAGAGTCAGGTTGAGGCAGTGCGGCGGCTTCATTCCAGGCTTTCGAAACCAGCGAAAAACACAGTGGTCAAGTGACTCTACCCCTGCCCTAAAACCCTGTCAATAAAGCTCTTACAGTCGCACCTGCGATGCCGGCTGAGCGGCCGGATGGCGTGTCAAGTGACAGGAACTGCGGCGACTTTGATGCCCGGTCAGGTAGCCGGAATCACCACTCAGACCACCCACTTTGTCCACGTGTTGCCCCGGCCGCCGGAATTCACGATCCGCGGGATTTCCTGTCTGAGAACTGGCCTGTCGGCAGCAATCAGCCGATACGCGAAGGTCCAGTTCCGGTGTCCGTGAATGGCTGACTTTTCATGGACGCCTGCCGGATTCGGCACTAGGATTTCAAAGCGGCCATTCAGCGCACAATTCTGTCGCCGTTCAATTCCCGCTCGCCTGGCGTTCGCTGATGGGACTGACTTTTCGATGCCCCGCCTGTGGTGGCCGTTTTCGATTGCGAACTGCCGTCGAAGACCGAATCATCAGGTGCCCCACGGAAGGATGCGGCCAGCGCATCCGGCTATCAAAGCGATCCGATAGTCCGGGCTCGAATCGCGACAAGGCTCCGCCAGCGGTCGCTGGTCCTGCGGGCGTCGATCGCCCTTCACGAGCCGCGCGACGTGTCGAGGCTGAACGTCGCCGAAAGCGGACGACGACTAATACCCAGCACCGGGACCGACGACGGCCGGTTCGAAGCACTCAGCCGAAGTGGCTGATCAGTGCTGCAATTGCCGCCGTCTCCGTCGGAACCATCTTTGGCGGCTGGGCATTCTGGCGACTGCAGGCGACATCGTCTTCCCGGACGTCGATGGCGGAGACCGGAACTGCTGAGCCATCGACGCTGAAGGCGATCCGCGAACGACCGTCACAGCCGTTTGAATCAATCGATTCGGTCCGGACAGCAAGTCCCGGCGACGGGTTCGGAAACGCAGCGGACGCCGCAGGGGTCGCCGGCGCGCCTCGCGCGGAAGCAGCGACTGCGCAGGTGATGCTGATGTCGCTCGAGTTGCAGAACGACGATGCGACGCAGCGACAGCAGACGCTGAATTCCGCGCTGCTGCCGTTTCTGAACACCTACTGCGTCGATTGTCACGGTCCGGATACCGAAATGGCCGGCATCGCTGTCCATCAACTTAAGTCAGTGGATCAGTTCCTGCCGCAGCGAAAGGCTTGGGAACGTGTCTACCGGATGATCAATTCCGGAGCGATGCCGCCGTTCGACCACGACGTCCGGCCGGAACCGGCGCAGTCGAAACTCGTGGCGGAATTCCTGTACGACGAGCTTTACAACTTCGACTGCTCACCGATCGACAACCCCGGCCGTTCGACGATTCGGCGGCTGAATCGTGTGGAATACAACAACACGGTTCAGGATCTGTTCGGCATCACAATTCGACCGGCGGACGACTTCCCGTCCGATGACGTCGGCGAAGGATTCGACAACATCGGCGATGTGCTGAGTCTGCCGCCGCTGCTGCTGGAAAAGTACCTGATTGCCGCGGAACAGGTGGCCGCCGAAGTGATTGACACGACGGACTATTCCGTGCCGCGGAAGACGCGGCTGTCCGGTGAAGAACTCACGTCATCGCTGGGAGACAACAACTTCAGTCAGGATTTCCGTCAGTTGAATACTGTTGGATCGCTGTTCGGCTACTTCGAAATCTCGGTGGCGGGGGAATACGAAATCACGGTCGAAGCCGCGGCAGATCAGGCCGGCGACGAAACGGCCCGCTTCGCAATGTCCGTTGACGACAAACCGCTTCAGGAATTCCGCGTGAACGGCCAGCGCAAGCCGCGAACGTTTACGCGCAAAGTTCGGCTCAGCGCCGGGCGAACAAAGATCAGCGCGGATTTCCTGAACGATTTCTATGACCCCGATGCTCGCGACCCGGAACGGCGTGACCGCAATCTGGGAGTTCGGTTCATCGAGCTGAGCGGCCCGGCAGGCGGCGGCGACCCGCAGTATTCCGAAGCTCACCGGCGATTCGTGACCGCTCGTCCGCACGATTCACTCTCACCACGCGACGCGGCGAAGCAGGTTCTGAAACCGCTTCTGGACAGGATTTTCCGACGCCCGGCCAGTGATGCTGACGTTGACCGCTATGCCGGACTTGTCCAGCAGACAATGGAACAGGACGGCGATTCGTACGAACAGGGACTGTCGCTTGCGCTGCAGGCGGCGCTGGTGGCACCGGAGTTCCTGTTTCGCATGGAAAAAGATCCTCCGGCCGGACAGTCCCATCGGCAGCTTGATGACTTCGAACTGGCGTCGCGACTGTCGTATTTTCTGTGGAGCACCATGCCGGACGATGAGCTGTTTCAACTGGCTGGACGATCCGAACTGCACAAGCCGGAGGTCCTGAAGCAGCAGATTCGCCGAATGCTGCGGCACGACAAGTCCCGCGCGCTGTTTGACAACTTCGCGGCTCAGTGGCTAAGTCTTCGAAACCTGAACGACGTCACTCCCAACCCCGATCTCTTTCCGGACTTCAGTGCGGATCTGCGGTCCGACATGCGTCGCGAAACGGAGCTGCTGTTCGAAACCATCGTCCGGGAAGACCGCAGCGTTGACGACCTGTTGTCAGCCGATTTCACGTTCGTCAACGGCCGGCTGGCCAGACACTACGGAATCGCGGGTGTCGACGGAAACGACTTCGTGCGCGTCTCGCTGAGCGGCACCAATCGAGCCGGCGTGCTGACTCACGCCAGCATCCTGACGGTGACGTCAAATCCCGGCCGCACCAGCCCGGTCAAACGCGGCAAGTGGATCATGGAAAACATCTTCGGCGAATCGCCGCCTCCGCCTCCGCCGGGAGTTCCTCCGCTGGAAGCCACCGCGGCCGCACCGGACGCGACTCTGCGGGAACGGCTGGCCAAACATCGCGAAGATCCGGGCTGCGCGTCGTGTCACACGGTCATGGATCCCCTGGGCCTGGGGTTCGAGAACTTCGACGCCGTCGGCCGCTGGCGTGACACGGATGGCGGCAAACCTGTCGACGCGGCCGGAGTCCTGCCGCCTGGTGTGTCCTTCAACGGACCTCTGGAACTGATCGAAATCGTGAAGAGCCGCCGGGAAGACTTCATGCGAACGATGGCCGAAAAAATGCTGGTCTACGCAATCGGCCGCGGGACCGATTATTATGACAAATGCGCCGTGGACGATTGCCGCAGGAATATGCAGCAACACGGCAATCGTTTTTCCGCGATGGTGGAAGGAATCGTTCTGTCCGACCCGTTCTTGAAACGTTCATCGGCGGTTCGGGACTGACTGTCGTTCATTTCCGCCGCACTTCGTTGCAAGGATCTCGCCATGTTCCCGACTCGCCTGCCTCGCCGGACTGTTCTTCGCGGTTTCGGAGCCGGTCTGTCACTGCCCCTGCTGGACATCATGCTGCCCGGGGCGGCGGCCGCCGGAGCCTCCGCAGCGCCGACGGCACCGGTGCGCATGGCCTGCCTGTTCTTCGCGAACGGAGCCATTATGCAGAAGTGGAAACCGTCCGGCAGCGGTCGAAACTTCCAGTTCAACGACACAATGCAGCCGGTCGCCCCAATGAAGGATGATCTGCTGATTATGAGCGGCCTGACTCAGCACCACGCGCGGGCCAACGGAGACGGCGGCGGCGACCATGCTCGAAATGCCAGCGCCTTTCTGACCGGAGCTCAGCCGCGCAAGACTTCCGGCGCTGACATCTTTGTGGGAGTTTCTGTCGACCAGGCCGCCGCGCAGAAAGTCGGGCATCTGACTCGGCTGCCGTCGCTGGAACTGGGGATTGAACGAGGCCGCAACGCGGGAAGCTGCGATTCGGGATACAGCTGTGCCTATTCAGCCAACATCAGCTGGAAGGCACCCAACACGCCGACCGCCAAGGAAATCAATCCCCGGCTGGCCTTTGAACGCATCTTCGGAAACCCGGGCGACACGGCGACCCAGGAACGCCGCAATCGTTATCGAAAGAGCATTCTGGACTTTGTCGCCGATGACGCGAGTCGGCTGAGAAACACACTGGGAGGCAGCGATCGCCACAAGCTGGATGAGTACTTCACCAGCGTCCGGGACGTCGAACAGCGTATCGATCGCGCCGGTCACATGGCTCCGTCATACGTTCCCGAAATGCAGCTTCCCGACGGAGTCCCCGCCGATCTGAAGGAACACATCCGGCTGATGTACGACATTCTGCTGCTGGCGTTTCAGACCGATGCGACTCGCATCAGCACATTCATGCTGGCCGACGCGGGCAGTAATCGCACGTATCCGGAAGTCGACGTCAAGGATGGTCATCACGAACTGTCGCATCACCAGGATGATCCGGAGAAAATGACCCGGATCGCACGCATCGACAAATACCTGGTGGAACAGTTTGCCTGGTTTCTGCAGCGCATGAAGTCGGTTAAGGAAGGCGAAAACACACTGCTGGACAACAGCATGATCCTGTACGGCAGCGGGATTTCCGACGGCAACCGTCACAATCACGACGACCTGCCGATCATCCTTGCCGGTCGCGGCGGCGGGACCGTTGACACCGGACGTTTCCTGGAATTCCCGAACGAAACGCCGTTGAACAACCTGTTCCTGTCAATGACCGACCGGCTTCATGCGGGCATCAAAGAACTTGGGGACAGCACCGGCTCACTGAACATCGGATGACGCGGTCCGTGGACGGTTTGCATCCGTCGCGGGCAAATCAAATCCACTACGAACGTCGGTTTTGTCCCTGACGAAAGCCCCGTTCACCATAGAACACGTGTCCGTAGCTGTGATTTCCGGCGGCGTGATAGTGCGGGTAGTAGCCGGCATCGTGCGAACCTTCCCAGTCCGCTTTGCCTTTCTGCACGTCCTTGGCCAGAGCCTTCGCGTCGGCACCCATCGGAGTGTAAACGTCCTGACCTCGCCGGATCCGGTCCAGTGCCTGGTTGCGGGGAATCGGCCGGCCGATTTCACTGACGGTGCCCCGCTGAAACTCATAAAACCGACCGCTGATGGTGCCGCTTGCCATTCGTTCGCTCCACTTCAAATCGGGACGTGCCGGTACCGAACCCGTCCCCCGGGGGATACTTGTCCCCACAATTCTCGTGGCAGGGCGAAACGTGTTGCGTGGAATTTGCGGCGAATTACCGGACGGCAGTGCCGCGTTCCCGCTCAATTCCGTCGCCGGTCGCGCAGAGGGCTGTTGCAATTGGTAGGCTGCTGAGTCGCGGTGTTCTGCGCCGTGACGCCACGATGCCGTCCTTCACGATCACGAAGCCTTCGCAGTTGAGAATCTCATGCCAGCGGTGTCCGTCGTTGTTCCGGCTTACAACGAAGCCAGGTCCATCACCGGTGTCGTCGCCGAAATTCGTCGGCATCTGGAAGCGGCCGGGATTGAACACGAAGTCATCGTCGTCGTCGACGGCGCCACCGACGACACCGCAAAGTTCGCTCGCAAAACGGCCGATCAGGTCGTCGAACATCCTCAGAACTTCGGCTACGGTCGCAGCCTGAAAAGCGGGATCACCGCCGCTCGGTACGACTTGATCGCCATCACGGACGCGGATCAGACGTATCCCGTGGATCGGATCCCGGAAATGATTTCGCTGGCCGAACGATTCGACATGGTCGTCGGCGCGCGTCAGGGCCGGTTTTACCAGGGCAGCACGTTCAAACGCTGGGGACGAAATGTGTTTCGGTGGCTCAGCGAATTCTCCGCCGGCCAGAACATTCCCGATATCAACTCCGGGCTGCGAGTCTTCCGGCGCAGTCAGATCGTCAGGTTCTTTCCGATCATCAGCGCGGGATTTTCCTTCACCACGACTTCGACGCTGGCGTATCTGCACAACGATCTCAGCGTGCACTACATCGCGATCAAATACGGTCAGCGGGAAGGGCGGTCGAAAGTCCGTCACGTGAGGGATTCACTGCGAGCTCTGCAGATCATTGTCGAAGCAATCCTGCGCTGTAATCCCGTCAAAATGTTTCTGCTGCTGGCCACCCCTTCGCTGTGCTGGCCCTGTGGTGCGGACTTGCCGCCGTTCTGTGGAAAAGTGCCGTCTGGTTTCTGTGTGCCGTTGTCGCCGCTTCCGCCGCTGCCCTGGTTCTGGGACTGGGGTTCCTGGCGGTTGCCGTCATGCCTCAGCGACCAGTCTTTGACGACGTGCCGGGATCGCGGTCGCGGCTCAGATACGAACAACAGCACGAAAGCCGGCGATCGGCCGCCCGACAGTCCGCGCGGTGACGGCACAGTGATCCGCGACGGAGATACGCCGGATGCAGTCTGAATCACAGCCGGGCAGCGGCGGTGGGCCCGCTTCCGACAGGTGCGGACACCATGAGAGCCCCTGCCATGCGCGAACGCATGCAGGCGTATCCGCGCTTTATCTGTTCCGCTGCGTCCAGAGGTATCTGGGTGATCGCGTCTGGGAATCAGGTCGGTTACGGAACATACACGGCCATGCTGCGGAGATTGATCGCGTCAGGTGCTGGCCACCGATATCGACCCGGCGTGTCTGGACGCCGTGCGGAATCGTTCGTCGAGCGACGACGCGTGCGGAAATCGTGGATCTCACCGACGAAGCAGCGTCCGCACGTCGCCAGCTTCGAGCCGATTCGATTGTGTGTTTCAATGTGCTGGAACACATCAAAGACGATATCAACTGCCCTTGCGATGGATGAAGGACGCCGTCGCACCGCACGCGATGCTGGCGCTTGATCGTGCCCGCTCACCAGCTGTTTGGAAAGATGGATTCGAAGCAGGACGCTCCGCCGCTACTCACGCCGACGCGCCCGCCGAAGCACTGCGCGCCCGCCGGCACGGATCGTTCATCGAACGCGTTATCTGAACATGACCGGAGCCGCCGGCTGGTGGTATCACAACCGATGTCGCGAACGAGACCGGCGGCGGACGATTCCGTGAATCGCCAGATGCGGTCCGCCGACCGCTGGCTTCCCAGACTCGCGCGCGTCACCGATCCGCTGTTCGGTTTCATCACCGGCCTGTCCGTGATGGCAATCGGCAAGGCTCGCCCAGACGACAACGCGCCGCGCGTCATTCTGCTCCCCGGACCGCCCGCAAGCAACCCCTCCCGGCCGACGGCCAGGCTGGGAGGGTTCGAACGAGCGAAGCAAGTTCGGGGGCGGGCGAACGGCGCGTTGATCGATCTGCGATGGCCGCACGTCGATTGCGCGTTCGGCCGTTCTGCCACTTCGCTCCGCCCGTGTGACTTCCTCCCGGAAGCGGCGCCCGTGGGTGAAGCTGCGGAATGCCAGTCTCCGGCATGCGCTTACCCACAAACGGATATCACGTTATCGGGATCCGGTACTTTTCAGGCGCGCGGCAGATGAGAATTTACCATTTCAGAGCGGCAATTGCTTCACCCTCCCGTTTCAACGGGAGGGTCGCCGATCGAATGCCGTTCAGGCGTTCGATCGCGGGGAGGGTGACCACGGCGAATTTCCGTTGCGTGGACGCCCTCCCCTCGTTTGATCGCCTGCACGGCGATCAAACTTCGACCCTCCCATTTCAACGGGAGGGACTATTCTCATCTGTCGCAGGCCTAAGGCGTGCGGCAGTAGAGAATTTACCTGCCGCGGGGTTTGAGTGGCTTGATGGTGACGTCGTATTTGCTGAGAGTTGTTGATCGTTCGAGTCGGGCGTTGATTTGTTTCATTTCGGCGTTGGTGACCGGAGCGTCATTGTGATACGGGTCGTCGATCTTGTGAACGCTCGGATGTTGACCACACCAGGTCATTCTCAGGGCACACGCGCGGACGACGTGCCAGCAGGTCAATAGCACACCGTTCCATTTCCGCTGCAGCGACGACCAGCAGCGTTCGATCGGATTATATTTGCTGTGATACGGCGGGTAATAAATCAGTCGAACCTCCAGGCCCGAGAAGTCGGCGAACTGAACCATCCGGCGAAGAAACTTTCGCGTGACTCCCGAATTCTTCGGTCCGTTGTCGAGATAGATCACCAGACGCCGAATACCCCGGCAGCGACTGCGAACTCCTTCCCACCACAGCGTCAGGCCGTCGCCCCAAAAGTCGCTGCATTCACGCGTCCCGAAGATCAATGTGAGCAAACCACTGGCCAGTTCCAGCACACCGAACGGAACCAGCTTGTCTTTGGTCGGCGGGTCATGGTCCCACGCCTTGACGACGTTTCCGTCGCTGTCGGTTCTGGTTTTTTCCCCCCTGAGAGTATTCGCCCAGTTTTACTTTGGCCTTCGTGTCGACCGAAATTTCCAGTGTTTCCGGGTCGTCGGCGGCAGAAGATCGCACCGCCTTCACGTTGTCAAAGATCGCATCGGTGTGTTCCGTTTTCTTCAGAGGTTTGCCTTTCTGAATCCGCTTCAGCCGATAGTTCATGCGATTCAGAATGTCGCGAAGCGTGCGTTCGCTCGGCAGTTCGGCTTCGGTGTAACCTTTTTCCTGCAGCGCCGCTCGCACCTCCGCGGCCGACAGGTTGGTGTAGAGCCGCCTGGTTTTCAGTTCCGGGTCCGGCTGCGTGTGTGGCTCGACGATCAGCCGGATATCGATGGCCAGTTGCGGGTGCTGCTGTTCGGTCGGCCGGCGTCCCCGGTTGCCGCTGGACGGCCGACTGGCAAGCTGCTCCCCGGTCAGAGCCCGTTCGGCCATTCCCTTTTCGATCGTCTTACGTCCCCAGCCAAACCGATACTCCGCCTGCCGCGAACTGCCGTTACACAGCGTGCTGCAAACATCCGCGAGAAACATCCGCCGCCCCGATCCCCGCATCTGACGGGCCGCCGAAATCAACAACTGATCTGCTCCGCCATCCATGGCAATCCCCCTTGTTCACTCACCTCATCCCAAAACCGATTCCCCCGTAGTGTCTCGCCTCGATCCCATTGCATACAGACCAGTTTACAGGGAAATTCTCATCTGCCCCACGCCTAAGAGGCACGATGCGTGTCGGGGTTTCCGTTGAACACGACGGAAGAGCCTGATGACGGAAACATTTCCGTCACCGGACACTATTTGATTTCCACCAACTGATTCACGACGTCGTCCGACGATACACTTTCTGCCTGGCCTTCGAAGTTCAGAATCATGCGATGCCGCAGGACAGGGTGAGCGGCCGTCTTCAGGTCATCTTTGGCGACATGATAGCGACTGTCCAGAATTGCCAGGATCTTTGCGTACAGAATCAGCGCCTGGGCGCCTCGCGGGCTGGAACCGTACCGCACGTATCGGCGAACCATGTCGGTGGCGAGTGGCTGGTCGGGGTGAGTCGCCAGGACCAGGTCGATCGCAAATTGGCGCACGTCATCGGCAATCGGAATCTGCCGGGCCAGCCGCCGCATTTGCAGAATTCGTTCGCCGCAGATCACGGCTTCCGCTTTCGGTTCCTCAACGGCGGTTGTGCGGTCCAGGATCGTGACCAGATCCTGCGGCGTCGGATATCGCACCATCAGCTTAATGAAGAAACGGTCAAGCTGAGCTTCCGGAAGCGGATAAGTGCCTTCCATTTCCAGCGGGTTCTGAGTTGCCATCACCAGAAACGGCTTCGGAAGTTCGTAGGTCTGACCGTTGAGCGTCACACACCGTTCGGCCATTGCTTCCAGCAGCGCCGACTGCGTCTTGGGAGTCGCGCGATTGATTTCGTCGGTCAGGACGATGTTGGCGAAGATGGGGCCCTTCTGGAATTCAAATCGCCGGCCGCCGTCGACCGCTTCCAGAACAATGTTGGTGCCGACCAGGTCTGCGGGCATCAGGTCCGGCGTAAACTGAACTCGCGAAAAATGCAGGTGCAGCGCGTCGGCCAGTGTCTTGACCAGCATCGTCTTTCCCAGCCCCGGCACACCTTCCAGCAGAACATGGCCGCCGCCGATCAGCGCGGCCAGAGTGCCTTCGACAATGTCCTGTTGCCCGACGATGACTCGCCCGATTTCATCTTTCAGCCGGTTGAAGTCGGTGCGAAAACGTTGCAGTTCGGCGTCCAGTGATTCAGATTCAGGCATTGGCTGCGGCGGGAAAAATGAAGGTGAGTTGCAGGAGGCCGAACTGTAGTCGACAAAGCCGCCGCGGAAAACGACGCGGCGCGACGTCGTGCCGTCGTTATCCGCGCCGCACCGGAACCGTCGCTGCTGAGCCCTGTTGCGAAGCGACGGACGCTTCGGATACCGTACACTGCAGGTGTTTCGCTGACTTCCGGAAGACAGATGATGGCGGAGTTTGAATCACAGACGGAATTGAAATGTCCTGTCCTGGCGCTGCGCGAGTTCCTGCTGCGGCCGGCCAATCTTCCTCAGATCAGCGATCCCGACCTGCAGTTGGAAATTCTGAACGCCCCGGCAGTCATCAGCGAAGGCGATGAAATCGAATTCCGAATCACGGCGTATGGATTCAAGCAGCGGATGCGTCACCGATATGTCGAAGTCGCTGAGGCTCAGATTATCGCCGAGCAGATTGAAGGTCCGGCCCGCTCCTGGCGGCATACGCAGCACATGCAGGCCGGCGACGATCTGTCCATCTGTTCGCTGACGGATCGGGTCCTGTTTGAACCTCCCGGCGGAATGCTGGGATTTGTCATGACCGAGGCCAGAATCCGTGAGTCGCTGCGGGACGGAATGGACGTTCGCTACGAAACTCTTCGCGAGCTGCTGGAGGACTGATCCCCATGCCACTGACGCCGGAACCGCAACCGCCGAAGCAGGAAGTCCCGACTGTCGCCATCGCTCTGATCGTTGGCGGCTTTATGGTGGTCGCGTTCTTTGGTCTGATCGCGATTGTAATTCCCGGAGCCGTCCAGATGGGCGGCGCGATGTTGCTGCTGATCGCGTTCTTCGCGGCTCAGTATTTCGTCTGGGGTCGACGGCTGCACGCTTATGTCGTGAAACAGGAGCGACTGAAGAACGAAGCCCATGCCAACGACGATTCGCCCGGCGCCGAATAGTCCGGCGGCGAATCGTCACCGCGTTGCATGCCCGTGCCCGGTCGGCTGTCGGGTGTCATGTCATGGGTCCGGATGTGCGCTCGACGCTCGGGAAGTCGCGGCTACCGATTTCCGCGCCCGTTCGATCCATCAATACTCGGCTGACGAAGTGCTCGTGCTTTGTCAGCTCCGATTTGATCCGTTGTGTGGCACTGGCCGTGGGGGAGCTGTCCGCAGCGAAATCGCACTGGTACAGCCAGTGCCACACTGCACGACACGTTGGCCAAAGCGTTATGCGGCAAACCGGACGGAGTGGTACAGGCACAGTGCGACGGCGGATGCGTCGGCTACGTCGTTGGGTTCCGGAATCGAATCGAGGCGCAGTTCGGCTTTGACCGCGTGCTGAATCTGTTCCTTCGGTGCTCGCCCGTTTCCGGTCAGCAGTCGCTTGATCTGAGTCGGCGTGTAGTGCACAACGGGCACGTCATGGTCGGCCAGAGTCAGCAGGATGGCGCCTCGCACGTGGGCCAGCATCAGAGCGGTTTTGACATTCTGAGTGTGCGAGAAGATCTGTTCGATGCCGACGATTTCCGGCTTCAGTTCGTCCAGCACGTCACGCAGCCCGCGAGCAATTTCCTGAACGCGATGCTGCAGGCTGGCGGTCTTGCTGGAACGAAGAATGCCGCCTTCCACAAGCAGCGGACCGGATCGCCGCCGTTCCAGAAGCGCGTAGCCGGTACGGTTCAGTCCGGGATCGATGCCCAGATACCGAATCTGACCGGTGCCGTGCTGGTTTGCGGAGTCGGCGAATGACATGGCGAAGAAGGCTGGTAGTCGGTCAGACGTGATTTGAGACGTATTGTGTGTTTCCTATTCACCTGTTGATCGGCATCAGCGCGACAGCAGCACAACCACGTCTGCGGCAATCGCTTCGCCGCGTCCGATCGGTCCGACTTTTTCCCCCGACTTTGCCTTCACGTTGACCAGATCCGGTTCCAGGTCCAGCAGTTCCGCCAGACGCATGCGAATCCGGGGTTTCCAGTCTTCCAGGCGTGGCTGTTCGGCGGAAATCGTACAATCCAGGTTTTCGATCCGCCATCGCTGACGCCTCAGCCGGCTGATCACACTGTCGAGCATTGCGGCAGAATCTGCGTCTTTCCAGCGAGGATCGGTGTTGGGAAACCAGCCGCCGATGTCGCCATTGCCGGACGCTCCCAGCAGCGCATCGATCACGGCGTGAATCAGGACATCCGCGTCGCTGTGCCATCCAGGCCAAACGGGCAGTCGATCGACACACCGCCAATGATCAGCGGCCGGCCGGCGACGGTCCGATGAAGGTCATGACCCTGGCCGACTCTCAGCACCGGCAGATTCTGCATGTGCAACTTCATCCTGACAGACATGGGACAGCAAACGTCAGCCGCACGATAGCGAGTGACGAAAAAGCCGACGAACCATCGGATGCGGCGTTGACCGAAGGTTCCGGATTTCCATAGGTTCCCGCGCGGCCCGCGCTGCGCCCGGACGCTGCAGTTGCGGACAGCAGCTGCGCACAAGGGTCATTGCATTTCGAGACTCCTTCCATTCGTGGCACAGACTTCAGACACGGCGTTTTCATGAGCTTTCAGCGGCTCACCATCCTGACTTTGCTGGTGACTGCCGTGCCGGGCTGCGCGCTTTTCCGGGACGACAGCAGCGGCGAGCTGTCGCTGAAACTTCCGTTCCGGCGTTTTGCGGCGGAGCCTGAGATCGACGCGAACGCTCCCACACGAAAAGTCGTACATCTGGACGCGTCCGTCGTCGTGCAGCCGGCGGCGGATCAGACGATCCGGGAACTTGCGTGGGAAGAACTGGACGAAAGCGGCCTGATGGATCCCCGCGACCGGCAGCGGCTGAACGAAGCCGGCTTTCGCGTGGGCGCTTCGGGGATGACGCTTCCCTGGGCGGTGGCCAGCCTTGTCGACCACGCTCCCGTTCCGCAGCAGCAGCGACGTACTACCGGCGACGTGCTCATCGGCCGAAAACCGGACGCGAAACCAGCGTCGCGATTCGGTTCGCCCGTCGCGATTCCCGAAGGCAGCGATTCGGTGATTCTGCTGAATTCCAGTGTCCCGGGTGCTGCGATTCCCGATACGGCTCCGTCGGAACTGCAGCAACTGCGGCAAATTCAGGACGGGCGCTGTCTGCTGCACGTGGAGGTCGCGTCGTTTGGCGAAGGATGGGTGGTGCTGAAGTTTCAGCCGCAAATCCATTTTGGATCCAGCACGAACCGCTACAGCATCGAACAGGGCCGCGAACAGATGGCCGTGCGACAAAACGTGATTCCACTGTACGAACAGCAGTTTGAGGTCAAGCTGCACACCAACGAAGCCGTCGTTGTGGGCTACCGGGAATCAGCCGACTGGACGATCGGAAAACTGTTCTTCCGGTCCGAAACGCTGACATCCGCGCAGGAACATTTGCTGGTCCTGCGACTGGCCGGGGTCGAAGAAGTGGTCGGCCAGAAGGAACTGAACGTGCAATACAGCAAGTATTGAACACTGTGCCGAAGAGCGCGGTCTGTGCCGCATCGCGTCGGACATCAGCCTTCGGCAACGTTGACGTACACTTTCAGCGCGTCACGATCTTCAACCAGCAGCCGCATCATTTCCTGATAGTTGTCCAGACCGTCGACCGGCGTGGTCAGGATCTTCCGCAGGACTCCGGGAAACGTCACGTCACCCAGCGCCAGGTCGGCGATGCCCGATTCGAAATGCCGGAAATTGGCGTTCACGGAACCGAGCAGCAGCTTGTTTCCCAGAACCCAGTTCAGGTTGACGCTGTCACTGGGAACATCCAGTTTGCGTTTGCCGCCGGTGATGCTGGTCCACACGATGCAGCCGTTGTGCCCGAGTATCTCCATGCATTCAAATGCAATCGCGCTGCTGCCGGTGGCTTCGACGATGAGGTCCGGCTTGCCGACCTCCGCGGCCAGTTCCTTTAGTGACGTGTCGGCGGTGCTGACGTAGTGAGAACCAAGACCTGCGGCAATTTCGGCCTTCAGGTTGCCATGTTTCGGTCCGCGAGCCAGCGTCCAGACTTCCATGCCGCGCAGGCGCAGAATCAGTGTCGTCAGCAGACCGATCTGGCCGGCTCCCGTCACCCAGGCTCGTTTCGGTTCCCATACCTGCAGTCGCTGCTGAGCCAGAAACGCCTGTTCGACGGCTTTCGCCGCACAGCTCATCGGTTCCGCCAGCACGTGCAGATGTTTCAGCCCGACCGGCATCCTCACGATAAATTCCTCGTCGTCGACGAAGTATTCGGTCAGATAACCGTGCCGCAGGTTGATGCCGCGTTCGTAGTATTCTTCTTCGCTGGTGATGTCGGACCGGCCGATCTTGTCGAAAATCGAACTTCCCGGCCTGCGAACCGTGCAGGTGACATAGTCGCCGGGTTTGACCTTCTTCACGTTCGGACCGATTTCCTCGACAATTCCGAACAGTTCGTGGCCGATCACCAGGAAGTCGTAGCCTGGAGGAGCCTGGCCGTAGAGTGCGTCGTTGATTTCGCGGTCCGTTGCGTCGACTCCGACTTTCAGCACCTTCACCAGAACTCCGCGACCGTCCGGAATATCGCCGACGGAAGGCTTGTCCAGTTCAGCCAGATGGACACTGTTGGGCGTTCCGGGACGTACGGCGACAGCTTTCATGAGCGAATGATTCCTTGATTATGGCGGAGGGTGGCGGATTCTAAGACGGAAGCTTCGTGCGTCAAAGCATCGATCGATTACAATGAAATCCAATCGGATTGAACCCCCAGCACCGTGAGATGACCAATGCAGTGCCCGTTTCCCGGAATGGACCCGTATCTCGAACGACCATCGATCTGGCCGGATTTTCATGACAGTCTGGTTTCGTACATTCGAGAAGCGCTGCAGCCGCTGCTGCGACCAAAGTACGGCGCGCTGAGCCAGCATCGGACGTACATCGTCAATGACGACCGGTCTGTGTGGCCGGATGTTTCCGTGCTTCATCGCCATCATGGAACAGAATCGACTTCCGCCATTGCGACGATGGAGGCCACGGCTGATCCGGCTCTGGTTGTGGACATCCTGCTGGAGGAAATCCGCGAACCGTACATTGAGATCATCCAGCCATCCGCCGGCAACAGAATCGTTACCGCGATCGAAGTGCTGAGTCCCGCCAACAAACAGCCGGGAGCCGGCCTGGATTCGTATCACAGGAAGCAAAGCGATCTTTGGAGAGGCGGTACAAACCTGGTGGAAATCGATTTGCTGCGAGCCGGCGACTCCCCGATTCAGATTGACAAGTACTATCTGTCGCGATTGAAGTCGCGGCGCTACCTGGCGGCCGTGACCCGCGCTGCACCGACTCGCTACGAACTTTACGGCTTCGCTCTGACAGATCGCCTGCCGCGCATCGCGGTTCCTCTTGCCGACGGCGACCCGGATGTTGTGCTGGACCTGCCGAAAGTGTTTCAGCGCTGTTGGGAAACCGGGCCGTATCCCGAATTCCTCAACTACGATCAATCCGTTCCGGGGGACCTGAGCGACGACGAAAAGGAATTCTGTGGTGGCGTCGTCGGCAGCGGTCCGGCGGCGGGCGGCTGAAGCGGCTCACGACGCCCGCGTGCTGTATTTCACGTCGCCGCCGACGATCGTTGTCACGACTCGACCGGTAACGCGCCGCCCGTCGAACGGAGTATTGCGGCTGCGGGATCGGAATGATCTGGCATCGACGGTCCAGACTTCGTTCGGATCGATCAGCGTGACGTCGGCGGCGGCACCGACCGTCAGCGTTCCCGCGTTCAGTCCGAGCAGACCAGCCGGAGCTTCCGTCAGGCAGCCGATCAACTGTCGCCACGACAGATGTCCCGGTTGAATGAGTGTTTCGACGCAGATCGCCAGCGGTTTCCAGGCCGCAGATGCCAAACGGTGCGGAGTCGAGTTCCACGGCTTTCTTTTCGATCGCCAGCGGCTGGTGGTCGCAACTGATCACGCTGATCGTTCCGTCCTGCAGACCGGCGATCAGAGCGTTGATGTGTTCACGACTGCGGAACGGCGGATTGCATTTGTACAGCGTATCAAAGGTTCCCATCACGTCGTCCGTCAGCAGCAGGTGATGCGGCGTTACGTCGGCGGTGACTCGGATGCCGGCCTGCTGAGCCCGCCGGATGTGATCGACGGCTCCGCTGGTGGTGACGCACATGATGTGGACGCGACCTTCCGTCAGTTCGGCCAAAGCGATATCGCGATCGGTCATGATGTCCTGAGCGGCCGCCGGAATTCCGCGCAGACCCAGCCGCGTGGATTCGAATCCTTCGTGCATCAGACCCGCTTCCAGCAGTTCCGGCACGATCGAATAGTGCAGAATCGGACGGCCGAACATTCCCGTGTATTCGAGCGCGCGGCGCATGACTTCGGCATTGGCGATGGGAGTCTTGCCGTCCGTAAACGCAACCGCCTCGGCTTCGACCAACTGACCGATTTCCGCCAGCTCCTTTCCCTGATTTCCTTTGGTGACGGCTCCCAGCGGATACACGCGGCAGTTGCCGGCTCGTTCCGCCTGGCGTTTGACGAATTCCGCTGATCCGTGGTTGTCGACGACAGGATTGGTGTCGGGCAGCGCGGCGATGCTGGTGAATCCGCCAGCCAGCGCCGCTGCGGTGGCGCTGGCGATGGTTTCGTCTTCTTCAAAGCCCGGTTCCCGCAGCGCCACGTGAGCGTCCACGAATCCGGGGCATACCAGCAACCCGGACGCGTCGATGGTCCGGTCCGCGTGGCCTGGATCGTCGTCCTCAGCGAGCACTGCAGCGATGCGGCCGTCGTCAATCAGCAGGGACGCGGGGCGTTCCATGTCGCCGGCCGGATCGATGACGGTTCCATTGCGAATCAGCAGCCGACTCATGCCTGCACTCCCTTCGCCAGCAGGTACAGGCACGCCATGCGAATCAGCAAGCCGTTGGACACTTGATTCAGAATCACTGAATGCGGGCCGTCGGCGACTTCGGGAGTCAGTTCGACGCCGCGATTGATCGGGCCGGGAGCCAGCACCAGCAGATCGTCCTTCGCGCGGGCGATGCGGTCTCCGTTCATGCCGAACAGGTGAGCGTACTCGGCGATCGACGGAAAGAACGCTCCGCGCTGACGCTCGAACTGCACTCGCAGCAGGTTCACGCAATCGACTTCGGGAAGAATGTCGTCCAGGTTGTAGGCGACTTCCACGCCCAGCTTCGTGATCGCTCGCGGAATCAGCGTCGCCGGGCCGCAGACAATCACGCGGGCTCCCAGTTTCCGCAGTCCGTGAATGTTTGAGCGGGCGACGCGACTGTGCCGAATGTCGCCCACCAGAGCCACCGTCAGGCCGTCGATGCGTCCTCGCCGCTGGCGAATGGTCAGAATGTCCAGCAGCCCCTGAGTCGGATGTTCGTGTGTTCCGTCTCCGGCATTCAGGACTCCCGCTTTCAGATGCCGCGACAACAGATGCGGCGCGCCGACCGTGCGATGCCGGCAGACCACCAGGTCGACTCCCATGGCTTCGATCGTCAGAGCGGTGTCGACGAAGGTTTCGCCCTTGGACAGACTGCTGCCGCTGGAGGAAAAGTCGACCGTGTCCGCACCGAGTCGTCGCGCGGCGATGTTGAAACTGGTTTTCGTGCGAGTCGAGTTCTCGAAGAACAGATTCGCGACGACGGTTCCGCGCAGCACGTCCAGCCGCTGCGACGCGCCGTCGGTCAGTTCATGGAACCGGTCGGCAAGGTCCAGAATTGTGGTGATCTGTTCGGCGGACAGATGTTCCAGACCCAGCAAATGGCGTTCGTGCCACGGAGCCGCCAGGCTGAGTTCGAGTTGCTGATCGGTCATCCGTCGCTGTTTGATTGATTGAGGCCATCGCGGACCGCGCGGGAGCAGCGCAAACACCGCGGGAATCTAGCGGCGCACGGACGGTTGTTCAATGACCCGCACAGCGTGAACAGCTGGAAGGTGCGGGGAGCTGTTGCTTCCGGCGCTCGCTGTGTCATTCCCGCGCAGGCGGAGCCCCATTGCGCCACCGGCTGGGTTCCGCCTGCGCGGAATGTCGGAACGGACGCCGCAACACCGAAGAGCGCGAATGGCGGAGGGGAGGTGCGAATGGCGGAAGTCGTCGCGCGCAACGGGAATTGGCAGCAATTACCTGGCCGCTGACAACAGCGGGAAGAACTGGCCTTCCAGCGGCTGCCCCGGCGGAATCACCGGCACGCCGTCCAGCAGCGGCTGGTCGGACTCACTGCAGACGCCGTCGAGTACGACGTTGACCACGTAGGCTCGCCGAGGACCGTCGGTGCGGTTTTCGCCGGAACCGTGAACCATCAGAGGATGATGGAACACGCATTCTCCGGCCTTCAGTTCCACGGCCACCGGGTTCTGCATCCGGTCCCACTGTTCGTCGTTCAGAACCTCGCGAATCGCCAGCATATCGCCCGCCAGGCCGGTAATCGGCAGCAGATCCCAGTAATGACTGCCGGGAATGTATTGCACGCAGCCGTTGTCCTTTGTGGCGTCGTCCAGACCGATCCAGCATGTCAGGTGAGCCATCGGGCGGGTGCGAGTCCAATAGGAATAGTCCTGATGCCACGCGACGACTCCACCGTGATACGCCGGTTTGCAGAACAACTGGTCGTGCCAGAATCGCACCGGTCCTTCCAGAAGCTGTTCCGCCAGCGCAACAAAAGCCGGATTCCACAGGGCATCATGAAACCCGCCGGCAATCCGCCAGGCTCCCAAAGCATGAAACAGCACTCGGTCGGGGTCGGCCGATTCGTTGGAATTGTACTCATACCACAATTCGCGTCCGTCGTGATCGGGCTGAACCAGACCAGCCAGTTCGTTCCGAAGAACATCGAGCTGTTCGTCCGTCAGGATCTTCGGGCCGGCAATGAAACCGTCGCGGCGATAGTCGTCCAGTTGCCGCTGAGTGAACTTCACGACCGGCGCCGTGGAATCGGCGAACAGTGACGTGACGCGATGATGTTGTGTTGAAAGATCCTGCATGGTTTCCGCAATTGCTTTCCAGACCGCAGACACGAATGTGCCGCCGAATGCGCCGTGACGCGAAGGTTGCGAGACGATACTGTGAGTACGCGATACTGTGAGCAGCCGATACTGTGACCGACCCGTATTGAGAGAAGCCGCGAACGGTGCTTGCTGTGCCGTGAAAGGCGGCAGAATAACGCGTGGAATTTAAGTCAACCACTATCGACCTGGGTCGCGCCACGGTGCGCTTGCGTGTTCCGGCGGAACCGGACCGGATTCTGAATGACGCCGTGGCCGCCGAACAAAACGGCGGTCCGTCCACGGATCCGTATTGGGGACTGCTGTGGAACGCGGCGACTCCGACGGCTCGCCTGGTGCTTGGGCACATGTGGAAACCAGGTACGGCGGTCGTGGAACTCGGCTGCGGAACGGGTCTTGTCGGGATCGCCGGACTGATGGCAGGGCTCGACGTGACGTTTACTGACCTGGTTCCGGAAGCCGTTGCACTGGCGGTGGAGAATGCCGTTTTGAATGGCTTCGCCGGTGCTTGCGGAAAGGTTCTGGACTGGCGCACGCCGGAACATCCGCGTGTCGAGGTGCTGCTGGCCAGCGACGTTCTGTACGACGAAGACAGCCACGATGCCCTGCTGTCGGCCGCGGAGACTCTGCTGTCGGAACAGGGAACGCTGTGGATCGGCGACCCCGGACGTGAACCGGCTCGGCGGTTTCTTCAACGGGCTGCGGAAGCCTGGAGCATCCGTCTGTGCGCGGACGACGGCACGGAGATCATTCAACCGCAGCGTGGCCGTTTTCAGCTTCTGGAGCTGAAACGTCGCACCGCTGCGAATCATTCTTCCTTCAGCGGCCGGTTCATCAATTCTTCCGTCGCCGCGCGCGGAGATTTGTTTTCGAACAGCACGCGATAAACCTCCGTGGCGATGGGCATGTCGATGTTCTGCTGTTCGGAGATACTTTTGATACTTCCGGCCGTGAAGATGCCTTCTGCCACCGCGTGCATGGATTGCTGAATAAAGTCCAGAGTCCGGCCCTGACCCAGCAGTTCTCCGACATGCCGATTGCGACTGTGCCGACTGCCGCAGGTTACGACCAGATCGCCGATCCCGGCAAGGCCGTAGAACGTTTCCGGCGCTGCTCCCATTGCGGTTCCGAAGCGAACCATTTCCGCAAGTCCCCGAGTGATCAGCGCTGCCCGGGCATTATCTCCCAATCCCAGTCCGTCGCCGATTCCGGCTGCGATGGCGATCACATTCTTCAGAGCGCCGCCAAGTTCGACTCCGGTCAGATCGCTGTTGGAATAGACGCGCAGTGTTTCCGTGGAGAACAACTGCTGTACTCGCTCGGCATCGCTGACATTGTCCGACGCGGCAACAACGGTCGTCGGCCTGCCGATGGCGACTTCTTCCGCGTGACACGGACCGCCAAGGGCCACAACGGGGCGGTCGCCGAGCAGTTCCTGCAGCATCTGGCTCGGCCGAATCAGCGTTTCGTTTTCGATTCCCTTGACGGCACTGACCAGCAGCGCGGCGGCCGGAATGAAATCGCGTAGCTGACCCGACATCTGGCGAATTCCGCGAGTCGGCACGCATACCACAACGATGCCCGCGTTGTGCAGCGCGGCGGCGGGGTCGGCAGTCACTTCGATCTGCGGGTTGAGTCGGATTCCGGGCAACAATCGCGAGTTTTCGCGAGTTTCGGCGATATGGCTGGCAAAGGTAGCGTTCCTCGCCCACAGTCGAACGCTGTGCAGCCGGTTCTGCGACAGGACCGCGGCGCAGGCAGTTCCCATCGCGCCGGCTCCCAGCACGGCAATCTGTTCCGACATCAAAAGGCCTCGCTTCCGGAAAATGACATGGCTATCCGACGGCAGGCTTCCGGTGGGACGCGGTCGTCGCGTGAACGGATGGATTTTGCACGCGGCCGGAATTGCGGAGTCGCAGTCAATGCCCACTGAAGTCTAGCGAGCTGCCGTCCGGGACACACTCGCGGGCGGACCGGCAACTTCGCTGCAAGCGCATCAATCCGCGAAGCTTCGCTGTTGATTACACGGTGACCGAAGGAATTCCGTTTGCCTGGCAGGCAAACGCGTCCCAGGGTTATTCGACTCCGAAAGATTCTGCGCTGACGAATTCCGTCAGTCCCGTTCCGGGAAGGCGCGGAAGCGGGCTCGGACACCAACAGAAGGACGAAACCATGCAACAGGTATTCGGCAATCCCGTGGAAAACCCCCAGTTCGTCGACCGTCGCCAGCGAGACAACGGTTCCGGCACGGGTCTGGAACGGCGACAGTTTCGCGACGGCAATCGATCAGAACGTCCGGAAGTGGCGGAACTGGCGGACGCCGTGGATGAGTACAAGATCACTCACCGTCGACGGTTCATCACATTTGAAGAGCTGTTCGACGTGATGCAGTCGCTGGGCTACCGTCGGCCGGAATAACCGGAACGATCGGCTTTTCTGCCCGACCGCTCATGTTTCTTTCTGTCAGCGCAGCACCGTAATCGGAAAAATTTGCCCCGGCCGCCGGTTTTTGTGGAAGACTCCTCAAGACAGCCGGCCGACGTGCAATTCGGCCTGCGGACGCAACGGTGTCAGCAGGCTCGCACTGCCGCCGCCGTGACGCACGAACATCACCGCGCGACGCGACGTCCGATTTCCCCTCACTGCGAGAAAGAACAGACCATGATCGCTCCCAGCGCAGAAATGCTCGTCACGGATCGACGCCGCAGAAGCTCTGAACGCCGCAAGAAAATCGTCATCGACGACGCACCGGATGCGAACGACACGTGTGAATCGGAATGCACGCGAGAAATCACCGATCGCCGCAAAGCGGACCGTCGCCGCCAGATCGATCCCACAACCTGCGAACGCGATTATTCCGGCGCGGAAGTTCAGTTCATGCGGGCCATGGACGACTACAAACGAAAAAGCGGCCGGCCGTTTCCGACATGGAGCGAAGTTCTGGAGGTTCTGATGAGCCTCGGATATCGCCAGGTCGCGGAACCCAACACCATGGAATGGCGAACCGCCGGCGACTGATACGCGCCTTGCGGATGCCGCGCCGGCCGCTTATCCCAGGCGGCCAAACGTCATGATCGTGATGTCATCGTTCTGCGGCCGGCCGTCGGCATGCTGCCGGACATCAGCCAGCAGATCGCGGCCCAATTGTTCCGGATCAGCCGGACTGTTGCTGACAAAATCCCGGACGCGCTGCTTGGAATACAGATCGCCGTTCGGGTTCATGGCTTCGTCGACGCCGTCTGTCACCAGCACGAAGATTTCACCGGGGTGAATGTCCCGCGTGACAACTTCATACGGGTAGTCGGACATGATGCCCACGGGAATTCCGATCGTCGCGTCGTCAAATTCCTCGACTTCACCGCCGGGCCGGCGGATCACCGGTGACATGTGCCCCGCGTTCGCCAGTGTCATCCGATTGGATTTCAGATCGATAACGCCCAGGATGTAGGTGACAAACCGGCCTTCAACCATGCTGTGGCACATGTGGTTGTTGATCTGCCGAATTGCCAGCGTGACGTCATCCGTAAAGCTCATCGTCGTTTGAACGACACTGGCAATTCTGGACATGATCAGCGCACCGGGAACGCCCTTTCCGGCGACATCGCCGAACGACACCACGACCTTATCCTTCTTCTTTCCGATCAGGAAACAGTCGAAGTAGTCGCCTCCGACAGCCTGCGCGGCATCATAGGACGCGTAGAACTTATAGCCGCTGACTTCCGGAAGCTTTTCGGGCAGCAGAGCTCGCTGGACTCCGCGAGCGATGCCCATTTCCTTGTCCTGCTTCTGCTTTTCCAGATACGTGTGCAGCAGCCGTGCATTCTGGTAGGAATGAGCGGCCTGGGCGGCAACCGCCAGCAGCAGTTGCAGGTCGTCGTCCGTGAAGCGCTTCAGGGGATTCTGCGTATCCAGATTGATGATGCCGAACGGATGGTCGTCGAGGTCCATCAGCGGCACGCACATCATGGAATGAATGGTCAGGTTGGAGATTGACTCCACGGCACTGAACCGCTCGTCGCTGGCGGCATCGGCGGAAAGCACGCCCGTCTTTTCATTCATCACGCGTTCCAGAATCGTGCGGCTCAATCGCACGGATTCGTCGTCGATTTCGTCGCGGTGCTTCTGCGCGACCGGGATCAGCGGCTTCCTGACGGACTCCCGCATCAGGATTGAACCGCGATCCGCCTGCGGAAAAATCTCAAACAAAGCGTCCAGAATTCGCGGCGCCAGGTTGGCGATTTCCATCGTCCCCGACAGAGCGTGGTTGATCTTCAGAATGCCGCGAAGTTTGTCTTCCGGACGAACATCGAACAGGCCATAACCGCCGGCGCTGGCGGCTCCCATGATCGTGCTGGATGCGCCGTCGTTGAGTTCCACACCCATCGTCATGCCGAACGGATCGATCCCGTTGCCGGCTTCCGGGTCATCTTCGAATCGCAGCTTGATGGGTCCCAGCTTAATTCGGTCGTCGTTCTTCAGCTTCTGCGGAGAACCGGGTTCCAGCTTGCGGCCGTTCAGGAAACTTCCGTTGCCGCTTTCCAGATCTTCGATCACCAACTGGCCGTCCTGTTTCAGGATCTGCGCGTGAAATCGCGACACCATGTTGGAATCAAGCTGCACCGTGCAATCCGGATGGCGCCCCAGCTGCGCCGGAAATTCCCTCAGTTCGTAGGGAATCGCCTGACCCTCTTTCAGCAGGACAATGCGAGGCATAACTCGGACGCTCCGGAATATTGACCGATGATCGGCAGGTGCCGCCGGGTGACGAATTTCAGAATCGGATCAGCCGGCGCCGCCAAATGTGGTTTCCACATTGCCACGCAGCACTTTTCGGCCCAGAACAACCGCCTGATCCACCGTCCAGCCCCTGTCGATCACAAAATCCTGTGCCAGTGCCCGCGCCAGGATCCGACGATACATCGCAAACTTCGGCAACGCGAACTCCAGCTTATACATGTCGCTGTAATAACCGATTTGCTTCGTTTGCGGAACAGCCTGCAACCGGCTGCGGCAGTCCTTCTCAATGTAAACCGGAATGTTGGAATACCACCAGTGACCGTTCGTGACGACGTTCGGGAAGATCCAGGCAAAACTGACCAGCTCCTGGTTGCTGGTTTCCGAAAGAACCGAAATCGGGAACGTCACCGTCGGAAACGCATTCAGCAATCGTCGGTACTGAATCAGCGACAGCCGCTTGTCGTAAAGGTCCTGGCCCTGAAACACACCGGCCTCATAAACCCGCCGATTGACGCCGATCATCAGGTCGAACGGCAGCCGATGCTCCGCGCAGTGTTCCGCAAGAGTCCAGAACACAAAGCAACTCAGTGTCCGCGATTCGTCTGCGTCAAGTTCCCGGCCGGAAAAGACAGCCGCGACGACGCCGTCCGCCGTTCCGTCCGACACCGGCTCCGGCGCGAAATCGGGAGGAAGCGAAATCGCACAGGCTCGAACATTGTTCCGGCGAAAGTGCTGAAACAGACTTCCGATGGCGTCCCGCAGCCCTGCTGCGTCTGAGGGCGTCTGGTTCGTGCGTTTCTGCAGTCGGTCGCGAACTTCCCGCTTTGCCAGGTGGAAGACCAGGTCGTCCGTCCGCAGGCACGGGACGTAAAGCTTCGTGTCGAATCCGGCCAGCGGGTCGTCGAAGTCGTTGGTCAGATACACCTGATCCAGACCGCTGCGATCCAGCACAGTCTTCTCCCAATCGGGCGAAGCCATCTTCGCCTGAGAAGAGTCAAACAGTACCTCCCAGTTGCTTTCCGTCAGGCGATCGTGAGGAAAGTCGAAGAAGACCTGGCACATTTCCAGCAGCCAACTGTACTGCGCTGTGTTTTCAATCGCGGTCAGCCATGGGACCAGCCGACCCACCTTTTCCTTTGCGGAAATTCCGGGTTCCTCGATCTTCTGCCGTTCCAGCCCCGCGGAATGGGCCAGTTCGGTGTAATAGTGATACCCCAGAATATCGGCCAGCGTCGTCGAGGCGGCCGCATGCGGATTGATGTGCGTGTGCGGATCAATCAGCCGCAGAGCTTCAAGCGGCGACAGAATTTCCTGGACAAGCTGCTGGGACATGACGCTGCAAGATCCTGAGAAGACGGTGGAGGCCGTTTTGGATGTGTGAGTTTCGCCTGCCTGAGCGGATTTCGACGCGGATGCCTGTATCCGCTCGTCCGCAACCACACGGCGCGGAAGAAGCAGCGGACAAACGGGCAACAAATCCGCCGGGTTTCGCCGGGCTCCGCGACCTGCACCGCCGCCAGTGAGGAGACGGCCCTGACCGACCGGAAAGTGTCGTGGCCACGGATTCGTGCTGCAAGACACCCGAAGCTTTTTTGGTTCGGCGGCAACTTGACCACATGACGTCAGGACATTTCGACAACGCACGTCATTGGCTGACCGCAATTTCACTGTCCCCCGGCACTCCCCAGACAACCCAGACCACCGCGCTGTGGTGATCGCCCATTGCCGCGGTTTCGACATTCTGTTATCAACCTGCTCCAACGTTTCAGTGTGCCAGGAACGCGGCAATTCTCGACGCCGGCTACCGTTCACAGGCATTCTCAACGACTCTCTCTCGAAATCCCCGCTTTGTCAGGAAGGCAAAGCGATTCGCCATGGAGCTGGCAATGGCCGCGCGGGAAAAGCACAAGCTGCGGGTGCTGTTTGTTGATGATGAGCAGTCCATCGCGGAGCTGATGAAGTCCGAACTGGCTCGCATGGGACATACGGCGACGGTTCGGCAGAGTCCCGGCGAGGCGATGGATGCGATCGACAAGAACACGTTCGACGCTGCCATCATCGACCTGAAAATGCCTGGAGGCAGCGGCTGGGACGTGATCGACAAGCTGCGAGACGTGTCCCCTGAAACGGAATACGTCATCAGCACCGGCCATGGCAGCATGGATGACGCGATCCGGGCCGTCCGGATGGGCGCCTATGACTTCCTTCCCAAACCCGTTTCGCTTTTCGAAATCGCCAGCGTGCTGCAGCGAATCGGCGAGAAGAAGGCTCTGCAGAACAAGACCGTCGCTCTGGAAACCCGCCTGGAGCGCGCGGAAGGCCGCTCTGATCTGGTCGGCACCTCACCTCCGATGCTGCGAGTCCAGAAGCTGATTGAACGCATTGCTCCGACAGATTCCGCGGTGCTGATCCTTGGCGAAACCGGTACCGGCAAGGAAATGGTGGCCCGCCGGATTCACGAACAAAGTGATCGTTGCGACGCTCCCTTCGTGCCGGTCAATTGCGGAGCGCTCGCGGAAAATCTGGTCGAAAGCGAATTCTTCGGGCATCGCAAAGGTGCGTTCACCGGAGCCGATACCGCTCGCGCAGGCCTGTTCGAAGTCGCGAATGGCGGCACCCTGTTTCTGGACGAACTGGGTGAACTGGACAAAACGATGCAGGTGAAACTGCTGCGATTCCTGGAATCCGGCGAAGTCAGGCGGGTTGGTGAAAATGAGCCATTTCACGTCGACGTCCGCATCGTCTGTGCCACGAACCGCGATTTGCAGGAAATGGTTCAGGACGGCACGTTTCGTGAAGACCTGATGTTTCGTGTGAATACGTTTGAGATTCATCTGCCCCCGCTGAGAGAACGGCTGGATGATATTCCGGGGCTGGCCCTGCACCTGATTGCCCGCCACCTGAAGCGTGACCACGTGCCGGAGAGCATTCTGCCGCCCGAAACGATTGCCGCGCTGAAGGCTCATCAATGGAGTGGCAACGTTCGTGAACTGGCCAACGTGCTGGAACACGCCGTCATCCTGTCCGACGGAAACGTAATTACGCCGGATGATCTGCCGCGAAGTGTCAGCAAGCCATCCAAAACCACGGCGACCGGTACCGACGACGCGGTCGATGTCGTCGCGTTTTCCTCCGTGCCTCAAACGCTGCGGGAAATGGAAAATCAGATGATCCTGCGCGTGCTGGACAAGCATGAAGGCGACAAACCCAGTGCCGCGAAGGAACTGGGGATTGCCCTGAAAACGCTTTACAACCGACTCAGCCAGTTGGAAGGCCAGCGAGACGCGGGCTGAACGTCTCAGAAGTCGCCGATGGCGTGACCGTCGTCGGGCTGAATCAGGTGGCTCAGCGTTTCATCGTCAATCGTGCTGCTGACAAACCGCACGGAACCATCCGCCATCAGGACCAGAAACTGCTCACCAAGCTTGCCGAGCGACTTTTTGGGGTTCTTTGGATCGAGTTCCAGCCCGCCGGGCTTCGTCCACGGTACAGCCGTGTCAGGTCCGGCCTCTATGGCAAGAATCGTGTTGGACGTTCCGTCCAGGAAGTTTCGGATTTCCGGGGTTCTGTCGCCGTCAAACGGGGTGTTTTCACCGACGAAAACATGCACGGATGTCTGTCCCGCGGCTGCCACGCCCTCCACTTTGTAGACGGCGGGCATCTTGTCAATCAGCGTCTTGTTGTGATCGCTGTCCCACGGTTCATCAAGCCGGAACTGTTGATACAGCCCGACCTGATCGACGAACGGCAAAATGTGAACGCGCCAGCTTAGCCCCTGCTTCTGATCGGGATCGGCCGCGGGCCCGCGATCCGGAAACGGGAAGTGTCCATAGACGTCGTGGTAGTTGTGGAATGCCAGCCCGATCTGTTTCAGGTTGTTCATCCGCTCCGCGCGGCGACTCTGTTCCACCGCCAGTTTCACGCCAGGGCCGAATACCGTCAGGAAATCGGACATCTTCTCCGGCTTTGGAACGACGTAGTGAACGTTCGTATCTCGCGCCTCGACCTTCACACTGTTGAAAAGAGTGGAAAGTGACTGTGCGAGTTCCGGTGACAATTGTGAATCCGGCTGGGTACTGGCCGCCAGCATCTGGGCATTCGCCATCTGAATACCGCCCTGCAGCAGCGCGGAAATCTGCTGAGCCGTGATGGCGTTCGCGGTGACCACTGTCGCTTCATTGAAGGGCCGTTTGTCGCTGGAAAAGTCCGCGGCGAACTCCGCGGACACCAGATTTTCCGCGATCCCGGCCATGGGCAATTGCCGGAGATTCTGGCCGATCAGTTCCTTCACGAGTTCGAATTCGCCGAACACGTACGCGTCGTTCTGCCGGATTGCCGCAACCGCGTCCGCTTCCAGAGTCGGCGTGGCTCGTTTTTCCAGCGAGCGTTTCAGCAGTGCTTCGGGCGCGGCCAGCATGGTGCGTTCGTCCGGAAATACGACCCACATGCCTCGAAATTCACGAGCCTTCAGGCCGGCGATCGTCTGTGATTTCTGATCATCAGTCTTTGGAAACGCTGTCGCCAGCAGTTTTTCCTGATCAATCGGTGTGGTTGTTCGCACAAAGAACGCGGGCCACTTCGAAAAATCGCGACCGAAGTCGCGCCGGCCGCCCCGATTGAAATCGACCGGGTTTCCGTCCTGATGCTGAATCAGATTGGCCAGCGTGGTCGGATCGGTGTCCAGCGGTATTTCATGCACCGAACCGTCCATCATGGCGGCCAGCAGACTTTCCTTCACATCACCGACGGCGGCGATGGGATTCGCGGGATCGAAATCCAGGCCACCGGGCTTTGTCCAGATTTCCGCCTTGTCCGGACCCGCAAGAACGCACATCAAAGTATTGGACGTACCGTCGAGAATATCGCGGATTCCCGGAGCATTGTGATCGTGAAACGGCGACCCTTTGCCTGTGAACAGATGCAGCGAGGTCTTATCTGCGTCCTTGACTCCGGGCGTTTTGAAGATCGCCGGCATCTTCTTGATCAGCGTCTTGTTGTGTTCGCTGTCCCATGGTTCGTTCAGGTGGAATTCATTGAACAGCGCTGCTTCCTCCAGAAACGGCAGCATCCAGACTCGCCAACTGAGATTCCCCTTGTCCGGAGTATCGGCTCCATCGTCCGCCGGGAAGCTGTTGTAAACATCATGCATGTTGTGCATGGACAGCCCGAACTGCTTCAGGTTGTTCAGCAGTTGCCGTGTGTCGCGCTGGGGAGCTTCGTCGACCGGGGTATCACCTTTCACGCGATCAATGAAGACGGCGAATTCCTCTACGGTCCGGAGATCCAGGCCAAGTTCACGCTCCGCAGTGGCCATTCTTTCGTCGAAGAACTGAGAACCGTCGCCGGCTTTGATCAGCGTCTGCAGGTGATCACTTTGCAGAAATCGGCGAGGCTGCAGAAAAATGCCGCCGACCGTGTTCTGCGGAACGTACTTCAGCACGACCGGAGCCGCCGTGTCCTGACCGGCGCACAACGCGGCTGTCGCTATCAGAACCAGCTCGGCCAGCAACATTCGAAACGAATTCATCTCGCGACTCCTCAGGGCCTGGGCAGCGTCCGGATCGGTGAGATCCCGGATTGTCGGGGAAGGCAGTTTTCGAACACGCGATACCGCCAGTTCCGGAGATTGTCTGCGTTTCCCGCGTCTTGTCGATCCTTTCCGAAGTTCTGATCTCCGAAGTGCTGATCACTGCGGCTGCCGAGTCCGCCGAAAACCGGCACGGCCGGTCCGCGCGCAAAGAAAGGGGGAAGGAACCAGTCCTTCCCCCTTTCCGCCGTGTGTCGACATCGGGAATCCGTTGGCACAGATTCTGTCAGCAAACGCAACGGCAGGAGCTTCCCGCTCGGGCTACGCACCCGTTTGAGCGGGAACAGGCGAGACTCCTCTGACGGCCACCGCGCCGCCGAATGATCCGTGATCTGAACTGCCGACGCCGTCGATCATGCTCGGCGGATAGGCGTGCATGCCGTGTTCGGTGATGTCCAGACCCAGCATTTCTTCTTCTTCCGAAACCCGCAGTCCCATCGTCATCTTGATGGCCGAGAAGACGACAAAGCTGACAGGGAAAGCCCACAAGAACGCGGCGACGACTCCGATTACCTGAGTCGCAAGCTGCCCCGTACCGCCGCCCGTGAAAAGACCAACGTCCGTTGCCCACAATCCAATCGCCAGAGTGCCCCACGCTCCGCAGACTCCGTGGACCGAAATCGCACCGACCGGGTCATCAATTCCCGCTCGTTCCACCGCAAGGCAGGAGAACACGACAATCACGCCGCCGATTGCACCCGTCAGAGTTGCCGTGACCGGAGTCATGATGTCGCACCCGGCCGTGATCGCTACCAGTCCCGCCAGTGCTCCGTTCAACGCGAATGACACGTCCGGCTTTCCGAAGATGATCCAAGCCGTGATCATTGCGGCGATTGAGCCGGCAGCGGCCGACATATTGGTGGTGACCGCAATTCTTGCGAAGTCACCACCACCTACTGCCGTCGTGCTTCCCGGATTGAAACCGAACCAGCCCAGCCACAGGATGAAGACGCCCAGCGCTGCCAACGGAAGGTTGTGCCCCGGAATCGGCAGCGGCTTACCGTCACGGTACTTTCCGCGGCGAGCACCAATCACGAGTGCACCGGCAAGAGCACACCAGCCGCCGATTGAATGAACAACGGTCGAACCGGCGAAGTCGAGAAAGCCCATCTTTCCGAGCCACCCCTGGCTCTTGATGGCTTCACCGGCGTCATCGACGCCCAGTTCTACCCCGACAAGGCTGTTCCAGCACCAGCCGCCAAAGATCGGATACACCACGACTGTAATGGCGATGGAATACACCAGATAGCTGGCGAACTTTGTCCGCTCCGCCATCGCGCCGCTGACGATCGTGGCGGCTGTCGCTGCGAACACGGTCTGGAAGATCAGAAATGCCCAGCCGAAGTTTCCAGGAGAAATTGCCCCTTCAGCATTTGCGTCGAACAAAAACCCGTCGGTGCCGATCCAGCCGCTCGCCGACGGTCCGAACATCAGGCCGAACCCAATCGCCCAGAACGCCAGCGTGCCGATGGAGAAGTCCATCAGGTTTTTCATGATGATGTTGCAGGCGTTCTTGGCTCGCGTGAAACCGGCTTCCACCAGAGCGAATCCGGCCTGCATGAAGAACACCAGAAACGCGGCCAGACACGTCCATAGTATGTCGACACCGACCGACGAAGCCGGCTCGGGTGCGGCCTCAACAACGGCGGCGGCAATCACTTCACCGGCGGTTTCCTCCTGCGCCATCAGGCCATTGCTGTTAATACAAACCAGGAACACCAGAGCGGCACACAACCCGCACCAGCGAAAGCAACTCCGGCTCATTCGAAACCTCGACAACGACATCATTCGCCTGCTCTCCCCGACAATCACATTTCATTCCGGACACGTCGCGTCCGGCGACCTGAAACATCAAGTCGCGTTGTTTTCCGGACAGGAAAGCAAGCCGCGCGCCGTAAGTGGCACAGGTGTCGTGAATTCATGCACAACGTTCGCATTGCCGCGGAAAATGCGGGATTCCGGCAGCCTGGACTTCGGCGGTCGTGGGTCCGCAGGTCGACGCGTTGTTTGAGCTGCAGGCAATTGCGGCGAATCTGCCTGTTTCGCAGGCAACTGCCGTTCCGCTGAACGATCACCTGTTCGGCATCACCCGGAGAATCGCTGCGGTCAGCAATACAGCCGCGTCGATACACAGTATGTGCTCGCAAGTCGTTGCGGATATCGGCGGCGGCTTCGAGCGTAAGGCGTGCGTTGACAAAGGTTTATCCGTTTCCGACGCCGCTTGCCTCGTATTGACAGCCTAATCCGATTGCCGTAGCCTGCCAGCCCGAATCCGCCGTCTGTGGTGCCGACTGACAACCGGCCGTGTGCCATGGTCCAGGACGATCCGCACCAGCCGGCGATTCTTTGCAGCGAATGGAGTCGCTCAAAAATGCCTACCGCCCAGAACTCACCCGCCGAAGTTCCGTTCATCGATCTGGTTGCTCAGTATCAGACAATTCGTGAGGAAGTTCGCGAAGCCGTCGACGGCGTGTTTGAAACGCAGACGTTTGTGCTGGGCGAACAGGTCGCGTCGCTGGAAACCGAAATTGCGGCCTACTGCGACGCTCGCTTTGCGATAGGCTGTGCCTCAGGAACCGACGCTCTGATTCTGTCACTTCTGGCTTTGGGAATTCAACCGGGCGACGAAGTCATCACCAGCCCGTTTACGTTCTTTGCATCAGCGGGAGCCATTCATCGGGTGGGAGCCCGGCCGGTTTTTGCTGACATCGAACCGCACAGTTTCAACCTCTGTCCGGAACAGGTGGAAAAAGCGATCACGGACCGCACGAAGGCCATCATGCCCGTGCACATCTTCGGCCAGTGCGCCGACATGGAACCGCTGTGGCGACTGTCTGTTCGCCATAAGCTGCCGATCATCGAAGACGCCTGCCAGGCCATCGGCGCGGAATACCGCGGACGCCGCGCGGGGGTCCTGGGAACCGTCGGCTGCTTCAGTTTCTTCCCGACGAAAAATCTCGGCGGCGCCGGAGACGGCGGAATCATCACAACCGATGACGCGGAGCTTGCCGGGCGGCTGCGACGGCTGCGAGTTCACGGCGACATTGGCGGTTACAACCACGTCGAAGTCGGGTTCAACAGCCGGCTGGATGCACTTCAGGCCGCCGTCCTGCGTGTGAAGCTGCGATACCTGGAAGACTGGTCCGAAGCTCGCCGGTCGAATGCAAGGAAGTACATGGAACTATTTCGAAACGCCGATCTGCTGAGCGCCATTGACGTCCCGGCAACGCTGTCCGATCGTCGCCACGTCTTCAATCAGTTCACGCTGCGAATTCGCGGCGGCCAGCGCGACACCGTAATGCAGTCACTGCGGTCCGAACAGGTTGGCTGCGCGATCTACTATCCGATTCCGCTGCACCAGCAGAAGTGCTTTGAATATCTCGGATACTCCGAAGGAGATTTTCCGGAAAGCGAACGTGCAGCGCAGGAAGTTCTGTCGCTGCCGATCTTTGCGGAACTGACCGACGACCAGTTGCATCGAGTCGCCGACGCGCTGATGAACAGCGTTCGCGAATCCGCAGCTTCGGCACTTCCGGTTAGCGCCGCCGAACACCGCCGCGCGGCATAGCAGCGCCGGTGGCAGCTGCGAACGTTCAACAGCTCACCAGCCCGACCTGGACGTCCATCACGTTGGTGTGTGTCGGTCCGGTCAGCAGCAATCCACGGAGCTGTTCGAAAAACGCGTAGGAATTGTTGATCGACAGATAGTCGTCGGGGTGCATTTGCAGTTCCTGCATTCGTCGCAGAATCGCTTCATCGGCGAAAGCTCCCGCCGCCGGAGTCGGTCCGTCTTCGCCATCGGTGCCTCCCGACAATAGCGCGATGTCTGTCCAGTCGTCGACGGACGGATGGGCGGCGATCGCTGCCAGCACGAGTTCCTGATTGCGTCCTCCGCGACGCGGCTGAATCGTGTCCGCCAGCCGAACCGTTGTTTCTCCGCCAGCCAGCAGGCAAACGTCGCGGCGGTCGCCATTTGGATCAGCCGACTTCAGAGACTGCAGTCGGGAGAAGAACGATCGGCCAAAGTCCGCTGCCTGGCCGCTGTTTTGCGATCCCAGACTGACAATGCGAAAACCGCGACGTTCCGCTTCCTTCGCCGCGGCGCCCAGTGCCGTCTGGTTGTTGCCGATGACCAGGTTGCACACACGCTTGTCCGCAGCCACGAATCGCCGCGCCTGTTTCACCGCGCTCTGCAGATGCGCGACGACGGACTCAGGAACGTCGCGAAGTCCGGGCTCGTACCTTTTCAGGACGTCCAGAGCATCGCCGGGCGTTGCTTCCGATGCGACTGTTGGCCCGGACGCGATGACATCCAGTGGATCACCGATGACGTCGGAGATAATCAGCGCAATCACACGCTTCGCCGCGCAGGCTCGCAGCAGCCCGCCGCCCTTGATCCGTGACAACTGGCTGCGGACACAATTCAGGTCGTGGATGGGAGCCCCCGCAGCGGCCAGCAGGCGAGTGACCTGCAACTTGTCTTCGAGCGAGATACCTGACTCCGGTGCCGGAAGGAGCGCGCTGCCGCCCCCGGAAATCAGCACAAGACATAGATCGTCTTCAGAAAGCGCGCCGAGGCGCCGCAGGATTTCTTCGGTCCCGCGGACTCCGGCGGCCGTGGGTTCGTTGACTCCCGCCGGACGCGCTGCGTGCAGGGTGATGTGTTCCAGCGGCTGCACACAGTCTTCCGGCACATTGACCCAGCCGGAATACGTGATGTGTGGCGGCAGATTTCGGAACTCGGCTTCCACGGCGGATGCCATGCCGCTGCCCGCCTTACCCGCGCCCACGACTTCGATGTGACCGATCGTTGCGATGTCGACGAATTCCGAACCGATGCAAAGCCGGTCGTTTTCAATCCGAACCGCTCGGCGCACCAGGACTTCCGAATCGACCGCAGCAATGGCCGACTTCCAGATAGCGATCGCCTGATTTCGAAGGTTCATCGGTCGCCCCCGTCCGCCGCACCGTCGGTGAAATCGCCAGCACGTTTGAAAGCTCACTGACCGGGCGTTCGCTCTGCGCCCGGTTTCCGGGTAACCTGTTGCTCCCGCCGACGCCGCTTTCAACCGCCACTCCGGCAGTGCTTTCATGTCGAAGACGTTTTATACCGCCGACGAACTCGCTCAGGAACTTGGGCGCGACCGCCGCGAAATTGAAAAGCTGGCCAGTCGCGGTCAGATTCCCGGCCGGCGCGTGGCCGACGAATGGCGGTTCAATCGCGTGGAAATCACGCAGTGGCTGGAACAGGAAATTCGCAACTTCGGAGCCGACGACCTGGCTCAATTGGAACAGTCGCAGCAGTCGGTGGAATTAAACAACCAGATTCCGATCGCCGACCTGCTGACATTGGAAACTGTTCAGGTGCCGCTCGATGCCGGAACGAAGCCGTCGGTGCTGCGAGCCCTGGTGGAAGTGGCCGGTCGAACGTGGCAGGTGTTTGAACCGGCGGCTGTTCTGGATGCTGTCATTCAGCGGGAAAACGTAATGTCGACGGGTTTCGACCACGGAGTCGCCATCCCGCATCCTCGCAACCCGCTGCCCGAGGCTCTGGGAGAATCCGTGATCGCGTTTGGCCGAACTCTGTCGGGGATCCCGTTTGGCGCGCCGAAGCGGCAACTGACAGACATGTTCTTTCTGGTTCTCGCCCGCGATTCCCGCACCCATCTGCAGATCCTGACCAGGCTGGCTCGATTGCTGCAACTGCCCGATTTCGTCCCCGCGCTGAGAGCCGCGGAAACCAGCCCGGACGCTCTGGCGGTCATCCACGAAGCGGATCAGCGAGTCGGCGGATAGACGGCGACCCGCCACCAGCCGGCAACGATGGCCGCCTGAAACCCCGCAGACATCCCGCAGGTTCGTCGCGGACGACGAAAAGTCGGAGATTCTTCGTGATCCGGCAAATTCTGCTGGTTTCAACCCACTGCAGGGTCCGATGGAAATTGACTGGATACGTCCCACCATTTCCCGGCCGTTCGCGCCACATACCGGAAAGCTCTCATCCAGCCATGTCAACTCACCTTCGGCAGCAGCAGCCGGCACCACGGAAGGTCGAGCTTGAACAATCAGCAAAACGCAGGAAGCCAGCAAACGCGGTCGCGCAGCCGGAATCGGCAGCCGTCGCCCGGTCGCCCCGCATGTCCCACCTGAAGCAGTTGCGGATGATGCTGGATGAATTGATTCTGAAAGCGGATGCCCGCGATTGCCTGCTGGCCCAGGGCCGCGACCGCTACGCCGACCGCATCCCCTGCGATCGCGACTTTGAGCAACTGTTGAGTTCGCTGAGAGACTATGTTGAATCCCATTCGGGCCCGGAGCCTCAGGCAGCGACCGTCTCCGCAGCCGACCAAAACGCCGTCGGCGAAGCGCCAACAGTCATCAGGACAACCGTCGGAAGAATGGGCGTCGGAAGAATGGGCGTCGGAAGGATGGGAAAACCTGGCTCGACATCCCGCCGCCGCGACCGTGTCCGAATCCAACTGAAGGTATCTCGACCGCTGGCGCAGATTCTGGACGCTCTCCAGAAGAACAAAGTCCGGCCCGGAGAAACGATTGAGTCAATCCTGTGGGAATCCCGGCGAATGAAGGACCTCGCCCGGCTGATCGGCGTGAAATCGCATTGAGCCAACTTCCACAGCACATGGCCATCGTGAAATGATTGCCGCGCTGAGCCCCAGGAAGTTGCCAATTCACTTCTTACGAGCGTCTCATAGGACTTGTCTGCGGTTCTTATACCCCGAGCGGGGAAATTTGAGGTATTCTGGCTCGCGGCATGAAGAAGTGCGAAAAGTATCAGCGTTCGCCGCGGCCAGTATAATCACTGACCGGGACGTATTGGACCTCCGGCAGCCGCTCAACGCGCGTGGAGAATTCCATTCCCGTGAATTCAATTATGCGCCAGCCGGGAGCGTCCGCAACGAACGTCGGCGCATCGCCGCGGGGATCGAACTGAATACCTGTCGACGGAGTCGTCACGATTTTCGCTTCTGACAGCGTGAATTCGAATTCGTGATGAACATGGCCGCAGCAGACCAGACGAATGCGGGACTGTTCCCGGATCAGCGACTGAAGCTCTGACGCATCCTGCAGCCCAATGCGATCCATCCAGACACTGCCGACTCGCACCGGTGGATGGTGAATGAACAGCGCCAATCGCGGGCTGGCGCAGTCTGCGATGGTATTCTTCAGCCACTGAATCTGATCGTTGCCCAGCAGTCCCGGCACCTGTCCAGGCTGGTGGCTGTCCAGGCCAATGCAGGTCCAGTCGCCACACGAGAATACAAAGTTGATGCGGTCTGCCCCGGTTCCACAGACTCGCGAGGAAAAAACACTTCGCAACACGCTGCGGTCGTCGTGATTTCCCGGAATCTGCCACAAGCGATCCAGCCACGGCTGCAGCGAATCGCGGACCAGCCGATAGCTTTCCGGCAGTTCGTCGTGTGTGTGATCTCCCGTGATGACGACGTGGTCGAATTGACCGTCCAACTCAAGGATCCGGGAAACGACACTTTTCAGGGTGGCGTGCGTGGGGATGCCTTTCAGCGTCGCGTGATTATCCGCGAAGACGTGCAGGTCAGTCAGTTGCAGAACGCGATACGTCGTCATGATCCTGCTCACTTCGCCAGGCGCGGCGAATCATCAAAAATCACAGGTATTGCCGGTTGCCGACGCCGACGGGCAACCGACGGGCGGCAGTGTATTTCAACGGCCGGCCAATCTGAAGGAGGTGTCAGTTTCCCGAAACGATTCATTGACGAGCGTTGTCCGCGGTCTGACAATAATGCCTGAGCGTTCACGGCAGCCTGCAGCCGGTTCCCTGTTTGACCCGCGAACTCCGGGCAGCCGGAATTGATGTGTCGAGATTCGGAGATCTCCTTGAACACAAGAACCACAGTCTGTTGTGTTGCAATGTGCGTCGTCCTGTGTGACGGAAGGTTTCCGGCGCGCGGTCAGGATGTTCTGCAGCCGTCAGTTCCTCACGAACATGCCGCGCTGGTGGTTCGGTCGCGGCCGGTGATTGAACGCCTGCCGCTTCGCGTTATCACTCCCAAAGACGTCGTCTCGTCCGGCTCCGGACGTGTATATGTTGCAGACAACGGAGGGAAGGCGGTATTCCGCGTCGCGTCGGACGGACAAATCGCGCTGCTGGCTGGCGACCTGGAGGGTTTGGTTCGCATCAGTGTCGCCGCCACCGGCGATGTCTTTGCTCTGCTGAACAGCCAGGGGTCCGGCCGCATAATGCACATCACTCCCGCAGGGCACGTGTCCGAAATCGCCCAAACCGCGTTTCCGGCGAGCGGCCTGGCAAGTGACCGAGCGGGCAGCCTGCTGACCACGAACACTCGCACGGGGGACGTTATCGCAATCGATGCGGAAGGCACGACCCGAGTCCTGGCAAGGCTCACGCAACCTGCCAGCGACCTGGTTCTGGATGCACTTGATAATCCGATCGTGCTGTTGAAGGCTGGAAAAGTGGTATCGGTCGGCGCGGAAGGGAATTCTCAGGTCATCGGCTACGTCCCGCGATTCTCGGACCGGCTTCAGTTGCACCCGGATGGCTTTGTCGTGGCCCTGGGAACCAGCGACGAGGATTCTCGCAGTTCGCTATGGCGGCTGACGGCTGACCCCGCCGAGGAAGATCGGTTCGCGGCACTGCCGGACGGCACATCGGCATTTGCCTTCGACGGGCTGGGAAATCTGGTGCTGGCAAATCCGAACCTACGGGCCGTCACGCGAGTGACCAGCCGGTTTCAGATCCCGTGCCCGCACTGTGCGGAACCGGTCACGATGATTTTCTCAACAGTGGCGACGCCCGAATTCTCCGAACCTCGCCGTTCGTATTGAGAACTTTTCGGGAACTCTCGACCGCCGGATTGCCTCTTTTCATTGGGTGCCTGTCGGGGCGGTCCTCTGAAAGTGCGTTTTCGCCCTGTTTTTTGCCGGTTTTGGCAGACGGCCGCCGCCCGCTCAAGCTGATTTTCCCTCCGATTTTGCCTTCCAATGACCGTCACTCCTTCTTCCCAACCATTCGATGCGAACTCCCCGGAAGCACTGCTTTCAGCGGTGTTCGACGGTGAGTCAACTGCAGATTTCACGACGGCAGGCGATAAACCGGGGCATGAACTTTTGTCCTCATCGCGGCGCGAGCAGCTTTTGTCGGATTGGAAGTCGCTGAGTCGGTCGCTGAAGCAGATTCCGATTTCCGCGGCGGGTGATGTTCGCGAGGCTGTGCGGAGAGAAATCGAAGCGGAACGCAGGAAGTCTGCGGTTCCGGCGCCGGTCAGCGAGCCATCGACAGGCCGTCGCGACTTTCGGTGGATCGCGGTGTCTGTTTCCGTGGCAGCGTTGGCACTGTTTGCTGTGCAACTGAACGTGAGCCGCGATGCTCGCACGGACGGCAGTGCCGATTTCGTACTGAACCGCACCTTTGTTGACTCCGATTCCGGGCCAGCGGTTGCCGCCGAAAGTGGTGAGTCGGCAAGACCTGACGTCGCGGGATCGATGGCGATCGCGGAGACGCAATCTCCGAATGTTGAGCCGGACTGGCAGATCGTTGTCGTGACAATCCGGGACGGGTCAGCACAGACGGCGAAAGAAACGTTTGAAGCGATCGCTCGTCAGCACGGTCTGGATGTGCAGCGGAAGAATGGTTCCGGCGACGGGCCGGTCGAGTTTCCGCTGGGAATCCTGCTCAGCTCTGTGCAGGAATCGAATGAACTTCTGAGTTCCATTTCTCCGCAAATTCAGGCGCCGCCGTATCAGTGGAATCCGGTTTGTGTCGGCAGTTTGCCGAGCAGCGAACTGAAGATGCGATTTCTGAAGTCGATGGAGACACCGACGCTTTCGGACGAGTATTTCGGCGAGATGCTGGCCGTCGTTCCTGGCTCCGCTGACGATGATGTGGCAGTTGCGTCAATTGCCGGCGATGCTGCGCATGGTGATCGAACGAAAAAGCTGGCACCCGCCTTCGCGGAAGGCCGGCGTCTGCCGCTGCCGGGATCTGAACCAACGGCGTCCGGCGGTCGAGTTCTGGTCGTCTTTCGTATGCAGCAGTTGAAGGATCCGGTGCCGCTGGTTCCCGGACAGGGTCGCCTCATCCCGACGCCTGGCAAACCGGCGAATCCCCAGGCGACTCCTGCCGCTCCAAAGCCGGTTTGAACAGAAGTTCCTTCCCGCGGCGAATAAGGCGCAACGCTGCGCTCCGTCTGGCGTCCCGAAAAGATGCAACGTTCGCTGGCGAATGCAACTTCCCGGCACGGCTCTTGAATCATGCGTTCGCGCGCACTGTTGCGATTTTCGTCGGCGTGTTGACGGATCAGCTCAAGTCACGGATGAGTTCATGCCGGGAGCGGTCGACGGCGGCTGGCCGGTCAGCGACTTCATCAGAGTTTCCAGCAACTGCAGTCCGGTGGCAGACGGTTCCCGTGGTGTGTGCGACGCGGCCCATTCCAGTGCTCGCGTCAGCGCCATCCATCGCGTCTGCCGCGGACCATCGTCCGCCTGATCGACTTCCAGCATCATTGACGCTGTGGACGGTCTGATCGCCAGCGGAACACGATCCAGTTCGTTGCTGTCCGGTTCTGCGCAAAGTTCAGCGGGCGACGTGACAAGGTATTCGCGGCAACTGATCGGGCGGTCTTCATAGATGGAACACGATTCGTCTTCCAGAAACGGGCAGGCGATCATCAGTCGAAAGTACCTCGGGCCAAGGTCGAGAACGGGCGGTGCATCCAGGTAATGGTCGCTGTCAACCGCATCGTACAGACCGGCTTCCCGAAGTCGCTTCGTCGCGTCTTTGAATCGCTCCCGAATGTTGCTTCTCCGCGGTTCCGGCATGGAGTCGACCAGACGCGCCAGCCGCAAGGCTTCGAACTCCGGTACGGGAACGATCTGCCGGCAGCAGATACCACAGCCGGCGCGGCAGGAGACCGATCTGCCCTGACCGGCCGCGTATTCCTGCCCGATGTCGGTCACCAGTTTCGCCAGAGTTCTGAGAAACGGCAGCAGGTCTTCGGGACTCGCCGGCCCTGTCGGCACCGGCACGTCAAGCGCGAATCGTTCGCCGCCGATCGTCAGCTGCAGGCGGACGGTGACAAGTTCGCGTTCCGGAGTCTGGCTGCCGCTCATCGGACTGTCCTCAGTGGGCCGAAGAAATTTCGTGGCTGCATCCACAGAGCGTATCAGGAATCGCCCGCTTGCGCGGCTGGAAGGTGAAAAAACCGGCAGGGCAGAAGACGAATTCGCGAAACGCCCCTTGCTGCCGCCGGTAACATCCGAACTGCCTGACAGACCGGAGGGCGCGGGCCAGCGTCGTCCATGCGGCTTCGGGAAGAGGGCGTTCCGTCGCCGTTTCCCGAAGCTTCGATGGATTGCCGGTCTGTGGTATCAGAACTCGCCGATCGCGTTTCCGTCAGCTCGCTCGCCAAGGTTGCGAAAGATGGCGTAGTCGATGCTCTCGCTGAGAAAACGAGCCGACCCGTCACACAGCAGAAAATGTACTCCGCCGATGTGCTGGCTGCTGAAGTTGACGATGTGGTTCGTGTGATTCGGAGTATGGTGCATCGCCGGCATCGACATCATGCCGTCCTGTCCGACGTGGCCCAGCACCAGCGACGGTGACTGTTCCATCATCATCGCCATCGGCATCCCGGCCGGCCGCGCGGCTCCGGGAATCACCGCGTACCACGTGCTGTTTGCGGAAACGGGACTCAGCGCCGCCACGTAATCGTGGCGATGCATTCGCTCTCCAATGCAAACGGTGTTTGAAGTTCCGTCGACAATGTCGCGAAATCTGACGGAACTGTTGCGGAAGAAAATTCCCGATCCGTTGCCGGGCATCATCGACACATTGCCGTAGCCATAGATGCCGACGTAGTTGGATGTCGACAGTTCCGTGCCATCGGGCAGTGCAAATCGTTCCGGAGCCGGGTCCGTCGGACAGCGAAACGCGGGAAGCGGAGTCAGCCCGTGTTCCAGATTGTGATCGTCGGTTGCGTCCTCGCTGAATTCAAAGTGTTCGAACAGAGGACTTTGTTCAAGCTGGGGCAAAAGCATCGTGCCCCATGCGAAGCCGGGGCCCGTTTCGGCAGTGGCGGGGTCCATGTTCGTGACATTGCGAGCAACGTAGCCAGGGGGAAACCGACCGTAGATGTCGTGATAGTTGTGCAGAGCCAGGCCGATCTGCTTGAGATTGTTCCGGCACTGCGTTCGCCGAGCGGCCTCGCGAGCCTGCTGAATTGCCGGCAGCAGCAGTGCGATCAGGATTGCGATGATGGCGATGACAACAAGCAATTCGATTAACGTAAAGCCGTGACGGCGTGGTGAGAAAACTGAGCGCATCATGGAAGACTCCCTGCGGAGAAGGAAACGTGTGGAAGGCAGCACGAAGGGCGTGGCCATGCGTCAGCGCACGGCGCGACGCGGGTACGTGATCGGCAGATCGCGACGAACATGCTTTGCGAACGGCGCACCGCCAGCCCGCCGCTCGCATGCCGCAAGGGGGGACTCGGACGCAAATCGCCGTCGCGCGGCAAGCGAATCAGGCCACGCCAGTCTGCGGCGGAGGCGTTGGAGGACGCTTCGGGAAGTTTTCCCGCCTCACGCGCGAGTCGATCACGCGTTCCACGGATGCGCCGGCGTCGATCCGGCCGACTCTCAGCGCCAGCGTTCGGGGCATCTGAGACACCCAGATCTCAACGGGATCCGGGGTGCAGGGGCGCTGCCGAAAACAGGGACCGGTCGGGCCTTCATCCGACTGCTTCGCACGGCAGCAGCTTCGATTACCGGCGGGGGCAGCCTTCGAACAGCACGTCGCCTCCGTCGAAGGAGACTGTTGTCGTAAAGATGTCGCGCTGGTGGCGGGGGAATGGCCGCCTTCAGACTGCCGAGTCTTTGACGAACAACAACTTCGCTTGCCAGCTCCTTCCGACTTCGGAGGCACCGCCTTTGCTTTCGCTGCTTCATTGCGACGGCGCTGAGCACAACAACAGGTGCCACCCAACTGAGCATCCCGCGTGCAACTGCAGTGACCGGCGCAGCACGACCCGCCAGCCAGAGACAGACGTCCCTCGGGAAGGATGCTGACAACCAGCAGCAACGCAACCTGCAATGCGGCGAGCAGCTTCATGCGAACGGAGACACGGGAACACTGGTAAGAAATCTCAGTGGCCAGTGTTTCCGGAACTCGGTCGACGGACAACCGATTGAGTTTGGAAGGCGGGTGGTTTCCTGGAAACCAAAAAGAAGCACGGCCCGGAGTTCAGGTGGAACTCGGGCCGTGCTTCCCGAAACAGGAGACCGATTCGGGATGTGGGAAGGCGGAGGAATGGGAGGTGTCAGGCGGAAGGCCTGAGGCACGAAAGGCGTGAAGCCAATCGCGGGAGAACGAACTTCGGCGGGAGCCTTAAGTTTGTTGTCAGCGGCCTGAACTCGTCCGGCGGGGGACACCGGACGTTTGTTCGGCGGTATTGGGCGACCTGCCGGGCTGATGCCGGACGGTGAGCCGTCTTAGTAGCCGTAGCTGGTCTTTTCTCCGCGACCGGGGCTGTTGCAGGACAGGTTGCAGGCATTGTCGCATTCATCGGCAAAGTCCAGGAAGGTGCTTCCCACGACTTCGCCTTTATGACCGCTCGCCAGTGTGTAGTAGTAGGTTTGGTTGATGGCACCGACGGCGGATCCCAGGTCTTCCAGTTCTTCGTTGACGCCGTAGGACAGTTCTGTCAGTCCGGTGATCATGCCGATGACGACAATGGTGCCCACAAGCACCAGTTCAGCCGACACGATGAAACCGTTTTCGTCGTTCTTCAGGGCAAGCAGCAGGTTCATGAACAGTTCTCCTGTTTCGATGCGACGCGGAGGCAACCACGGTCGCGAAAGCCGCGCTGGCGGAGACTTCGAAAACGCTTCGAGTTCGCGCAGCGCTTCAGTTCGGATATGAGCCGCAGCAACAGGTGAGTCATGTCGCTCGGTTGTTGAACAGCACGTAAAGCACAGTCGGTGCCAAAACGTCAATTGCGCTACCATTCGTTGACACTTCGTTGCCGTTTTCGAACTGTAAACCATTCTTGCCAAAGCAATTACAATTCGGTGCCGCGTCGATGCGAGAGCAGCCGGCAAGGCGGCTGTGTTGCGGCCGTGTTGCCTTTTCACCACCGCCCTCTGCCGCAGGCACGTCGCCGCGGCGACATAAATCGCTGTTTGAAAATGATTTGCGGCAGCCTGCAACGAGACCGCAACAGACGATGCCGAATGCCAACATCCGGGAAGCTGTCAGTTCCGTCGAACGAACTCAGCCACCGCTGGCGAAGCAGGCGCTGGCAGCGCAGCGGCGACCTGATGTACGATGGCAGCCGGCCAGCGTTCGGCGCGGCGAGTGATCGGCGCGGCGGGTGTTCGGGACGCGGGCGTCGCCGAAGCGCGAGTGCGGTGGCGTCGCTCGCGCGAGTACACGCCGACTTTCCGCTGGTTCCGGTGGACCGCATGGCGGGAAAAAAGGGCGAATGTCGATTCACCGGATTGGCGCCGGCATGTCGTAATAAACGTGGTCGTGTCGCGAACGACTGGTGCTGAAATCGAACACGTTCGGTCGTACACCGCAGAGCAGTAGTCCGATGGCTGTCGTTCAAACTTCCGATTTCATGGCAGGACTGCAGCAGTCTCGCCTGCTTCGCGACTCGGAACTGCAGGCGCTGCGAACGAGACTCAGCAAGTCGCGGAAGGAAATCTCGCCGGACCAGCTGGCTCAGAAGCTGGTTGAGAAGCGCCTGCTGACGCCGTGGCAGGCGACTCAGCTTCTGAAGGGACAGAAGTCCTTTTCTCTGCAGCAGTACCAGCTTCGCGACACCATTGGCCGCGGCGGCATGGGTCATGTGTTTCAGGCCCGCGACACCGAAACAGGACGTGTCGTCGCCATCAAGCTGATGGCCAGAAGCCTGGTCAGCAATGAAGCTCTGGTGACCCGGTTTCAGCGCGAAATCAAGGCGTCCGCCCGGCTGAACAGTCCGCATGTCGTGAAGGCGATCAACGCGGGTAAGGTTGGCGAAACCGATTTTCTCGTGATGGAGTACGTCAACGGCGAGCAGATCGACCACATCGCCGCTCGCCTGGAGCGACTGCCGATCGGTCTGGCGTGTGAGATCATTCGCCAGACGGCCGTCGGTCTGCAGCATGCCCATGAATGCGGAATGGTGCATCGCGACGTCAAACCGTCGAACCTGATGATCAACTGGGACTCCGAAGGCATCGGCACGATCAAGCTGATGGACATGGGCCTGGTTCGGCTGACGGAGGACGAAGAGGACCGGTCCGTGACTCGAGCCGGTCAGGTGATGGGCACGCCGGATTACATGTCGCCGGAACAGGGCTGGGATACATCGAAGGTCGATATTCGCAGCGACATCTACAGTCTGGGCTGCACGTGCTTTCGACTGCTGACCGGTTCCGTACCGTTCAGCGGAGCGAATCCGCTGCAGGTGCTCAGTCAGCGACTGCAGCGCGACGCGCCGTCGATTGCCGGCGTGAGGGGCGACGTCCCGCCGGAACTGGCGGCCGTGGTTTCCCGAATGACGATGCGCGATCCGGCCGCGCGATTTCAGTCGCCGGCAGAAGTCGCCGCGATGCTGGCGCCGCTTTGTTCGCCGCTGACACGCATGGCACTGGCAGCCGCGACCGGTCCCGCTGCGACCAGTCCTGACCGTACCGAAACGCCCGTCGACAGCCGCTCCGACACCGGCGACTTCGACGGCACCTATCACCAGTTTCTTCGGGATATGCAGGACGGAGCCGACGTCGACCTGGCGGCGGACACATTGCCGTCCCGCGATCAGTCCGCGGTGACGCTTCCGGCACTGAAGGTCGACGAATCAAGCTACGTCGCTTCCAGCCGTCGCATTCGCCGAACCGGACCGCGTCGCGGGCAGCTGGCCGGATTCATTCTGATGGGAGTGGCCACGCTGGTGCTGGTGGCGGTCGCCGTCTTCCTGTGGATGCGTCGCTGATTCGTCAGACACAACCGCCCGCAAAACAAGCCCGCATGTCGCCAGAATTCCGCTTCGTGCAATCGCCCGGGCTCTGCTGCGTCCGATCGCCCGGGCTCTGCTGCGATCGCCGGTGCTTTTCCAGTGATTTCAGAGCTGTTCGGCGGCGGGCTTCGCGGACGTCGGAGGTTCCGCAGGCATTTCTGCCAGGACCGCGACGATTCCGAAAAGAGCCACCGCGCGTTCCGTAGCCGACTGGTGAGCCTGAGCAAGCCACGCCTCAGCCGCCTTCCACAGACTTCGACGCGCCAGATTCCCCGTCGCCACCAGCATTCCATCCTCCCGCCAAAGCGCACTGTCAGACAACTGAACCGCGGTCAGCAGCGGAGCCGGGTCCGCTGTCACGTTGCTCGCAGCAGCGATCAAATGGTTGACGATGCAGGCCCGAAAGCCGGGTAACTCGCGAGCCTTCTGCATGACGTCAACGGCGGCGGCATAGTTCGCCTGCTGCATTGCCGATGCCGCCGACAGGATTGCAGGCGCCAGCAGGCTTTCGGCAAGCTGATCAATTCTCGCGGCAGCGGGAACCGCCAGCGACGCATCTGGTTGTGCCAGTTCCGGAATCTGCTGACCCGCAGAGACCGCCGCTGATGCCAGCAGCATGCACAGTGGATCGACAGCGAGTTCTCTCAGCAGCGCCTGCTCGCCGCCGGCGCAGGCTGTCTGCAGAGCGGCCGCTCCGCCGCTTTCCACAACGCGATGAAGAAGCTGCACCAACAACAGTCGACGTTCTTCCGCGATCGTCGCCAGACGATCCAGACCGCGCCGGTAGTTTCGGAATTGACTCTTCACTTCAGACTCACTGCGCAGGGCAAACCGGTCCTGCAGTTGCTTCATGATCGACTGTTCGTCCGATTCCATTGTGCTGGCGGCCTGACGGACGGCTGTCGTCGGAGGAATCCGGCTGGACAGCAGTGCGTAGAGCTTCTGAATTGCCGCGACGGCAACGGCATCATCCTTTCGAGCGACGGCGGCCGCGGCCACATCAGCCAGCGCGGCGGCCTTCAGCCTTTCACCGCTGAGATCCGGAGCTTCTGTCCGGATAACATCGGCCAGATCCGGCATCTGTGCAACGGCCGGCGATTCCATCTGGTTTGTTTCCACAAGTGCCGCATCCCACAGTGCCTGGTTTTGATCGCTGTGACCAAGAATCGCGGCGGTGCGAAGACCGACTGCCGGATCGATCTCGGCGGCGGCTTCATGCAGCAGTGTCGCCGTGGCGGCATCGGCGCTGACGACGACAGCATGTGAAGAAGCCACCGCAAGAACATCGGCGGCCGTGCGGACGTCCGACTGAGCCTTCGCCCACGTCACTGCCTGCGGCCAGCGCTTGTTGGCCGCCAGATGCACAGCAACGGCGGTCTTCAGAGGCTCATTCCACGAAAACACAGTGACCGGCGAGATCGCATTGAATCCCGCCCTGCGCAATGCGCCGGCCGAAGCGAACCATGCTCCCTGTCGCATATCGTCCAGTTGCGCGGTGACCGTCTGATCGCGCTGCTGATTTTCGATGCGGGCCATCGCGGTGTCGACGTCGCCTTCGTTGACGAGTGCTGCTGCCAGAGCGATGCCGGCCTGCAGTGCGAGCCTTCCGGTATCCGGAATTCGCTGAGCTTCCTGTTTTGCATCGGCAAGATGCGGTGCCGCGGCGGCGGCATCTCCGGACGCGATCGCCAGCCAGTATTGATGAAGATACGGCTCCACGACGTAGTATGTCGCGTCGCGCGACAGCCGCTGAAGCTGAGAAAATTCCGTGGCCGCTTCCGACAGTTTTCCGAGCCGCAGGTAGGCATCGCCGGTCAGCCGCCGGCAAAATGGCTTGTCCCGGTTGTTCGTCGTCTGCCGCGCGGCGCTGACCATCAACTCGGTCAGCCGCAGGGCTTCGGCGGCGACATCCGTTGTCTTTTCGCCGTTCGACGGATTGTTGCCACCGGACGGCACTGGATCCTGAGCATCGTCCTCATCGTCGCCGCCGGACTGCAGCTTCGACATGTCGAATGTCTCATTCAGATTCGGATCAACCGCAGGCGGAGCGTTCAGAAACATCACCAGACCGACAGTCAGCGCCAGCAGAATGCCGCCGGCGACGCCGTACATGATGAGCGGATTGGACTTGCCTTTTGGCTTGCTGAGCTTTTCTTCGCGGGCGAGCGCTTCGTCGCTGACTCTGGCGGGAGCCCGTTCGCCGGCTGCCGCATCCGGATCCGGAACGGTAAACGTCGGCACCATGCACTTCGGATTGGCACATTTCACCTGCCGTCCGATCGCACTTTTCGGAACAAACCCGAGTGAGTCGCACATCGGGCACCGCACGCGATGAGTGCGGCCTTTCATGGGCTTCCGCGCGCAGGGGATCACTTTTCGAGTGGCCGCGTTTTCCACAAGTCCGAACGGATCGTCCTCGTCGGTGGTTGGCTTCGCGGCACCCACGGGTTTTGTCGCGCCGGCCGTTTTTGCGCCGGATGCTGACTTCGATGCGGGTTTCGCGGCCGGCGCGGCGGGCTTTTTTTTCCCCTTCGAAGATCCATCCATCGCGGAGCCGCAGAACGGACAGTCGGCGGCATCGTCGTCCAGCACAGACTGACCGCAGGATGGGCATGTTGGCAAATCCATAACGACAACTCGACCAGGTTGATGCAACGTGAGATTGACGGGACAAAGCGGCCGGAATGCTTCGCAACCGCCCGCGCATGGTGACGGGTCGTTCCGCGTTTCTCAAGACGCAGCAACTTCCGAGCGTCACCAGCCGACGAATTGTACCGCCGGCATCGCTTCTGCCGTCGCGGATGAAAAACGAATTTGTGACCGGTGGTTCCGTATCAATTCGCCAATTGCGGCGGTCCGGGCGCGAATCGACTATTGCTGCCGGGCAGCCTGGGCGTATTTCCGCGAGTACTTTTCATACAGGCTCTTGTGACGGCTGCCCAGATCGACTCGCCGTCCGCGAATCCACGCGCGGGAGATTTCCGTTTCCGTTTCCAGCGGGTCGCCATTCGTCACGATCAGTGTTGCATCCTTCCCGACTTCCAGCGAACCGACGCGGTCATCAATCCCCAGGATTCGGGCCGGATACAGCGTGACAGCCTTCAGCGCTTCATCACGGTCCAGACCATATGCCGCGGCGGTCGCGGCATGGTACGGCAGGTTGCGAGTGTTCCAGGTCGACTCCCGTTCTGACCCGGAGATACAGAACGCAATCCCCGCGTCTTTGAGCCGCGCCGCCAGCGAATACGGAGCGTCGTAATCTTCATGCCGGCGCGCCGGAGTCCGATGGACCGAATCGATCACCACGGGAACCTGATACTGCGTCAGCAACTCCGCACAGGCCAGCGCGTCATGTCCGCCGAAGATGATCAGTTTCACGTTTTGTTCGGCCGCGAATGCCACGGCGGTCTGAATTTCGCGCGCATCGCCGGCGTGTGCCATCAGCGGAACTTCCTGATGAAGAACCGGAAGCAGGGATTCCAGCCGAATATCGAAGGCCTGACCGTTCGGACCGGAATTCGCCAAGCGTGCTGCTTCGTAGGCGCGGGCATCATCGAAAAATCGACGCAGCTCCTTCAGTTGTTCATTCGGTCCCGACCTGGGCGGAGACGGCCAGTGGACGATCATTGCCGCTGACGGTTTCAGCGTCATGTCTTCGAAAGTCCAGCCGTCGAGCTGCATCACCGACGCCTGCCCGCTGATGCGTCCGCCCGATGGCGCCGACAGCGCGATCAGCACGCCGTTGGCGCGCGTCACCGGAATGACTTCGCTGTCGGGATTGACGCTGACGTGAGCCTTTACGTTGGGATTGAAACTGCCGGTTTCGGAAGTATCGCGAGTGGCTCGCACGGCGGCGATCTCCGTCAGACCAATCTGAGAATGAGCTTCAATCAGTCCGGGATAAACGTGCCTGCCGCCAAGATCAATGATTCGTGATTTTTCCGGCGGAGACACATCGCGACCGACGTCCGTGATCATGCCTTTGGAAAACACCAGAGTTCCGTTTTCGATGATCGGGCCGGACACGGTGTGAATTGTGACGTTGACCAGCGCGATCGGTCTGCGCTGCGGCGCGCCGGGAATTTCATCGGAGGCTGAGGCGACGCTGAACAGTGAAAGTGACAGCAGACAGACTACCGTGCGAAGAGCGGTCATGATCATGATCTCGTTCGTGGATGATTGGATCGGCCGTGGCGTGGTCAGACCTCGGCTTCGGCGAAGGATCTGTGAGCGGCAACAGGCCGGCCCGGAAGCTTATTCAGAATGGCGACCGATGCCTTGTATTCGCCTTAGCGGATTCCAATTCTAAGTGCCATTAGTCGTTGAAGACATGATGAAGTCGCTGGTTCGTGGAACTGGCTTAGATGTGGGATACCTCAGCGTGCATGCAGGCGAACCACAGGAATCACTCTTCCTCCAACGCGCGATCATCCGGCAGCGCGGCTCGCAATTCCTCCAGCAGCCTCTGAGTTCCGTGCTGCGTTGTCCAGTAGATAAGATAGTCCCAGTCAAGCAGCGATCCCGAGACTGCCAGAATGCTTTCGACGTCGTCCAGATCCTTGCGTCTGGCCCAGCGGACTTTCTGGATCACGACATCTTCCGCCGACGGAATCCACGCTTCGCGGTCGATTTCCGCGATCCGTTGTCGACACCTTCTCCGAAACCGTTCGGCGTGATGCTCATCGGCGCTCAATCGAAAAAACTCGATGTCCCAGCCCGTGGGCAGATACGTCATCACGTTTCTCACCGAACCGGTGATCGTTTCCATTCGCAACTGACGATCAAACTTAAAGTCGCCGCCGAGCTTCTGACTGATCCGGCCCAGATCGCCGCTGCGCAGGCTGACGACGAAGTCCGCGTCTTTCGTGTTGCGAGGAATACCGTAGGCATTGCTCGAAAACGCGCCGACAAGGATGTACGGAATGGCCAGTTCTTCCAGCACTTCGATGACTCGTCCGGTGGCTTCAAGGCTATTCATCAATGATGCCTGCGTCGACATATAAGTCCCGGTCGCTAAGTAGCTTCGCAATGCGCCGCCGCCGCCGCACTTCACGTTCGACCTGTTCCGGCGTGAACTCAGGGTTCTGCGAACGAATCGCACCTCGCATCGCCTTCATACTCTGATCGAACAGAATCGCGCCGTCGGCCAGTCTCTGGCTCATTGGCGTTCGACACGCCTGCCCGACTTTTGACAGGAAAATCTCGTGCTGCAGTGCTTTGATTTCCGGATCGACCTGATTCATCACATGGATCTCGGGCTTTGAGAATGATGCCACTCGACTGCCCGGCATGTTATACCCCGAGCGGGGTAGATTGAGGCATTCTGGCTCGCGGCGGAAGAGGCGTTCGATGCATCAGTGTTCGCCGCGGCCAGTATAAACGCTGTCTGCGTGCAGTGACACGACGAACCGTTACCAGCGAAACGTTCTTCCTCCCTGCGACCTTCGACGACTCTTCGTGCGTCGTCAGTCTCGAATCGGCCACGGCCGAGCACTTAAGAAAATGTTGGAAATTGCCGAGAAATCGGCGGAAGCCCGCCAGGTATTGGCGTTTTGCAGGGTCAAGCGGCGAGATCAAGCGCCATTCCGGTGGTCTGTGGAGCGAAATTCAATCGAAAGGTGTGGCATGGCTCTCGATTTCCGACGATCACCGGCCACCGCACTCAGGCGTGGTAATCGTTTCGGGTCAGAGACTGGCTGGCCGAATGCCGTGAGTACACAGTACGGGAAGCGTGGAGGTTTTACGCTGCTGGAGTTGTTGGTCGTGATCTCCATCATTGCAGTGCTGTTGTCGTTGATCCTGCCTGCCGTTCAGAGTTCGCGAGCCGCCGCGCGGCGATTGCAATGCCAGAATCGGCTCCGGAATCTGGCTGTGGGACTCAATGCCTACAGCACATCCGCGAAGGGCTACTTTCCTTCGGTCTTCAGCCCGAGGGACGGACGGACTTCCGTCTGGGTCGCGGAAATCCTGCCGCAACTGGACTCTCAGTCGGTTCGTGATCATCTTGACTTCGAAATCCGTCGGAGCTTCGGCTCAGCGTCTTGCTATGCCCCGATGACGATGAAAACGAGAAGTTCTCCCGAGGCCTTTCATACGTTCTGAATGTCGGTTATGGGCTGATGACCCCGACATGTGCGGGCACTGCAATTCACACTGACCATCTGTCACACGAAGGTCCGAGCTCCGGGATCATTGCAAGTCTGGGCACCCTCCTCCGGCGAGACAGTCTGGATGGATATTTGCTTGGCTATACAGTTACTTCCGTGACGGTCGGTTCTCCCGCCGAAGAGGCGCGATTGATGGGGCTGGATTGGGATGGCGACGGTGAAATCACCAGTGCGGAAGATCGGACGAAACAGGCATCGGGTGTCTTCTGGAGCGGGACTGAACCGACGAACAGAGCGTTTCCGATTCAACGTCTGGACCTGGGCGACGGGGCGAGCAACACGCTGATGATCAGCGAACGCAACAAGCTGCGGGACTGGGCAGTTCCACCGCCCCAGACAGAGTCTGATCTGGCCGCGATACTCCGACTGCCATTCCTGGCTCCGCTTGCAAGTCACGGATTCGGCATTGGCACAGCAAGTTTTCGCGATGCAACGGGCTGGCACGTCATGCCCTGCGAGAGCCCCTGGTCCGCCAGCCCTTCTCAAAATCAACTTCGATTTGAACGCATGCGCACGATCGCAACACACGATTGTTCAGAGCCACCCGGTGATACTCAGAGAATCATCAACTCGCCGTCGACATTCTATCTGGCTCCGATGTCTGATCATTACGGCGGAGTAAATGTTGCCTTCTGTGACGGAGCGGTGTCATTCATGTCGGAAGACGTGGCTCCTGATGTCTTTGCCAGATTGTTGACTTCCGCCGGTTCCTCGCATGGGCAGAGCCCCCTGAGCGACAGCGACTTCTGACAGCCATCAACGATGTTCCAGATGTTCGTGGTCATGGCCGTGGTGGCAAAATTCGTCGTGCCGAGGCCACATCGCCGACGGGTCGTCGTCCTGTTCGTCCGCGCCGCGCATTTTTTCCTTTGATGTCAGGATCTTCTGAATCAGCGTGTTGCGCATGTCGGCAACCTTTTCGCGCTGCCGCGCGTCGTCGTCGCGATGAAAGTAGCGGCAACCGTCGATCCAGGTTTGTTCGCAGCGGCTGTAGTTGGACAGCGGCGATCCATTCCATACCACGAAATCCGCGTGCTTGCCGGGTTCCAGCGAACCGACGTACTCCTCGATCCGAAGCTGCTTCGCAGGATTCAGCGTCACGAACTTCAGAGCTTCCTCGGGAGCCACTCCGCCGTACTTGACGGCCTTGGCGGCTTCCTGATTCAGTCGGCGAGCCAGTTCGGCATCGTCGGAATTGAACGACACGACAACTCCCGCGCGGTGCATCAGCGCTCCGGTGTACGGAATCGCGTCAATAACTTCGAATTTGTAGGCCCACCAGTCGGCGAACGCGGAGCCCATCGCTCCGTGTTCCGCCATCGCGTCGGCCACTTTGTAACCTTCCAGAATGTGCTGGAACGTGCCAATCGTGATGTCGAATTCGTCCAGCAGCCGAATCAGCGCGAGGATTTCGTCCTGCCGGTAACTGTGACAGTGAATCCAGCGGCGCTGTTCCACGATTTCGCGCAGTGCATCCAGTTCCAGGTCGCGCCGTGGCGGCAGACCTCGACGAATGTTCTGCCACGCGTCGTGCTTCGCGGCGTATTCCCTGGCGGCCATGAACGAGTCACGGAAGATCTGTTCGACGCCCATGCGAGTCTGCGGATAGCGGCTGGTGTATTCGTTGCCCCAGTTGCTTTGTTTGACGTTTTCGCCAAGCGCGAACTTCACTCCCGGCGGAGCTTCCTGAAACTTCATCTGCTCGCCGTTCATCCCCCAGCGAAGTTTGATCACCTGGTTCTGGCCGCCAATCGGATTTGCCGATCCGTGCAGAATGTTGGACGACGTGACTCCGCCGGCAAGCTGCCGGTAGATGGTGATGTCGTCGCAATCGATGAAGTCACCGATGCGAACTTCGCACGTAACGGCCTGAGTCGATTCGTTGACGCCGCCATCAGTCGCCATGTGAGAATGGCAGTCGATGATGCCCGGTGTGATGTGCATTCCCTGGACGTCGATGACCGAAGCGCCGTCCGGAATTTCGAGGTCGTCACCGACGGCGATGATGTGTCCGTCGTCAATCAGCAGCGTGCCGTCTTCGATGATGCCGGCGGGGCCGGACGTCCAGATCGTTGCGTGCTGAAACGCCGTCAGACCGGCGGTTTCCGGCACAGATTCCCGCCCGAAGGCTCCCAGCGGGAAGTTGACCGCGAACGACGCCGGCACCGGCGCTTCCTCCGAATCGTCGTGCTTCTCTGGCGCAGCCGAACCGCCCGATTCCAGCCTCGCGATGGAAACCGTCGACGTCGATCCGTCCGGCCAGGCGATACGGCCGAATCCGGCTGGCGCATCGTCGCCGCGATTCAGGACGAGCGACAGACGGGTCGCGCCGTCAATGCTCCAGTTCTTCGCGGAAAACTGCCCGGTCACGGAATAGTCCGACTGATTCAATTCCTTCAACTCCGCGAGATCCGAGTTGCTGTCGGCTTCCGGCTTCTTCTCGTCGCTGTCGCCGTCGCGATCGTCTTCGTCGGCCTGTTTGTCGTCTGCTGCGTCCGACTCATCGTCGTCGTCGCTGTCCCTGTTGCCGGCGTCCTTGTCGTTGGTCGTTTCGCTGAACGGTCGTCTGGAGACTCTGCCCTTCAGCTTGTCACCGTCGCGCGTCAGTCGAACGAACAGCGTGCGCGGGTAGGGACCGCTCGGTTCAATCGTCAGTTCGTAAGTGGCGGCGACGTCGATTACCGGCGGAGGCTGATGTTCGAAACGTTCACCGGCGACCCAGGTTTCGACGACCTTCGTCTTTTTCGCGAACAGGTCTCCATCGGTCACGACAAAGCTGGCCAGCTTTCCGGCATGAATGGAACCAAGCTGGTCTTCAACGCCGAACAATTCCGCCGGTGTCTCCGTGAGTGCCCGAAGTGCCGACGCCGATTTCAGCCCGCGATTGACCGCCTTTCGCAGCGACTTCAGAAACTGGTCCGTGGAACTCAGGCGGTTTGTGGTGAACGCAAATCGGATTCCGGCATCATCAACTCGCGCGGGGTTTTCCGGAGCGAGATCCCAGTGAAGCAGTGATTCCAGAGTCACGTTGGCTGCGATTTCCGGAGTCGACACGTTCGGCGGTTTCGAAAAGTTCAGCGGCAGAATCACCGCGCGTCCCGTCGCCGCGATGTCGTTCAGCCGGCGATATTCAAGACCGCTGCCGCGAACGATCAGATTCAGCCCGAATTCCGACGCGTACCGGTCGGCTCGCAGAAAGAACAGTTCGTTTGACGTTTCGATAACAACCGGTTGAGCCCCCGCCACGACCGGTTGCAGCGCGACCAGAGCATCGTTGTGTTCCGGGCGAGGCAGCGATGAATCGGCGTTCGCGGCGTTCCAGGCGTCGCGATACCAGATGGCGTCGTACATCGTCTGGCGAGCCAGCGCGACGGCTCCCATCGGCGAACCGGGATACTCCGACCGGCTGCGGCGATTCACCGTCAATTCCAGATGCTGAGCCACGCCCGCCGCCACGATCGCCCGTTTCGGGTCCGTCGTTCCCGTCGACACGACCGCGCTTTGACCTCGCACGATCCCACCCGACGGAGCCATCAGCCGGGCAACAATCCCCTGTTTGCGAAGTGCCTCGTTTTCGGAAACCGTCGTCAACACCTGCTTCGCAGCGGACAGTTGCGGCACCACGTTGTCGTTCCAGTGCGCCGGCGATTTGTCGAGCCCGTCGGTTGACAGATTCTTTTCGGAATACGCATCGATGAAGCCTGGGTAAATCGTGCGTCCTTCGAAGTCCAGCACGCGAGCGTCGGCCGGAACTTCGGCACCAGCGGCTGCCGATGCAATCCGGCCGTTCCGCACGACGACGGTAGCGTTGCTCAGCTCATGTTCGGCATCGATCACAACCCGGGCATTCATCAGCGCCCAAACGTCAGGCCGGTTTTCCCGCAGACCGACTTTGTGGTCCGACGATTCGTCAGCGGTGACGGTGGCAGAAGCGGTTGCCAGAATCAAAACGACAAAGGCACGAATGACAACGGCCATGAAAAACCTCGCAAGGTGAACTCAGGACATCCGGGAACACTCAATGTCCGCTAAATTACCGAGACTGCCTGGAGTTTGCACCGATTCGGTCTCCCGTCCGCGGATTTCCTCCAAAAACCGCAGCATCCGAATCGGTGGCAAGTGCGTGAAAACCTTTGGCTTCCAATCTGCATGCGCAGTGAATCATGAATCCCCGACGAAGGCTTGGAATTACATTTTCGGGGGGAGTCAGGGGCAGTCAGTCACGAGGTTGCTGTCGCACCTCCACCTTCGTCGCCAATTCTCATTTTGATAGGAAGCTCATCGAAATGGCACAGTTGGCGGGTGTTTCTACCGGTGGGTAGTGCCCGGAAGCTGCGAAATCGGAGTCCACTTGCCCGCGGATCGGCAGAGGGAGATTTATCTGCGTCCAGCGACAGAATCGGAGACAGGGCGGCCGCGCGCAGCAAGCGATTTGCACTGACGCAATCCCCGAGCGAACGCGGCCAAACTTCGTTTCGACGACGACTGTCCCGTTGGACGGGTGCAAGTTGAAGTCTGCGAACCGTGACAAATTGCACAGCGTTGACACGCGTGCAGCATACCGCCCTGGAGACGAATCACATGCATGAGCCGGGATCGGCAGGAAGCTGCCGGTGAATCGCGGCATCGCGTCGGCGGGCAACGTGAGCAGCAGCAGTCTTGCGCCCTACCAAAGCGGCAATCGGATTTCGCGAAAGCACGTCGGTGGCAGCGCTCAAGACGTGCGACTATTTCGCAGCGAGCTTCACCAGGCCGCCGGAAATCAGTGTTGCAACATTCGTCAGAATCACGGGCAGCGCGAATCCACCCGGTGAAGCCAGGTATTTGGGCGACCAGACCGGATCAAATTTCTCCTTGTACCGCCGCAGACCCTGAAAGTTGTAGAAATGCTCACCATGCCGAAACGTCAGAGCGGCGATTCGGTTCCACATCGGGCCCAGACGTCTGGCGTCGACTCCGGACAGTGGCGCCATTCCCAGATTGAACCATTGGTAATCCTGTTCTGTGCCCCACAACATGAGTTGCACGAACAGGAACTCCATCACGCTGTCCGGTGACTGCGGCAGGAATCGCATCAGGTCGATCGACAGTTCTGTTCGCTCCGCTCCCCGCCAGACATTCGCAAAGGCGATCGGTCTGTCGCCCTTCCGCACAAGCGCGATGGGACAGCGTCTGATGTATTCCGGCTGAAAGTATCCCAGGGAGAATCCTTTTTCGGCCGTGCTTCTTTCATCCAGCCAGGCGTCGGAGATCGTCTTCAGAACCGCCAGCAATTCGTCTTCGATCGGCGGCTGGACGACTTCAAAGGTACAGCCTTCGGCGCTGACCTGCCTGTTTGTGCGTCGCAGTCCTTTCCGGCTGCTTCCTTCAAGACTGAAGCCGGACAGCGGAACACGGGCTTCTTCGCCGATTTTGACCAGCGACAGTCCGGCCTCGACGTACATCGACAGCCGATCCTCATCGACCTGGTAAAAAACCGGCCAGCGCCTTCCTTCGTCACATCGTTCACGGAAGTCCCAGATCAGTTCCGCAGCATCGCTTTCATCACCGACGGGATCTCCCATCGCGACCCAGCTCCTGCCTTCGGTGCCGTACATGATGAAGGCCGAGTGCCGGGCATTGAACAGAAAGTACTTATCGCCCAGCAGCGCCAGGCTGGCGGAAGTTCGCGAACAGTCTGCGACAATCCGGCAGGCCGTGTCGAGTTCCTCGTCATTCGGCAGTTCCGGCGGCCGTGGCTTCGAACGCAGCAGCCGCGATGCGGCAAACACCAGCGTCACCAGCACCGCGCCCGCCGTTGCTCGCAGAGATCGCGGAGCGCTGCCCTGTGATTCAAACTGCCACCACAGGTCGCCGCTGTATTCGATGTGCTTGTAGGCAAAGTGCATCAGCCACAGCGTACATCCAAGCACCAGAACAACGGCCGCATACCAGCCTGGCGAAAAACGATCGGTCAGCAGCGCACCCCTGCGGTAAAAGTGTCGTCGGCAGGGAAGGATCAGCAGCAGCATCACGAACAGGACTGTCGCTTCTTCGTAGTCGAATCCCTTCAGCAGCGAAACGACGGCACCGCCGGCCAGCAGCAGGCAAACCGCGTAGTACGCCGTTTCGATCCGCCGCTGCAGACTGCGAGCCAGCAGGATCAGCAGGATGCCGGCAATACTGCCCAGCAGGTGCGACACCTCGATGACAGGCAGCGGCAGCACGTCGCGCAACAGCCGCAGACGGCCATGAGCCGCGGGTGTCGCTCCGGACAACAGCAGCATTCCGCCCGCCAGAAAGACGCCGACGGTCAGAACGCGCGGAGCGGCGAACCTGGTCCAGCTTCCCATCAGCGCGACCGCCCTGCCGACGCGACGGCGATTCAGCGTCAGTTCATATGCACCAAGCAGGATCAGTCCAAGCGCAAGAGGAATCAGATAGTAGATCGCCCGGTACGCCATCAGCGATCCAACCACCGACTGGGGCCGGACCGGGCTGACCAGAACCAGCACGACCAGTTCCAAAACGCCCAGTCCCCCGGGCACCTGCGAAAACAGGCTCGCCACAAGCGCCAGCAGATAGATGGCCAGCAATTGCGAGTAACTCACAGGCACCGACGCCGGCAGCAGCACGTACAGCACGCCCGCCGCGACCATCAGGTCCAGCGTGGCAACGGCAAACTGCATCAGCGACATCCAGACTTTGGGCGGTGAAAATTCCCACTGCCGGATCCGCACTGGTTCGCGACGAACAGCACACAGCGCCAGGTAGCCGACAGCCAGGCATCCCAGAATCACGCCCAATGGAACCGTCGACGTTACCGGCAGATGCAGGCTCGCAGGAATCGTCATCGGATCGAAAATGAACACGGCACACGACAGGGCGAACAATCCGATCCAGAACGTCACGCTCAGCATCAGCACGAGTCTGACGATTTCGACTGCCGAAAATCCCCAGGCCGTATAGAGCCTCGCTCGGATTGCCGAACCGCCCAGAAGCATGCCGAAATTGTTCCCGACCGCGCTCCCCAGGAACGACGCCAGCGCAATTCTCGGAAAGCTCATCGGACGCCCGACGTATCGAATTCCCAGCCAGTCGTAGCCGATCAGAATCAGGTAGTTCAGCAATGTCAGTCCGGCGGCCAGCCAGAGTCGCCCTGCGGGAATCTCGGCCAGGCTGCGCACAAAATCGCTCAGGTGATAGTGACGCAGCTCGCCGTGCAGCAGACACAGAGCCGTCGCGAACATCGAGATCACAAACATCGGTCCGGCAACTGCCCCGACGCAGTTCAGGAACTTCCGTCGGCTTTCGTCCGTCCGGACCGAGGCCGGCGAAGCAACATGGCTGAGTTCACCGGCGACGTTCATGGGGCCGAGTCCGACTGAGTCTGATCCGAGCGGAACTGAGGCGGGGGATCACTGCTGGTCTGGTTCGGACGTGTCGTAGTCAGTGGTTCGGTCGGAACGGTTCGCGGCGAATCGCTGCGGAGATCGGCTTCGAGGAACACGTCGACAAGCTGCCCCACCAGAAGTTTCTGTTCCTGAACCAGGCGGTTCTGCGGGTCGACGGCAAAGATCACCTGGACGACGCGCGTGTCGACTCGTTCGGTATTCACTCCGGTCAGTGACGCTTTCGGCACCACATACGGTTCCAGGCGGACAAAGGTCAGTGGGATTTCTTCCTGAGTGACGTCGCCGCGAATTTTCGCCGCGGCCCGAGCGTCCAGTCTGAGTCGCGGCAGATCTTCCTCATCGATGTTCACGCGAACGTGCATCGGCTGGAGGTTTCCCATCAGGATCAGCGATTGTCCGCCGAAGGTCGACACATATTCGCCCGGTCGAACGTCAACCTGCAGAATCGTCCCGTCGACAGGTGCCCGCACCTGAAGCAGGTCGAGTGCCGTTTGCGCCTGGTCCACCTGAGCCCGTGCCTGTTCAACGGCCGCGGCGGCGATGGCCTTGTCCGCTTCCCAGGCACCCGCGCGAAGCAGCGCGAGGGCGGCGGTTGTCTGTTCAAACTGCGCGCGGGCGCTCGTGACGGCCAGTTGACTCGCGACATAATCCTCTTCGGCAATGGCTCGCCCCGCCTGTTTTAGTTTCTCGGCTCGCGCAAAACGATCCTGCATCTCGCGGAGATTCGCTTCCGCGGCGGCGACCTGAGCTTCACTGGCGGGAATTTCTTCGGGCCGCGGCAGCAACTGTAGTTTCCGCAGCTGTTGCTCGGCGGCTTTGAGCACTGCCTGCTGAAACCTCAGATTGGCGGCTGCCTGACGACTGTCCAGCTCAATCAGCACCTCTCCGGCATGGACGTTTTGTCCGACCGTAACCAGCACCTTTGCCACCATTCCCGCAACCTGGGAACCGACGGTGATGTTGCCGGTGCCGCTGGCGTTCGTGGACGCTTCAATCATTCCGGCACCAGCCACCGTATTCCCGAAAGGAGCGATCGGCGGCGAGACGGGAGGTCCGGTTTCTGGCTGAGGTTTCTGGATTTTCAGCGCGTGTGTGATCGCAAAGACGGCGGCAATGATCGCGAGAACGGGCAGAACGAATCGTCGCATGCTCAGGTACCTCGGCTGCTTTCGGCCTGCGAGACAAGACCGTCCTCCAGGCTGATGATTCTGTCAGCAAAGCTGAAAATGCGGGAATCATGTGTCACAACCAGCGTGACACGATCCGGTTGAAGCGCCATGTCGCGGATCAGTTCCATGATTGTGTGACCGGTCCGGGCATCAATGGCCGACGTCGGCTCGTCAGCCACAATCAACCGTGGTTCGTGAACGAGAGCCCGTGCAATCGCCACTCGCTGCTGCTGTCCTCCCGAAAGCTGCGATGGCAGTGACCGCAGGCGATCGCCTAGACCCACACTGTTCAGAACTTCGCCGGCGCGCTTCACGGCAGCGCGTTTGGAATAGCCGTTGATCGCCAGCGGTACCGCCACGTTCTCTTCTGCCGTCAGCGCCGGCAACAGGTTGAGCTGCTGGAAAACAAAGCCGACGTTCTTTGCTCGAAACGCGGCCCGGTGCCGTCCCGACAATCGATTCAGTTCCGTATCCAGCACGTTCAGATCTCCGCTGGTGGGTTCCAGCGTACCGGCCAGAATGGAAATCAGCGTCGTCTTGCCGCAGCCGCTGGGGCCGACCAGAAGCGTCAACTGCCCCGGAAGGATGTCCAGATCGATGCCGCGCAGCGCTTTCACCATGGCGCTTCCTTCGCCATAGTTTTTCGTCAGTTGACGGCAGGACACACCGCCATGAATCTGCGGAGTCGCATTCATGTCGCCCCCTGAAACACTGCAGCCGGTTCCAGAACAAGCACACGACGGACACTGATCAGACTGGCGGCCGCCACGATCGATATCATTGCGCCGGCGGCAATTGCCAGCACCTGCCACGGCAGAAAAAAGGCCAGCAGCGGCATCGCTCCGGTGACGGCAATTCCAAACAGCGTTGCCAGTCCGACGCCCAGTCCATACCCGATCCCACCGACAACCAGCCCCTGAATCAGGATCATGCTGACGACAAGCCGGTCACTCATTCCCATTGCTTTCAGCGTGCCGAACTGCTTGAGGTTCTCGACGGTAAACAGATAGAACGTCTGGCCGGCCACGGCGACTCCGACCAGAAACGCCAGTACCACAGTCGTGCCGAAGTTGACCGGAATGCCTGTGTGCGTCAGGAAATACGACAACGTCAGGTCCATGAATTCCTGTTCGGACAGCGCTTTCAGTCCGGTCTGCGACTCAATCCGGCGGGCGACATCTTCAGGAACCAGCCCGTCGCGGGTCTTTGCCAGGTCCAGCGACGTCAGCCGTCCGGTGGGTGTTGCCGGGACGTACAGTGTGGCGTGGCTGAAGCGGGTGTAGATGACCGGCATTGTCATGAACGTCTGAGATCCCCGGAAAACGCCCGCCACCACGGCCCGTCGCTGGTTCATTTCGAAGACTCTGCCGGTGCTGATCGGTTCGCCCGGCCACATCTGACGGAAACCGGCTTCGTCGATCAGTACGGCGTCCGGAAACTGCAGATCTCCGATTCCGCCGACAAGCAACTGCTGCGGCGCCCCGGTCAGACTCGCGTCATCCAGACCCATGATAATGACGCCCTGATAATGACCGTCCGCCAGTTGCGCCTGACCCTGTCCTCGGTACAGGTTGACGGCCCAGGAGACCCCCGGCACGCTGCGGACGCGGAAGACATCGTCATCGGAAATCGGCTTCAGGTCGTCGAAGTACCTGACACCGGGATTCATGACCCAGATGTCTTCGCCCTGAGTGTCACGAATCTGGCTCGTTGTTCGCAGCATGATTCCGCTGAAGATCGCGCTCTGTTCGCAGATCAGAAAACACGCGAACGTGACGCCGAATATGATGGCGAAATACTTGGCTCTGTCGCCCATCAGCATCTTCAAAGCGATCCACACCACAAGCGAATTCTCCTTCTGTCGGCAGGGAACCAACGTGCGGCGCGACTGAAGTGTGCCGGTCGAATTCTCATCGCCGCGCAATGTGCAATCTTCGCGCCTTTTCTTGGAACGCTCGATGTCGCCGGAGAGCATGCGGTGCCGACGGCGAGAACGGCCGACGCCCGGGACTTACGCGGACGCGTGCCGAGTCTCACAACACCTGCCATCCAGACCATTCGCCTCCACACACGGCGCATTGGCTCTTGGCAAATGCCATGCCGGATACGCCGCCGGTTCGTTTATTGGACCAGCGGGACGGTTGGAATCTTACGTTGCTGATTGGTCGGTCATTGCCCACCATCCGTCATGCGCCGCCTTGGGCGCGCCAGTTGCTGAACGCCTGGTGTGGCCGAGTCGCAGAAAAAAGTCACTGTGACGCGTTGCTTCCATTGTGTTGCGCCTTTGCCGTTGCACCGTTCACGTTGACGGAAGGCGTTGCAGCAACATGGTTGTTTCCGCCATTCGTTCGAGAATCACCTGAGGCGCCAAGCAGGAGGAAAACCGCATGTCCGAAAACAGTTGCCAACCAGTGTCACCGGAAATCCGGCGGTTGGGGAATTCAAAGAGTCTGCTGCTGTTGCTGATCCTCGTGCTTATCGGCGGCGCGTTGTGGCAATACCTGTCGATTCCGCACACTGCGCAATTTGTATCTTCCGACGCATCGGTCACAGCGCCGCTCGCCACACCGATTGCGGCCGATCGCACTGCGTGCCGGCCTCTCGGACGACGAACAGGCAACGATGAAACTCTTTTCCGACGCGTCGCCCGCTGTAGTTCACATCACGACGCGGGCCCTGGCTCGTGACTCGTTCTCGCTGAACGTCCTGGAAGTGCCCAAAGGAAGTGGCACCGGATTCATCTGGGACGAGCAGGGGCACATCGTCACGAATTTTCATGTTGTTGAGGACGCCAGCGGCGCGCAGGTGGCTCTGGCGGATCACTCAACGTGGCCCGCGGAGCTGGTGGGCATTGCACCGGATCAGGATCTTGCAGTGTTGAAAATTGAAGCTCCCGCCGACCGACTGCACCCGCTTCCACTGGGCTCGTCCCATGATCTGGGGGTTGGTCAGAAGGCGTTCGCCATCGGCAACCCGTTCGGGCTGGACCAGTCGCTGACCACCGGTGTCATCAGTGCTCTGGGCAGAGAAATCGAATCTGCCGGAGGCAGGCCCATCAGAGACGTGATCCAGACTGACGCGGCGATCAATCCCGGAAACTCGGGAGGACCGCTACTGGACAGTTCCGGACGACTGATCGGCATGACCACGGCCATCGTCAGTCCATCCGGCGCGTATGCCGGCATCGGGTTCGCCATCCCGGCCGACATCATTCGCTGGGGCGTGCCGCAATTGATCGACCATGGCAGTATTGTCCGCCCGGGCATCGCAGTTACGGTGGCTCCGGACAGCTGGATGGAACAAATCGGCAGAGATTCCGGCAAAGCGGGTGTGTTGATACTGGCGGCGGAAAAGGGAAGTACCGCCGAACGCGCCGGGCTGCGGCCAACTTCACGCGACGCCGCCGGCAACGTCAACCTGGGCGATATCATCACCGCAGTGAATGACCAGCCTGTCCGGTCGACGAGCGATCTGCTGGATGCCTTTGACAAACACAAGCCCGGCGAAGATGTTGCACTGACCATCCTGCGGAACGAAGAATCTCTGAAACTGTGGGTCCGGCTTGAGGCCGGTGAGTAGGATCCGCAAGCGTCTAAAATGCGGCCACACAGAGACGTTCAGGCGCACTTCGGGAATCAAACGAAACGGCCGCGAGTCTCCTGCGAGGTCGCGGCCGATATCAGAAATTCATTTGGCAGTCGCCTGGCGGGTTCAGCCTACGAAACAGGTGCCTTGCCTTTTCCCTTTGTCAGAGCATCGATGTGCCCGTGACCGTGGGCCGGGGCATCTCGTACGATCGTGGCGACATCGTTCTTGTAGTTGACCAGCACATGCTCACCAGTCTTGAAATGGTCAAGCTTGAGCGGTTCCTTGATCGTACCGAATTTGGTTGTGGCGTCGATCTTGAACTTATGATCCTTACCCGCATGGTCCTTAATCTCAATCGCATCCTTTGAGATACTCACGACTTCACCGGCGACCGGCGGAGTACCTTCTTCATGCGATTTCGTCGCATTTGCAAGCGTGTGCCCGTGGGGCGGCACTTCGGCGATCACCAGAGCTTCCGACCCATGGTATGTCACCATGACGTGCTCGCCCTTTTTGAAGTTATTCCACTTCAGCGGATGGGCAGCGGTTCCATACTTCGTGTGCGCATCGACCTTGAACTTGTGCTCCTTTCCAGCGTGATCCTTGATGCCGATCGCATCGCTGGTCAGGCTCACAATCTCACCCACGGCGGGTGGCGGACCTTCCTGGTGGGCCTTGACCTTCTCGGTCAGCTTTTCACCCTGCTTGTCTGGTTTTGCGGTCGTTGCCTGAGCCCAGGCTCCCGACGAAACCATGACGGACAACAGAACTGCTGCTGTGCCGACAACTACACGCGACAAAAGACTGGTTGTTTTCATGTCATTCTCCTTTTGAACTGTCACTACTCAGAATCCCGGTTGCGCAGCAACGGAGCTACGTTCGTTTCCTGATACACACAACGTCAGGCCATCCTACGGCAGGCTGCCGCACATTCACGGCAGGCTTCCGCACATGCCATCATCTGCTTGTCCGACTTCATTGTTTCGCATTCCGCAGCGCAGGCACCACACACCTTCTCGCAAAGCTGGCAAGTGTCGTTTGCCATTTCACAGGACCGCGCGATCAGCCTGGCCGACAAACTGCAGATCTCCTCACAGGTCAGCGCAATTTCGGCGGCGCGAACATGTTCCTTCATTCCGTTGCCGGCCTGCGTCAGGCAATGGTGCGCCGTTTCATTACACATCGTTTCACAATGCAGGCACCGGTCGAGACAATCCTGGTGCATCGCATTTCTGGCAGTCGCCTGCGGAGAGCTGCCGTTTTTCTTCTCCTGCGATGCTGCGATACTCGCCAAAGCCAGCGCTGCCGCTGTGGCAGTACCCGCAGTTGTCAACATTCGCCGTCGGTCCATTGGGAGCTCCTTTCGAAACCGGGACACGGGGGAGACCGTCGCGATTTCCAATTGGAATGCGACGCACGATCTCACCATTCTGCTCGTGGTACGCGTTCTGTATATCGAGCAGTGTGCTATTTCCGGTTGGTGGATTTCACCACGCATCAGCGACGCCATTTGGCCGCACACGGCGCTAATTTCGGTTCAATACCTGGACCGCGCGATGCACCCGGCGGAATGATTCAGCCGGACTCCCTGAAACTCCACGAGGCAATGCTCCGCATGCAATCCTGCCGGCGGCAAGCAGCGAGATCGCTGCAATGCTGAAGGCCCGCCAAAACTTCCGCTTCGACGGTCGCCGGCCGGATGGTGGATTTCGATAGAAGAGCGACTTGGCAATCTCCGCGGAAACCACATATCCGAGCACGATCAGCGCGATCGCAACGGCCAGCGAAGGCAGAACCGGGGACAAGCCCAGCACGCGGGTTCATGACAGCCAGGGCATCATCGACGGCGTCGCGAGCGATGGTCATTTCCGGCAGATCGGTCAGCAGATTCAGCAGCAGAATCTGCTTCGGCAGCAGCGGCTGGAAATTCAGAAACAATGACGCGCCCGCCATGCTGAACATGTTGCCGAAGTTTGCACTGGTCGCCATGAAGACGTACTTCATGGTGTTGGCGAACGTTCGCCGGCCTTCCCGCACGCCTTCAGCCAGCACTCCTGGATCGTGTTCCAGCAACACGATATCGGCGGCCTCCTTCGCGACATCGACCGCCTGATCGACCGAGATGCCCACGTCGGCGGCGTGGCGTGTCCATGCTCCGCGAGAGCGTCGCACCCCGGCAGACGGCAACCCGGCGGTGTTGTCGCCGGATTGCCGTTTCAGGGTTGCCGCGGAAAACGCGGACCTGAACTCACCTGACGGTCGACCGACCAGGGCTTCGGCTATCGCGGCGATCTTAGCTTTTCAGCCAGTTTCGCAAGCTCCTGTTCGATCGCCGTCAGGTTGGACGCGATCTGGTCCGGTGTGAACTCTATCGTCTCGTCCCAGTGGCCATACGGTGCATATCGGTCGTAGATCGTGCTGAACTCCGGTCCGTACTCATGGTTGGCCGAATGGGCCGCGGCGCGGACGTGATCGGCGGCGGCCATCAAATGGATGGCAGCGGTCTTCAGGTCGCTGACGGCCAGCGCTTTGCTCGCCCGGAAGTGATGGTGTTTTGCCAGGGCGGCCGAAGCGCGCGCGAACGCAGCATCCAGACTTTTCGCAGCAACCGGTTGGCCGGACTGAAGAGCTTCCGAGAAGTCATTCAACTCGGCACGAGCCGTGGACAGATCCGACGCGGTGTCCGCTTCAGCGTGGTTCTCAGCGTATTTCAGCCAGGTCACAGCCTTTTCGATTTCGTCACTCGCTTTCTTCTGCTCCTGTGCCCGATAGTGGATACGAGCGCGCTGCAGCGCGTCCAGGAAGTCATACCGCAGCGGATGCCACCAGTCCTCTTCGACAATGACCCATCCCGGCGATTCTGCTGGTCGGGTTGTCGTGGATTTCGGTGACGACTTTGGCGGGCTGGCAGCAACGTTTGCCGAGGCGCTCTTCAGCGTCTCACCCAATTCCTTCACAGCCATCTCGATTCCATCCAGGTGCTTTCCAAGCAGATTGTTGTCGACCGTCCGCTGCTCGGACGCCAGCCTGCCGTTCTCATCCACCTGCTCAAACAGTGAAATTGTGTCAGGCCCGTACTCGTAGTGCGCAGAATCGGCGGCGTGCCGCAGATGTTCAGCAGCGGCTTCCAGGTGCTGCGCAGCATAGCCGGCTTCATCTTTTCCAAGACTTTCCTTCGCCTTGAAGTAGTGCCACTCTGCCAGGGCGTGAGAAGCAGCGGCCAGGGCGCTATCCATGCGAGCCGCGTCCGTTATCGCACCCGCATCCAGATCCGTGGCCACTGCAGAAAGTTCAGCCATCGCCGAGTTCAGCTTTTCGCGGGTGATCGGCATCGCGTGGCCCGCGGCATATTTCAGCCAGCTCATTGCCTTCCGCACTTCGGTGGCGGCGGCTTTCTCTTCATTGCGACGAAAGTGGTAACGTGCACTTTCCAGTGCCTCGGCGGACTCAAACCGCAGCGGATACCACCAAGTTTCCTCGACAACGACCCAGCCCGGCTTGTCGGCGGGCCGTTCGCTTTCAGCCTTTGCCCTGGTTTCTTCGTCCTGGGCGACCGCCAGCGACGCCACTGTCGCGAGCATCCAGCCCGCAACTGCCATTCTGTGAAATTTCATATGTGATTCTCCCGAATTGCTTATTCTGAGGTGCTGTGATTCCATCGTTGAACTGTGAAGGACCAATTCAAAACGCGCGGTCCAGGGCACCGAAGTCCCAAATCACTCGACCATCCGGTGTCGAGTACACGGCCGGAAATTCGAAATCCAGGTCTTCGACGGGCAGGTCCAGCGCGCGGAGCAGATGATTGCGTTCATTGTCCGGCAGGTCCTTGCGGGTCAGGATCTTCTCGCGAATCTCTGTCCGCGTCCCTTCAAACTCCTGATGTTCAATCTTGCCTTCCTTCGTTTCATAGCCGATGTCCACTTTGAATCGGTCATTTCCCAGGCTCTTCATCGCGAGTGAATCGAAGCTGGTCCATTCTTCAGCCTTTTCAGAAACCGCCGGCCCCGGCGACGAGGGTACCAGCGGCGTGCTTCGATGCCGCCATTCGGGCATATGCCACATCGGGCGAAGCGACTGAGCGACCACCGGGACAGCATGCTCGCCCAGCGTCACAGTGATCTCCTGAGGCTTGCCGTCGCGTGTGACACTCAGTTTGACCTGCTTTCCGGCCTTGTCAGCGTGGACAAGCCCCAGCAGTTGTTCCGGTGAGAACAGCTTCTGGTCTGCGTACATCGTCAGGATATCGTGCTGCTTCAGGCCGGCCTTTTCTGCCGGCGAGTCCATTGCGACCTGGGCAACCAACAGACCCTGCTTGTGTTCCAGGACATCCTTCATATGCGCCCAGAACGCGGGATGCAGCGATTCCACAGCGACTCCCAGATACGCGAACTGCTGTGGCTCGTTCTTTTCCACAGTGGCCGTCTTTTTGTCAGTACCTGCAGGTTTTTGCGTGTCATCGGCGAATACGTGCCGACCAGCCAGTGTCGCGATGGTCAGACCGGCAAGGGCCATGACTTTCATCAGCTTGTTCATTTCAGCTTCCTCAATTGGATTGTGAATGTGCGAAAACGTGAGTCCCGCTTCAAAACCAACACCACGCGTCAGTTAGGGATGTCACTTCTTCTCCGGAGGCGCGTCCGTCTTTGTGGGAGGCGCGTTCGCCGGGACAGTCGCCGGCTTCGTCTCCACCCCGGCGGCACCCGCTTTCGTTTCTGTCTTCTTTTCCGTTGGTGCTTCCGTCTTCGCGGGAAGTGTGATCACCGGGACGGTCTCCTGCTTCGTTTCGGCGGCTGGAGTCGTTTCGGCAATCGGAGCGACCGGCTTCATGACCTTTTGCTCAGTCACACGTGACGTCTGGTGCTTTGCTGTACCGGACATCATTGCTTGATGTTTCGTTGTCCCGGCGGTGGCCGACTTTTCTTTGTTTGCCATTGTCTTTGCGGAACTTGCGCTCTCGGAACATCCGACCAGCGCGAGCGACACGAACAGCGCCAGCGCCACGCCGGCAAGACTGTGAACTCTCATCCCAACCTCCTCTGTGCAGTTTTGCACACTGTGCCGCCTGTCGGCCCGGAACGATTCCGGGCCATGCCTCGGCAGGCGGCTTGTCCATTCACGGCGACTCAACATGCGTGACTGGAGGGCCCCCAGATACTTGTGAGTTGCCGCGTTCGGGGGAAATTGTTGGAGGCTCGACTGTGGTATCCATCGAGCCAAATCTGATTCCAGGATGGTGGTTTCCGCCATCCGACGCCCGACACGCCAGGTTTCTGCCGGCCAGTTGCCACCCGATTGCTCAGCCCGCTCGTAGTGGTTCTTCATTGGCTTGCGATTCCTTGTTCGACCATGGTTGTTCCGGGATCATGCAGGTGCCGGTTCTCGTCCGACAATATCCCTGCTGAAAATGTCACCAGCCATTTGTTGCAGATTCGTCGGAACCCCTGCCGTTGTCCGCGTGTCGGAGTTCCGCGCAACGGTGAGTACAAGGTTCAAAAGGTGACCCAGACCAAACGGCTTGCGCAGGTATCCTGCCACGGGTGAGATCAATTCGTGGGCCAGTTCGTCCTGTGCGAAGTCGCACGAGATCAACACGACATCGATCAGCGGTGTGCGCGAATCTTCGCGCAGGCTGGCCAGCACGCCGGCACCTCCTCCCCACAGCAACTCGTACTCCAGCACCAAAACATCGGGGACCATTCGCCGGATCGCTGCAAGACATTGCAGACCATCCGTCACTGCGACGACGTCAAAACCCTGTCGGGAAAAGTACGACCTGTAGATTCCTGACAATGTTGCATCGGAATCCGCAAGAAGAATCAACATCGACATCACTCCTGTTGAACTGTGACAACGACCAGACCGAGCGAAGCCCAATGCATCGCCTCGACTCTGTCGCGAACGGATCCATTCTTAGGTTCTGGCACCATGCCGGCGATTCGCGGCGATTGCTGTTTTCGGTTAGGAGATTTCGCCACGGCTCTGTGGGCGAATGGGCGTACCGCCGCGAAATCGAAAGGCTTCCGCATGGCCATTCCGATTCGTAGAAATACCGATCCGTGTTCGTTGACTGGCATGGCTGTTGCTTCCCGAATGAGAGTGCCCGCCCGCCGCACAGATGTCGCCGACAGCCATCGTGTAAGGCGAGCGGCAGATAAGAATTTGCCAATGCAAATCGACAATCGCTTCACCCTCCCGTTGAAACGGGAGGGTATGTTCTCATCGGCCGCAGGCCCAAAAGGTTCGATACCCGGCGATATTCGCTTTGAATCAGCCTGCGTGTGTTCAATTGGAAAGTGCGAAATCGCCGGGCTGGCACAGGCATGGCGGTGATACGTCGCACCGGTCTGGAGCCGACGGAGATCGGATTTGAAAAATCAGATGACCAACGATCGGGAAGAATCCGCCGACCGCTCTCCGCATCAAACGCTCCGCCAGCGTGCGGAAGAACTGCTGTGCGTCAAGCCGTTCGAGGTGTCGACGATGCGGGCCGAGGATGTTCAGGCACTCGTCCACGACCTGAGCGTCCGCCAGATCGAACTGGAAATCCAAAACCAGGAACTCCGTGAGGCCCAAATTGAGCTGGCTCAAACACGCGACCAGTACGTCGCTCTGTACGAATTCGCCCCCGTGGGTTACGTCACGCTGGACAAACACGGCCGGATTCTTGACGGCAACTTTACTGCCGCCACGCTGCTCGGCGTCACTCGACCGGAACTGCTGAAGTCGAGTCTGGAGCAGTTCGTGAACCGTGGATCTCTGGATGCGTTTCGTCGGCATCGCCGGCAAGTCTTCTCCGAGAGTCCATCGGAGAAGGGCGACGGTGACGGTACGGCCACGTCTTCGTCTCTCGGGACGAAGCAGACCTGCGAAATTGAGATGTGCAGGGCGGACGGCAGTCCTCTGTTCGTGCGTCTGGATTGCGTGGCCTTTGATGTGGATGGCCAGCGGCAGTGTCGAACAGCGCTGATCGACGTCACCCGACAAAACTCAGCCGAAGAAGCACTGCGGCAATTCAACGATGCGCTGGAACAGCGAGTTGTGGAACAGACCAGCGAGATCCGTTTGCTCGCGAAAGCGACGGAAAGCTTTGGCGAAGGCGTGCTGATCACTGACGACGACCTGGACTGGCCCGGGGCTCAAATCGTGTTTGTCAACGATGCGATGTGCCGCATCACGGGTTACTCGCGCGAAGAACTGATCGGCCAATCACCGCGCATCCTGCAAGGGGAAGCCACCGATCGCGCGACGCTGAAGCGGATCAAGTCCGAACTGTCCTCCGGCCGCTCGGTTCTCGCAGATCTCACGAACTACTGCAAAGACGGCACATCGTACGATGCCGAGCTGTTCATCACGCCGCTGTTCGATTCCGACGGCCGCCGCACGAACTTCGTCTCGATTTACCGCGACATTACTCAGCGAAAGCGGGCCGAGCGTGAATTGCGCCGAATGTCGAAGGTTTTTCTCGACGCGAGCGAAGCTGTTTTTCTGAAGGACCTTTCCGGAAAGATCATCGATCTGAATCCCGCCGCGGAACGTCAATACGGGTGGTCGCGCGATGAGCTGATCGGGCGGTCAATGACAATGCTTGTTCCGCCGGACGAGCATCAACTGCGTGACGAGTTGAGGGCTCGCTGTATTCGCGGTGAAGCGGTTCGGGCGGTTGAAGTGAGGCGTCTCACCAAGAGCGGCCACATTCTGCCAGTGCTGTTGACGTCTTCTCTGCTGACCGACGAGCATAATCAGCCGGCCTGCATCGCGGATTTTTCAGAAGACATCACCGAACGGAAATTGTCCGAACGGGAATTACAGCAGCGGGAGCAGCTTTTGCAGTTGTTCGTGAAACACGTGCCCGCGCCCGTCGCGATGTTCGATCGTGACATGCGTTATCTGTTCGCCAGCCGGCGCTGGCGCGAGGACTACGGGCTGGGAGATCGGGAAATCATTGGTCATTGTCACTACGACGTGTTTCCCGCGATTCCCGAACGCTGGAGAGAACTGCACCGCCGCGCGCTGGCCGGCGAAGTGCTGCATGATGACGAAGATTCCTTTGTTCGGGCAGACGGCCGCGTGGAGTGGGTCAAGTGGGAACTGCTGCCCTGGCACACGGCGACCGGTGAGATAGGCGGCGTCATTCTGTTTAGCGAAGTCATTACCGATCGCAGGCAGGCGGAAGAAAGTCTGCGAATTAGCGAAGAACGCTTTCGGCAGGTCTTCGAGCATGCCGGCGTCGGTATCGCCATCGCGGATTCTCAGGGCCGGCTGCAACAGTGCAACCCGGCCTTCTGTACATTGCTCGGTTACCGCGAAGAAGAGCTGCGCGACATCGACTTTTCGTCACTCGTTCACCCGGACGAACGCGAAAGCAACCAGGCACAAGTGCATCGTCTGCGGGCCGAGGAGTTGTCGTTCATCGACACTGAAGTCCGCTATCTGCACAGGGACGGGCATGCGATCGTCGTTCGCAAGTTCGCTTCCATTCTGCACGATCACGTCGGGAATCCGGCACATCTGGTGGCCCTGGTGACGGATATGACAGAACGGCGGCTCGCCGAACAGGCCATCTATGACCGCGAGCAGCGACTGCGAGCCGTCCTGAATGCTGCCGCCGACGCGATTGTCACGATCGATTCACGGGGAACGATCAGGAACCTCAATCCGGCGACAGAACGGATGTTTGGATACGCTCAGGATGAGCTGATCGGCGAAAACGTCAGCATTCTGATGCCGCCGCCGTATTGTGATGAACACGATGGCTATATTGCACGCTACCTCGAAACCGGGAAGGCGGGGATCATTGGCATCGGTCGCGAGGTGCCGGGCCGACGCAAAGATGGTTCCACGTTTCCCGCTGACCTGGTCGTCAGCGAAGTCGATCATCTGGGCCTGTTTACCGGAATCATCCGCGATATCAGCGAACGCCGGGCGCTGCAGCGCGAGGTTCTGGCAGCCGCTGACGACGAACAGCGCCGAATCGGTCAGGACCTGCACGACGGTGTCCAGCAGGAACTGGCGGGACTTGGAATGCTGGCACATGCGCTGCTGGCGACATTGGCGAAGCCGCCCCAGGAAACAGAAAGCGGCAGTCCGCGGGATCCCCGCCGTTTGGCGCAGAAGATTCTGGACGGACTTTCCCGAGCTCAGCAGGACGTGAAGGCGATCGCCAGAGGAATGGTGCCCGCTCACCTGGACCGGCAGGGGCTGACGGAGGCCCTTCGCGAACTTGCTGTTCGGACAGACAGCACGGACGGTGTCATCTGCGCCTTTAAGTGCAGGCAGCCGGTCGAAGTCAGCGACAGCCCGACTCGCACGCATCTGTATCGCATTGCTCAGGAGGCTGTCACGAATGCCATCAGACACGGGCGGCCGGAACATATTCTGATCGAACTCAAGCACGCCGGCGGCGAGATCGTTCTGCAAATAGCGGACGACGGCACCGGCTTCGATGCAGCGGACAGGACCGAAGGTGTCGGGCTGGATACGATGCACTACCGCGCCAGCCTGATCGGGGGTCAACTGGCGGTCAGTCCCGTCAGGACCGGAGGTACACTTGTCACTTGTAAAGTCGGACGGAGGTAACGGAAGTGCCAAATCAAATGGTCTGTGCCAGGATTCTGATCGTTGACGACCATCCCATGATGCGGGACGGTCTGGCCACGCAGATCGGTAACGAAGCCGACCTTGCAGTCTGCGGCGAGGCGGACGACGCGGTTGAAGGTGCTCGGCTTGTCAGTGAACTGCGTCCGGACCTGGTCATCATCGATATCTCTCTCAAGTCGGGGCATGGCCTGGACCTGGTCAGGCAGATTCGCGAGCTACATCCGAAGACGAAAATGCTGGTCAACTCGATGTATGAGGAATCGATCTACTCCGAACGTGCCCTGCAGGCCGGCGCGATGGGATACATCTGCAAACAGACGGCCCGCGAAACGCTGATCACGGCAATCCGCACTGTACTTTCCGGCAGAACCTATCTGAGCCCGGAAATGACGGAACGCATTCTCAGAAGTCGCATCGGTGGCATGATCGAGCCCGGCGACTGCCCGGTGGAAAATCTTTCCAACCGCGAACTGGAGGTCCTGACACTGATCGGACAGGGAAAGACGACGCGAGCGATCGCCGACGAACTCTTTCTCAGCGTTCACACGATCGATACCTACCGCGAAAAGCTGAAGATCAAGCTTCAGGTGGCCAACGGAGCGGAACTCAACCGCTACGCCGTCCGCTGGGTCCTGGAAAACTCCTGACGAATGTTTCTCCGTCGTTGCACACACGACGCGCCGGCGAACGGTCACGGCGCTCCCTTTCACTGATCCACTGCGGATCGCCGGCCCTGGAGCCCCGCGCTGCCGTTGCGCGGCTACTGCGCGGAATTGCTTACGAACGCAATCTGTCTGCTGTCGGGCGACCAGGACGGGACATTGATCGTTCCCTGTCCGCCGTACAAATAGGCCACAACCCTGGCGTCACCACCGCCGGCAGGCATCGAACGCAGATAGACCTGCCGGTAAAACGGATGGTCGGTCGGTTCGACGTCCCCTGAAAACGACAGGAAGACAATCGTCTGACCGTCCGGCGAAACGTGCGGAAACCAGTTGTTGAATTCGTCGTCAGTCACTTGCTGAGGATCGCTGCCGTCAGCGTTCATGCGCCAAATCTGCATTCGACCGCTGCGAGTGGAATTGAAGTAGATGTGTTTTCCGTCCGGTGAGTACTCCGATCCGTCATCCAGCGCATCGGTGTCGGTCAGTGGAACTTCCTGACCTCCGGCGGCGGGAATCCGGTAGATGTTGAACCGGCCGGAACGTTCTCCCGTGTAAATCAGATACCTGCCATCCGGCGACCAGCCGTGCAGGTACGACGGCCCGTTTTGCGTCACCAGCTTTGGTTCACCGCCGGTCGCCGGAAGTGTGTACACCATCGACCTGCCGTCGTGGTCCGCACTGTGGCTGCTGATTCCCAGTTGCTGTCCGTCGAAAGACAACACATGGTCATTGTTGTTTCGGGCGGCCTTTCCTGTAGCAATGTCAGTCACCTGCCGGTCCGCCAGGCCAAACCGGTACAGCTTCCCGTTGCGATTGAAGATCAGCGCCCCACCGTCCGTCGTCCAGTTCGGTGCCTGCAGAGAATCAGAAGCCGTATGGACGACGCGACGGGTGCCGGTTTCCACGTCCATCACTTCCAGACGACTGCCGATGTAGTCCCGGTAAGGTCGAAAATCGTCCGGCGCGGGAATGGTGATTCGTACGTTGCTGAACCGGGCCTGTTCCACGACATCCGCGTTGTGGGAACACACAAACAGACCGACGTAGACGTCATCGCCAAGATCGACGCCGGTCAGTTCTTCGCTCGTCAGCAGGTCTCCGAAGCGAGCGACCGACATCGTAAACCGCCCGTCTCTGCGTTCCAGTTGAATCACATCGGGCCTCGTGATTGTGGACTTCACCTCTTCCGTTTTTGCGCCTTTGGACCGCCGGAACTGCATGGATGTCAGGCCGTCACCGTGGACGGCGACGTCGACGTAAGGCGAATCGGTATCCAGCGACGTGCGAATGATCCAGCCGAACTTGCGGTGCGGATCGACACCTTCACCAACCAGTTCACCCCGCGCGGTCAGAATGAAATTCCCCTGCAGTTTCTTCCACACGAACTGAAACTGATCTTCAGCCGCCCACATGTTGCTGCCGGAACCGGAAAGCTCAAACGTCTGCCCTTGCGGGGAATACGCCACGCCGCCGACATGCTTCACCGCTCCTACGTCCGCACGATCCGTGAACGGGCCGAGATCGCCGCCAACTGCAGTTTGCGCATTCAGCGGACCTGCGACGCCGGCGATCACAGCGACGACGGCAGCGATCACAGCCAGTAAGCGAACCGCCGCGTACGGTGCTTTGTCGGGGCTCGGGTAATGCTCAGTCATGACAGGTCTCCGGGATATGCAGAATCTGTTTCAGTCGCTTTCGGTTTCGCGGCTGCAGCATGGACTTTTCACGACGCGAACGTCAAGGCATGGCGCCGGGAACTCAGGCGTCGCGGATCGTCCCGGAGCCTATCTCAGAATTCACCGCCATGGCCTTCGCACTCCCGCGGAAGGAAGGCTTTGCGGTGGTTCTTGATCCGGCCGGCGCCGCGTGCGATGATCTTCCGGTCGCGGAACTTCGCGGCTGGCGGCATTCATTTCCAGGAAGCAAAGCCGCCGGCGATGTCCGCAATTCCAACTGTCGGGCCTCGACAACGCACCGCCGGATTCTGACGGTATCGACTTTTGACAGGAGGCACTGACATGCAGGGTTGTATCGCTCCCAGCGAGATCCCGGGAATCTCCAGCACCGAGGCGTCCGTTTTCGGTGCCATCGCGGAAGAACTGATCTACGCGGATTTTCTCAAAACGTACGTTCGGCAGGGCACGGAGGTGTTTCGGGATCACCACAATCCCGCCGCGTACCTGCTGTTTCTGGCAGCCAATAATCCGCATTTCACCGAACAGATGCAGCGGGATTACTTCGCGCGAGCGTGGGCGCAGAAGCTGGCGAAGATTCCCGATTTCCTGGTCCACAAGCCATCAGAAAAGGCATTCTATGAAGTCAAGCCGGAGTCCACGAACGGCATGAAGGAAGGTGCCGACAAGGTCGGCAAACTGAGCGCCGTTTATCTGCACTACCGGCTGCCCTATCGCGCGGGCAGCGTCTTCACGCCACGCGATCACAACATCGCGTCGTATGGCACGGCACTGCGAGTCTTTCTGCGCGTCCGCAGAGTGCTTCCGGGACTGATTGTTTACAAGCTGTGTCTGGAATCCAACGGCACACTTGAACTGGCGACTCTGGCTCTGCTGCTGGCCTACATCGTGCGGGAAATCAACAAACAGAAGGGGACCGGCGGATTTCGTCCCATCGATCTGGCGCCCGCCTTTCAGTCCAATCGGCAGCTCAGTGATCTTGCCAAAGCTCTCGGCATTTCTCTGGCGGTGGCGGCGACGGCGACTGTTGGCTGGAAGTATTTCTGGAAGGCTGTTGCCAAGCGCTTCGCCGCGCGAGGAGCGGCGGCGGCGCTGATGTCCGCCGCGGACGGTCCGCTGCCTGTGGGAGAACTGCTTTCTGCCGGACTGGCGATCTGGACGGTCATCGACATCATTCGACTCAGCGACGAACTCTGGCGCGACGCGGCCGAGATCGCTCGCCAGGGAGCGTGATCGACTATGGTGAACCGGCAACAGGAAGCTACTCCGAATCGTCGCCGGTCGCGTCGTCAGTGGCCGTTTCATCGATCGGCGGCGCCGCTGCCGGCGGAACTGCGGGTTCGGTCGCGGCGCTGGCGGTTGCGGCTGGCGTGGTCGCGTAGGTGGCCGGCGGTTCTTTGAGAGATTCGCTGGCAATGACGGCGCAGGATGCCAGAGTATCGTCGTCGTCCAGACGAATGATTCGCACTCCCTGCGTGTTTCGTCCGATGGTGCTGATGTCGGAAGCCCTCAGTCGCTGAATCTTGCCTTTCGACGTCACCATCAGCACTTCGTCATCATCGCGGACGGACAGCGCGTCGACGACGCTGCCGTTGCGAGCGGTCGTTTTGATGTCCCGCAGCCCCTTGCCGCCGCGTCGCTGACGACGATACTGAGCACTGCTGCTGACGGCGCTTTCGCTGTCGGCGTCAGCTTCCGTTTCCGTGCCGGATTCGTCTTCGTCATCGGTCGCCGTCACGCCCGGACCGAAGGGTGTCCGTTTGCCATAGCCCTTTTCGCAGACGGTCAGCAGCGTGTGGTCTTCCTCGGCGACAACCATTCCGACGACAACTTCGTCCTTCGACAGGTTGATGCCTTTCACGCCGCGGGTGGCCCGGCCCATCGGCCGCGCGTCTTCGTGAGAAAACCGGATCGCCATGCCTCCCGACGTACTGATCACGACGTCGTCGTCACCCTGAACAATTCTGACGTCGACCAGAGCATCGTCGTCATCCAGACGGATGGCGATGATACCGCCCTTCATCGGCCGGCCGTACGCGGACAAAGACGTCTTCTTCACCAGACCCTTGCGGGTTGCGATCATCAGGTATTGATCGTCGGGGAAGTACCGCACGCTGAAGCAGTTGGAGATGCCTTCGTTTTCATCCAGCGTGATGACATTCGCCAGAGCCCGGCCCTTCGCGGTGCGCGCCTGCAGCGGCAGGTCATACACCTTCAGCCAGTGAACGCGACCGCGGTCGGTGAAGAACAGCAGATAATCGTGCGTGCTGGAAACGAACAGGTGCTCGATGGCATCTTCTTCGTCGGAGGCGGCTCCGCGAATTCCCTTGCCGCCGCGGTTCTGAGCTTCGTACGTGTGCAGCGGAGTCCGCTTGATGTATCCGCGCTGCGACAGCGTCACCACCATGGATTCTTCGGTGATCAGCGCTTCCTTGTCGTATTCGCCCAGTTCTTCATCGCTGATTGTCGTGCGGCGCCTGTCGCTGTACTTCGCTTTCAGCTCTTCCATGTCCTGCCGGATCACCGCGCGAATGTTGGCTTCGTCGCTGAGCAGGTGCAGGTAATCGGCGATGTTGTCCAGCAGCGTGGCGTGTTCGCCCTGCAGTTTTTCGCGTTCCAGGTTGGCCAGCGAACCCAGTTGCATGGAGACAATCGCTTCGGACTGGTTCGCTGACAGGAAGTATTCATCGGCGACTCCCTGTTCCTGCTGATAGTCGGCGAATCCTTTTTCGCCGAGGGCCCTCGCGACCATCTCCGCCGGTACGGGAATCTTCTGCAGAGCATCCTTCGCGGCGGCTCGGCTGGCGGATTCGCGAATTGTCCGGATCACACGGTCGATATCGACCTGCGCCAGCAGCAGCCCTTCGACGGTGTGCTTGCGCCGGCGAGCTTCCCGCAGCAGAAATTCCGTCCGCCGCCGAATCACGTCGACGCGATGCCGCACGAACGCGTCCAGCAGCATGCGAATGTTCATCAACTGCGGACGATTGCCGTCCAGCGCCAGGTGAATCATGCTGACCGTTGTCTGCAGCGGAGAAAACTGAAACAACTGATTCAGCACCACGTCCTTGTCGGCGTCGCGTTTCAGCACGATGTGCAAACGAACCTGCCACTGCGGAATCGTGCGGTCCGTCAGGTCGACAATGCGGGCGATGCCCTTGATGCGTTCGTCGCGGACCAGCAGTTCCAGCTTTTCCCGGATGCGGTCGCGCGTGTCCTGGTATGGAATCTCTGTGACGACAATGACGTCGGCGTTCTTTTCGGTTTCAAAGTGAGTGCGGGCTCGCAGCGTGATCGTTGACCGTCCGGTCAGATACGCCTGACGAATGCCCATCCGGCCGCAGATGATGCCGCCCGTTGGAAAATCGGGACCGGGCAGAACTTCCAGGATGTCGTCAATCGACGAATCCGGTTCATCGATGATCTGAATCACCGCGGCACACACTTCGGCCATGTTGTGAGGCGGCATGCTGGTCGCCATTCCCACGGCGATACCCGTGGAACCGTTGACCAGCAGATTAGGAAACCGCGACGGCAGGACGACAGGTTCCAAGCGGTCGTTGTCGTAGGTCGGAGCAAACTCGACGGTGTCGCGATCCAGATCCCGCAGCATTTCGGCCGCGGCGCCGGACAGCCTGGCTTCCGTGTAACGCATGGCTGCGGGAGGCAGTCCGGCCAGCGACCCGAAGTTGCCCTGCTTGTCGATCAGAACTTCGCGCATGGTCCATTCCTGAGCCATGCGGACCAGCGTCGGATAGATGGCTCCTTCGCCGTGAGGGTGATAGTTGCCGCTGGTATCGCCGGCGATCTTGGCACACTTTTTCCGACTGCCTCCCGGCCCCAGATTCAGGTCGTTCATCGCGACCAGAATTCTGCGCTGTGATGGTTTCAGGCCGTCGCGAGCGTCCGGCAGCGCACGACTGATGATGACGCTCATCGCGTACGTCAGATAGCTGTTCCGCATCTCGTCCTGAATGTCAGTCCGCAGAATGCGAGGGTCACCGGGAACGGGAATCTCACCAGTGGGATCGTCAGTGGACAACCGAATTACTCCTTTGGGCGAGCTGCCCGACGTCGAAAATCAGACCATCCGCGGGCATTCCGCCGACTTGCCGCTGCCGGCCTGACATCAGCACCGACCGGCCACCCCGGCAACAGTCGCTTCGTGCCATAAAGCATTGGCTGAAATCAAGTTACGCATCCGCACTTGACGCGACGAAATATAGCAGAACGGCGGTCCAAAGTGAACCGGCAGCGGCCCCCGGCAGTGTCAAAAATCACCGGTTATCCGGCGTTTTGAGCGCGGAGCGCGTCTTTCGTTCGATCCGAAAAGGCAGCGGTTGCGATTGCAGCCGCGACGACGTGTCGATCAGGCCACGACGATTTCGTTGCGGATCGGTCGCGGCATCGCCTGTGGACGGACAGTCTCCTGAGCGAGCTGCTTTTCGTGCCAGTTGGCAACGCGTCCGGTCAGCAGCACGTGATCATCATTCAGGGAAACGTCCACGGCGTTTCCGAACAACCGAACAGCCGTCCGGCGCAGCATCTGCTGCAATTCGTGTTGCGGATCCACTCGCAAGTAACGTTCAGAAGAAGGATTCTGCATGGCACCGGGGTCAGAGAATCTGGCGGGAGACGGTCTGGAGGATTTCCTTAATCGCAGGATTGCCGACAGGAGTACCGTCTGCCGGAATTCGTTGCGAATTGTCAACGTCCGGCGGGACAATTCCGGCGAACTGTGACGATCGAATCGACAGTTCCGGTCGCATCACGCGTTCTGACACGTGTCGGGCACCGTCACGCAGCGCGGCGCGGATTTCATCGGCCACGAATCCCGGTGCTCCATAACAGGAATCCGAAAATTCCCGATTCTGCAGCGGCAGCGAACGTGTGCCCGGGTACCCGTAAACCGGACTTTCGCCCCAAGGCTTCAACGGGCAAACGGGAATCATGCCGGCTCTGCGGTCATTTTCGGCGGACGTCCAGACAGACGACTTCCTGATCGTCACGCAGATACAGCCGCCCGCCCGAGATCGCCGGCGCCTGCCGCGTCATCCCCAGCACTTCAGCTCGCGCGGATTCAGTGAAGCCGTCGGGAGTGGCTTTTACAATCACCAGTTCTCCCTTCATCGTGCTGATAAACAGCTTTCCGTCAGCGGCAATCAGGTTGCTCTTGCCGAAGCGGTCTTTTCGCCAGACCTGTTCACCGTCGGACGCTCGCACGCACACCAGGTTGGTGATCGGTCCCGCGCTGCCGATGTTGTCCATGCCGTAAAGGTAGCCGTCGATCAGAACGGGAGTCTGCCATTCGGCTCGCAGAACGCTGTCCGGGCCTTCCGACTGCCAGACGACTTCCGGTTGAAGGGAATCCCCCGATCCGGCGATCTTCAGCACAGCCGCACCGTGATTTTCGCCGGAGGAAATCAGCAGCGAATCCGCAGACAACGCAACGGGACCGGCGATGTTGCATTCGTAGTCGGTGATCCAGGGATGCTGCCACAACACCTTCCCGGAAGCCGGATCGATGCCGAGCACGGACGTTCCGACGAACGAAACGACCTGCTTTCGGCCGGACAATGTCATTGCCAGCGGTGCCGAATAGCCGGCGGCCCCGGTACCGGCCTGCCAGATCTTCTTTCCGTTCGTGACGTTGAACGCCGCGACCGATCCCGTTTCGCCGCCGGCATGGACGACCACGGTCTTGTCGATGACCAGCGGCGACGAAGCCATGCCGTACTCCGCGGGCTCGCCGCCTGCTTCGGAGACGGCGTTCACGGACCAGGCGACTTCACCGGACTCCGCGTTCAGCGCTGACAGAATACCTTCGCCTGTGAACACAAACACCTTGCCGTCGCTGACTGTCGGCGTCGCTCGCGGACCGTTGCCCATTCCGTTCATGTAGGCCGCCGCCAGCTTCTTATGCCACTTCGGTTTGCCGGAAGCGGCATCTAAAGCAACCGCGAACTGGTCGTCGTCGTCCTGATACAGCGTGAACGCGGTGCCGTCAGCAATCGCGATTCCCGACATGCCGACTCCCAGTGCAGTCCGCCAGACGACGGCCGGACCATCCTGTGGAAACGTGTCGATCAATCCCTTTTCCGCGGAATGGCCGTTGCGATGCGGTCCCAGAAACTGAGCCCAGTCGTCGGCGCAGGCTGTCCCGTTCAGCAGCGCGGAGGCAATCAACAGTTGTCCGATCCGACCGATCATCCTGGTGCTCCCCTCTGGAATTGCTCGTGAGGTAATGATTTCCCGTTTCTGTTATTGCAGCGACTTCAACCAGCAGGAGTCTCGTCGCGCGGCGTTGCTCTGTTCCCGGCCAAAGGCCAAAGGGAAGAAGTCGGACGAACGAAGCAGGCAGGCTCGGGGCAGATCGCCGTTTGGAGTCTGCTACGCCGCTCGTGATGATGGCGGCTGGTGTTCGTGATCCTCGGGACCGCAGCCGCATTCTTCGATCAGGTCGCTCACAAACGTTTTCGACGACAGGTGCTCGCGAGCATACCCGGCGACCTTTTGAAATCGTTCGGTCAGATATCGCCACCGCAGGTGATAGGGCACTGGGTTCGCACGATTCAGGCCCTCGACCGTTTCGCCGCAAACGCGGGAATCGATGTCCAGGCGGCATTCGCCGGTGTGCTGAAACAGCATTTGCAGATTAACGTCCTGCTGGTCTCCAAAGCGTTTGCGAAGCCGAAATCCGCATGCCTGTGCCAGACACTGCAGCGTCTCCGGCACGAAGTTGAAGATATGAGCAGCGTGGAAGAGCTGACTCCGACGGGCGAACGGAGCCTGCAGGTTCGGACACTCGACGTACAGCATTCCACCCGGCTTCAGCAGGCCGGCGATCTGTTTCACGGCGGTTGACGGAGATCTCAGATGCTCAATCACATGCACCAGCAATACGGCGTCGTACTGGTGCTGCGGCTGCAGATCATACAGGTTGCAGATTCGCACATTGGTATGCAGTTGATCGCGTGAGAACTTCAGGAACTCACCGCCGGGATCGATGCCTTCGGCGCGAAAACCGGCTCGTTCAAAGACTTTCACTGTACACCCGATGCCGGCACCGACTTCCAGAACGCGAGCGTTCCTTGGCAGCAGCGGAGCCACCTGGCCACAGATCCGTTCGCCGTTGTTCCAGGCCCGCATGACTCGCCGCGGCCCCGGAGTGCGTTCGCCGTTGTATTCCTCGCGATAAATCGTCGAGTAGAACTGCTGCAGTTCGGACTCAGTCGGCACCGTCGCGTGCCTCACCAGACCGCAGTGACGGCAGATGGCTGTCAGCAGCGGTCGACCGTGGCGATCGCGGTCGGCAACCGTCGCGAAGTCGTTTTGCTGACAGAGGTCGCAGGGCGTTGAAGTTTCCATCTTCGCAGTCTCCGTGGTGGCATCTCTGCCCGAAGGCGGAACGGTGTCGGGAAAAGTGCGGAACACCGAGTCCGATGTCGTTCAACTGTTGGCCGACCAAGGCAGGCCGGAAACCCACCCGTTTCGCCGTCAGGCGGCCTTTCGAGTGCCGCCGTCCGGCTGCACAAGCCGGCCGTATTCGGGACAGGTCCGCACTAATTCGTCGTGAGTGCCGTGGGCAATCACACGGCCATGATTCAGCACCACGACGCGGTCAATCAGGTCCAGAAACGTCTGACTGATAACGTGAGTGATCACGAACACCGTGCGTCCCTGGGCATATCGTTTCAGCGCCCTGTAAATCAATACTTCACTTTCCGCGTCGATGGCGGAAGTCGCTTCGTCGAGAATCAGGATCGACGGATCCCGCACGATGGCCCGCGCCAGCGCCAGCCGCTGTTTCTGGCCTCCCGACAGCTTCTGTCCTCTGGGCCCGACTCGCGTGTTCAGCCCTTCCGGCAGCAGCGCGACAAATTCCGCGGCGTGAGCATTGCGGATGGCGGCCTCGACCTGAGCCGCGTCGGCCTCCGGGCAGCCGTACAGGACGTTGTCGTAGATGGATTCGTCAAACAGAATCGTGTCCTGCGTCACCAGGCCGATCTGTTTTCTCAGATCGTGCAGCGGCATTTTTCGGGTATCAACGCCGTCGATGCGGACTTCGCCCTGCGTGGGATCCATCAGTCGCGGCAGCAGGCTAAGCAGAGTTGACTTGCCGGACCCGTTGCCGCCGACGACAGCGACGACCTGCCCGAACGGAATTTCCAGATCGATGTTCTGCAGCGTCAACAGGTTGCCGGACGGGTCCGGCGAGGCGTTTCGGTAATGGAACGAGACGTTGTCGAACGTGATACTTCCGCCGTGTTTCGTCAGACGTGTCGGAACGTCCGGTTCGGGAATTTCCGTCCGCTGCTCGACAATTTCAAATACGCGGTCCGCAGCACCCAGAGATCGCTTGAACTGCGGAAACACGCCGGACAGCTTGCGAACCGGATCCAGGATTCCAGCCAGCAGAACATACAGCGTCGTCAGTTCCGCGATTCCCAGGGGTCCGTTGGCCAGCTTGACTCCCCAGATCTGATCGGTGTCGTTAAGCACCATGTAAGCTCCGGGAATCAAAACCGCACTGAATGCGACAATTCCCAGCAGTTCCGTCACCGGCCGAATCAGGGCGCTGACTTTCACCATCTTCATGGAATGCTGAAAGTACTCGTCGTTGGCCTTCCGCAACTGCTGTTCATGGTGCGGCCTTCCGTCGAACGCCACGACCACGCGAATGGACTCGAACGTCTCAGACACCCGGTGGTAGATGCCGGACATGGTCTCCATCGTGTCTCGCGCGGCGCTGCGAAGGATGCGTCCCGACCGATAAAACAGCAGGCCGATCAGCGGCAGGACCAGCAGCGAGACCAGCGTCAGCCTCCAGTTGAACCACAGTGCCGCGATGATGCAGCAGGCAACCTTCAGAGGTTCGCGGACCAGTTGTGCGCCGAACATTCGCATGCCCACGCTCAGTTCCGTGACATCGTTCGTCAGGCGGGATGTCAAAGTGGACGTGCCCAGTGCGTTCAGCGACTGATAATCCAGCCGCAAAGCGCTGTCGAAGGCTGCGGCCCGGATGTCATTCGCGGAAGCATGGACCACCGCGCCGACAAGCAGTTCCTGAACATAGATGGCCACACCCTTGACGGCCGTCGCCAGCACGACGACCGCCAGAATCAGCAGCACCGTCCGGAACTTGTTGTCGGGCACCAGCGGCATCACGACATCCTTCAGCCACTGATTGAACAGCAGGTTCCGCGAAGCATCGTTCAGCCGGCGCTGAATCCGCGCGCGTTCGGGGATCTGATCGTCCCGCAGCCCGTCCAGGATCGTCGTGTTTTTTCGGATGTCCGCCTTGTAGGACGATATCTGCCCGTCAACGTACGAATGCAGACTGTCGTCGACAAACAGCACGCGGACCACGGGAAACGTGATCGACAGGTTCATGGACCACAGCACGGACACCAGCATCGCGCAGATGACCGACAGGATCAGTCGCCGGCGGTACGGCCAGATGAATGTGCCCAGCAGAAAGATCTGTTGCATGAGTCTGCAGAACGAACAGGTATCGGGAAGACGGCAAGCGGCAGTTCCGTTCCTTCCGCCAGCCGCAGGACGACGCCCCCGTTTCCCGGTCGCCGGCAACAGGATCTGGTCAGCACGCGTACTCGCGAATGCCGCTCGAGGCTCACTTCAGAATGTGGCAGATGTCGCGATTTGGCACAATATCGGATTTGCGAGACTAACGGCCACCTGCTACCTGCTTCGGGAAACGCGGGACGTAACGCAATTTTCGCAAATCTGATACTTCGCGGCATTGCACCCGGACCACGGTTGAAATTCGCTGTGGATCTGGAAAATTGAACCCTGTGCCATCGATGAATATTCGATGAACGTGAATTTGCCGCGGATATCGAGGTTCTGGGTGAAACTCACATTCCGCGCGTGTTTTGAAAGGCTGGGTTATGAAACTAAGAAAATGGTTAAGCGTATTTGTGCTGGCCGCGACAACATCATTCGTTTTGGGTTGTCAGCCGGCGGGTGAATCGACTGGCGGGGCAGCAAAGGCTCCCGAAGGCAGTTCCGGCAGCGCTGACACCGGAGGCGGCGCCGCGACTCCGGGTGGTGTTGAAGTGTCTGCTCCGACAGCCGACGATGCAGCGCCTGCTGACGACGCGGCTCCTGCTGACGATGCCGGCGACGACACCGCCGCGCCGGAATAGTCGCCGAGAATCGGATTGAGCTTCTCTCAGCGAGGATGTCTGATCGGCATCCTCGCTTTTTTATGCGCCGGGTTTGAAGTTGGACGTGCGGTGGCTCACACTTCCGCGTCCCGAACTGCGACGTACCAGCGTCCCGGCGCACGCGTCGCTCCGGTCACGGTTCCGAATTGAGTCGTGCCGGTTCGTCGAAGCGAAGCGTGTGCTCATCATTCTCAGCGGTGAATGCGACAGGATTCGCTTCGACTCGCAAAGGCGAGTCGCGCGAACATGCGAAAACGACCGCAGGCAGCGGAAGTCAGGTTCGACGGCCGCACATCTCCGAAACATCTCCTGAAACCAGTCCGACATGGTCCACATCAACGAAAACTACCTGAAACTGAAAGCCGGATATCTGTTTCCGGAGATTGCCCGTCGCGTCAAAGCGTTTTCGGAAGCTCATCCGGATGCTCAGATTATTCGGCTGGGGATCGGCGACGTCACGGAACCACTGCCGGCGGCTGTCATCGACGCGATGCATTCGGCCGTTGACGACATGGCCAGCCGATCCACTTTTCACGGTTACGGACCGGAACAGGGCTACGCGTTTCTGCGCGACCCGATTGCCGCTCAGGACTATCAGGCTCGCGGAATCAACGTGTCGGCCGACGAGATTTTCATTTCCGACGGCTCCAAATGTGACACCGGCAACATCCTGGACATCTTCGGCAACGACAACCGCATTGCGATCACGGATCCGGTCTATCCGGTGTATGTCGACACAAACGTGATGGCGGGCCATACGGGACCGGTCGACGACAACGGCCGTTACTCCGGGCTGGTCTATCTGCCGGTCAACGCGGAAAACAACTTCGTGCCGGAACTGCCGTCGGAACCGGTCGATCTGATCTACCTGTGCTATCCCAACAATCCCACGGGCACCGTCGCGTCGCGCGCAATGCTGCAGAAGTGGGTCGACTACGCGAAGGTCCATGGGGCGATCATCCTGTTCGACGCCGCTTACGAAGCGTTCATTTCCGACCCGGAGATTCCTCATTCGATTTTTGAAATCGATGGTGCGCGGGAGGTGGCGATTGAGTTCCGCAGTTTCAGCAAGAACATCGGCTTCACCGGCGTCCGCTGTGCGTTCACGGTGGTGCCGAAAGATCTGAAAGTCACGGCGTCGGACGGAAGTTCCGTCTCGCTGCACCAGTTGTGGAATCGACGCCAGTCGACCAAGTTCAACGGAGCTTCTTACGTGGTTCAAAAAGGAGCGGCGGCCGCGTATTCGGAAGCCGGGCGAGCACAGATGAAGGACCTGATTGCGTTCTACATGACCAACGCGCGCCTGCTGCGGGAGGGACTGCAGGCGGTCGGCATTGAGGTGTTCGGCGGCGAGAACGCGCCCTACGTCTGGCTAAAGACTCCCGGTAACCTCACAAGCTGGCAGTTCTTCGATCTGCTGCTGGAGAAAGGCCATCTGGTCGGCACACCAGGCAGCGGCTTCGGTGCTTCCGGCGAAGGCTACTTCCGACTCAGCGCTTTCAACAGCCGCGCTAATGTCGAAGCCGCACTGGACCGCTTCCGCAACGCGATCGGATAGCCCGGGAAACGATGCGGTCCACAACAAACGCCGGGGCTTTTCGTTTCACCGCTGCCGTCGACCGAACCGGCAAGACCGCGCCACGGCGGATGCGGCGTCAGAAATCGGTTTCGCTGACGGGTGCTTCGGGCATGAATCCGGGAATATCTCGCGGCCGGATTCCGCCGGGAGTCAGCAAACGCACGTAGACGGACGGATCGATGTCTTCGCTGAGCGTCGTGACGGATCCGCTGCACCAACTGACGACGACTATCCCGGAGTGCATGGAGTTCGGAAATGGAGCCTGGCCATCGTGCTGACCATCGTTCATGGCGTTGATTCGCGGATCGCCGGCCGATTCGTCCACGATTGTTTGCAGACCCGTTCCGGCAATCGCCGGATTGACCGCGGCGGGCTTGACCGGCCACAGAAATCCGCAATTCGACAACTGCGGATTCGCCCACGAGTTGAATGTTGAGCCAGGTGCCATGCCGGCGTTCACGTTTTCGGTCAGCAGGATGGTATTGCTCGCCCCGTCGTGGATGTCCTGGAAATTCGCACTCCCGGATATGTCGCCGGTTTCTGTTGTGTCGTCGGAGCTGGCGCTGAAGAATCCGAATTCCGGCCAGAACACGCCCATCTCGCGAGTGATCGCGATGTCGTCCGGATCGTTGGGCGGAAGAATCCCGTCTCCGTCCCAGTCAAATGGTTCGATCTGAAAAGCGTGACCCAGATCCGACCGATCGGAAAAGTCGCCTCGCGAAAACGCGGTGAAGTTCCGATCTCCGATGCCGCAGTTCACCACGTAGCTCAGTCCGCCGGGCTGTTGGAATACTGTCTCATCGTGAGGACATATCAGCACCTGGAGGTAAGTTGCCGCGATCTCTCGGTTCGTGGAACTTCCATCAGGCCCCGGAACGACGCCGTTGTCCCACGCGCTATTGAGATTCCAACTGTCGAACAGATCCTGGCGACCAAGATGTGGCAGCAACTCCACGACCCAGCTTCGTCCGTTCAGCACCGTGATGTTGCCGGACGAGTCAATCGCGACTTTCGGATAGTACCCCTGAGCCGCCAGACGTCCGTTGCGCGATGTTGCCAGGTTCAAGTGCGAAGGCGATGTTCTTGAGGTTGTTCAGACACTGTGTTCGGCGGGCATCAATGACTGACCGGTTCATTGAAGGCAGCAACAGTGCCAGCAGGACCAGCACCACACAGATACAAACAACCAACTCCAACAATGTCAGTCCGGAACGGCGGTTCGACTCGCGAAACGGAAATCTCGCTGCATGGCACTCCTCCCGGTGTCGACTGTGATTGGGCGTCGGTGACGCAGATTCCGCAACCGCATGGAATGTCGTATTCCGGTGCCACCCGTTTTCCGAATCCAACAACGCACATTGACTGAATGGGCATAATCGTCACGGCCATTCAGTACGAGTAACGCAGCGAATCGTCCGTTGGTTTTTTCGGGTGAATTCCGGTTTCTCGTCGGTGACAAGCGAAGTTGTGTCCCTGCGGGTCGCGAAAATGTCGCCGACCGCACGATTGGAGTTACAGCCCGTCCGTGAGAGCTCGACGGATTCGCCGGACGCGTGAACACACTCCCGGCCAGCGAACGTCCGGCGGACGTGAATTCCGGCTGTAGCGCGTTTACGATGCGAGAGTCGGTTCCGCTCGGGATTCTGCTTGCGCTTTGGGCGTTCAACCGGCGAATGGCGGCGACCGATCTTCACACGTTCATTCAGGGACCATCGATCATGCAGCGACGGACATTTCTTCAGGCGGGTTCCGCGGCGGCGGTGGCGGGACTGGCACCTCGGTTGTTTGCAGGTTCCGCAACGGCTCCGCGGCGAGTCGGGCTGATTGGAACCGGCTGGTACGGCAAGTGTGACTTGTTCCGGCTGCTTCAGGTTGAAGACGTGGAAGTCACCGGACTGTGCGATGTCGACAGCAGAATGCTGGCGGAAGCCGCAGAACTGACGTCGCAGCGACAGAAATCCGGAAAGTCGCCGCGCACTTTTTCCGACTATCGGCAGATGCTGGAACAGGAGCCGTTCGACATCATGCTGGTCGTGACTCCCGACCACTGGCACGCGCTGCCTGCGATTGCCGCGATGAACAAAGGATTCGATGTCTGGGTTCAGAAACCGATCAGCGTCGATGTCGTGGAAGGGCAGGCGATGCTGTCGACGGCGCGCAAGACCGGGCGAGTCGTTCAGGTCGGTACTCAGCGCCGCAGCACGCCGCATTTGATTGAAGCGCGGGACCGCATCATCAATGAGGGTCTGCTGGGCGACATCGGGCTTGTCGAATGTTACTGCTACTACCACATGCGGTCTCAGGCGAACCCACCGGATTCCACGCCGCCGGAATACCTGGACTATGAAATGTGGACCGGTCCGGCTCCGTTGCGGCCTTACAACGAACTGGTGCATCCCAGAAGCTGGCGAGTGTTCATGGAATACTGCAACGGCATCGTCGGCGACATGTGCATTCATATGTACGACATGGTTCGCTGGATGCTGAACCTTGGCTGGCCGACCCACATCAGTTCGAACGGCGGCATTCTGGTGCAGACCGATGCGAAGGCAAACACCACGGATACTCAGACGGCAACGTTTCAGCATCCGGACTTTCCCGTGATCTGGCAGCATCGCACGTGGGGCAACGCTCCGGATCCCGAATATCCGTGGGGAGCGACGATTTATGGCAGCAAGGGAACGCTGAAGCTGAGCGTCCACAAGTACGACTTCATTCCCTCCGGCGGCGGCAAACCAATTCACGGTGACGTCGTGATGGAACTTGACCAGTATCCCGTCGACAAGACCGAAAAGGATCTGGAAAAGCATGTCGCGCCGGCCATCCGTGCTCACATGAAGAACTTCCTGGAATGTATCGATTCGCGCGAACGGCCGGTGGCGGATATTGAGCAGGGCCATATCTCAACGGCCAGTTGCATCCTGGCGAACCTGTCGCTGGAACTCGGGCGAACTCTGCACTGGGATCCGGTGAAGCACGAAGTCATCGGCGACCCGGAAGCCAACCAGCGACTTCGCCGGTCCTACCGCAGCGGCTGGGAACATCCGGAACCCGTGTGATCGGCAACGAAGTTCCGCAATGGTGGCTGTCAGTCGGACGGTGCGCGGGAGCCGTCTTCTACTGCGGGTGCGGCCTGTGCTTCCTTCAGTCGCTGAGCCAGGTCGTGGTCGTCGGGATTGCGTTTCACACCGTCGCGAAAGGCCTGCAGCGCGGCTTCGGTTTCGCCGAGACTCAGCAGGCTTTCGCCAAGCGGACGGTACGCTTCGGCGAAGTCGGGGTTCAGTCGGATGACCGTCCGAAGTGCGTCCACAGCCTGCCGCTCATTTCCCAGAGCAATGTACAGCACGCCAAGGTTGTACCGAGTGATCGGGTCTTCCGGATCCAGTTCCACGGAAGCTGTCAGGTGCTGCAGCGCCAGATCGCGCTGATTGGTACGAATGTAGCCCATTGCCAGATGGAATCGCAGCTGCGGATCATCGGGATGCAGTTCAAACGCGCGCTCCAGTTCTCGGTGTCCGGAAGCCGGCTGACCGGTGGCAGCCAGTGCGATGCCAAGACATTTGTGAATCCGATAATCCGGCCGGCCAAGCTGGCTGGCAGCCCTGGATTCGGCGATGGCGCCGTCGTAGTCTTTGGCTTCGAGCAATCGCTGAGCCAGGGCGATGCGTGCTGATGACGAATCCGGAACGCGATCGACGACGGCTCGCGCCTGATCCAGTTCGGTCATCGGAGACCTTCGTTCCGCGGCCATCAGTCCCGCCAGAATGGTCAGCAGCACCGCCCACTTTGCGGGATGGGCCAGCTTCTGTCTCAGACTGCTGATTCTTTGTCGGACGGACGTCACGGGACCGCCGGATTCGTCAACGCCCAGCGCCTCGCGAGTTTCCGGTTCTCTGACCTTCCAGATAAACCCGTCGTAATAGAAGTGCAGCACGTTGGACGTCGCGATCACGCTCAGCAGCACATGTTGAAACGTGTCGGACGCCAGCGTCTTCCCGGCGAAAGCCACGAATCCGTAGGCAACCACGATTCCGATGTACAAACCGGCGAATCCCGGGCGGAACAGAAACCGAGTAAACGTGCCGGCCGAAGGGTCCTTGTCCGCTCGGCTGCGATTGAACAGCCAGACAATCGCCAGGTACTGAACGTCGTGGAACAGTTCCAGCATGGCAATGCCCAGGACCAGATTTCTGATCCCGACATCGCAGAGCCAGAAGAAGGAAAACGTCACGGTAAACAACAGCAGCTTCGCCGGATTGACGGGTCGGCCGGTTGCCATTCGGCGTGACAGATCCGCCAGAAAGATGGCGGTGATCGCAGCGGTCCCCACCGTCCACAGCAGTCGGAACGACGAAACCGGAATGCTGGCGGTAGACGTCACACCGGACTTCAGCGCCAAAGCCACAATGTCGCTGACCCGCCCGGGAGCATACAGCACACACAGTCCCGTCCACGCGACGCAGAACGCGAAGTCCAGGTGATGGTTGCGAACTTCCGTGGCTCCGACCTTGGCGTCGTAGATCCGTCCAAAGCCATACGTCTGCATCATGAAATGCCACATTGACCAGAACACCAGAATCAGTGTGACGCCGGGCAACTGCTGCAGCGAGAACATCAGAAACGTCGACAGCGTGACGACGGGAACGATTGTGAACCGCAGCCAGAACCGCCGGAACAGCTTTCGGTCGCCGTAGGCCCGCATCAGGCCCGGAGCGTGATGGCCCATCGCTCCGAACGTGGAAATCACCAGAAACACGTTTTCGTCGGCAACGAAGAACGCAATCCCCAGAATCAGCGGAACGATCAACAGCGGCGTTCCGATAAACAGCGCTGAATCAAACGGAAGGTTTGCGATCCAGCGGATCGTTCGACTTGATGGAGTTGCGGCTGCCGACATCACGGATTCCCGACGGAACTGAGACGCAATGACGCTTCAGTGTAATCGAGCGTCCGGCGGCGAGTACACGATTCGCCGGAATTGGCGACAGATATACCGCTCACGGGTAAGAATGAGGCGTTCGGGCTCGTGGGTTAAGACGTGCTGAAAGCATCAGTGTTCGCCGCGGCCAGCAAAAAACGTCCGCGCGGCAGGCGCGCCTCCGGAAGCGGACAAACGACGCGGTCGGCAGGCGATTCCCGGGACGGAATCTACTCGGTCCGAATCCCGAGCTGTTTTTCGATGTCTTCCAGCGACACGCCTTTGGTTTCCGGCACCATCAGCTTCACCCAGATCAGTTGCAGCACCATCATGCCGCAGAAGAAAAAGAAGACATAGCCTGGCGGAAATGAAGTCACCATTTGCGGGAAATACTTCGTCAGCAGAGCGGCGAAGATCCAGTGCGTGGAACTGCCCAGCGACTGTCCCGCCGCGCGGTCGCGATTGGGGAAGATTTCCGCGATGTAGACCCAGATCACCGCTCCCTGGCCGATGGCATGGGCTCCCACGAAGCCGAAGATGAAGATCAACACCATCAGGCCGCCGATGCGGGATGCGGCCGACGCTTCATTCAGAGCCTGATCCGCGGCGGCTCGCGCGCCGGGAAGCGTCGCAAGCTGAGCTTCGTCAACCGCGGTGCCCGTGAAACCCTGCGAGGATGTGGCTGTCAGGAAGTCCTGTTTTGCGGTGTTCAGGTTTCTCTGCAGTTCGTCCGTTTCGGCTTCTTTTTCAAGTCGGTCCGCGGCGGAGTTCAGGTCGATCGCTTTGGCGCCGACATTGAACGGAACGGCATACGTCACAAACGCCCAGCCCACCATTCCCAGCGACACGATGTAGCCCACCGATCCGATATACAGCAGCGAACGGCGTCCCAGCCGGTCGATCAGGTACAGCCCCGCGAACGTGAACACCAGATTCGTCAATCCGATCCCGACGGAATTCAGCAGAGCTGCTTTGTCACTGAGACCTGTCAGTCCGAAGATTCGGGGAGCGAAATACAGCACGGCGTTGATGCCGGAAAGCTGATTGAAAAACGCCAGCAGGATCGCCAGCAGAATGGGAATGCGCAGCCGTTGTGTCCAGAACCGTCGGGATTCTTCCGGTTGCTTTGCCGTCGCCGCAATTTCGTACGCTTTTGATTCCAGATCGGAATCGGATGCCGTCGGCATGACCTGCCGCAGCACTTCGACGGCTTTCCGGCGATCGCCGCGACTGGTCAGCAGCCACCTGGGACTTTCCGGAAGGCTGAAGCACAGCAGCGTGTAGACCAGCGCGGGAATCGCTTCGACGCCCAGCATCCAGCGCCATGCGTGTTCGCCGATTTCGCCAAGCATCCAATTGGACAGATAGGCGATCAGAATTCCGAACACGATGTTGAACTGAAACATCCCCGCCAGACGACCGCGGCTTTCCGGCGGAGAGATTTCGGAGATGTACAGCGGCGCGGCGACGGTCGAAATGCCCACGCCGACGCCTCCGATGAAGCGGGCGATCATGAACGAATACACGTCGGTCGCCAGTCCCGACCAGACCGCCGATACGAAGTACAGGATTCCGATTCCCAGCAGCGTCAGCTTCCGGCCGAAGCGATCCGTCGGCCAGCCGCCGATGAAGGCTCCGGCCACGGTGCCCCACAGAGCCATGCTCATCGCCCAGCCGTGCTGAGAGGAATTCAGTTTCCACAGCGCCTGAATCGTCTTTTCCGCGCCGGAGATGACCACGGTATCAAAGCCGAACAGGAATCCGGCCAGCGCCGAAGTCAAAGCCCAGAGGATTACGCGGTTGTTCATACGGGATGTCTCGCCAGAGGGGATGCCGTTTCGACGCCGAATGCGCGCGGCGAGCGTATCCGGTCAGTTTCCGGAACGCCAGCGCCGCCGCGCCGCGCGAAGGTAACGGAACAGCGTTCCTGCCGGCGACATGATCCGATCGCGGGGAAATCCCACCAGCGCGGTTCCCATGCGGTCGTGCGAATTGCAGCGGTTCGAGCACGCGGGAACTCCCGCCGTTTCCCGAACCAACGTTGACCTCGCGAATCATCCGCTGCGGCGCGTCGCGATTCGTCAACGGCGCTGACGTGTGTGCGATACCGGTCCCTCCGTTTTCGTCGTCGCGTCGCGGATTTGCGACCTACGTTTCGAAGGTCGCGAATCACGCGAACAGCGACGCACACTCGCTGGTCAGGAACATCCCAGGGCTCTGAAACGATGCTGGATACTTTGCCGCAACTGCTGCCGGAATCTCCTGTCGCCGGATTTCATTCTTCCGATGCGACGTTCGACAACCGCCGAAGTGCCGAACGAGTGCCGTATCCCGCGGAGCTGGAAATTCACGTCGGCCATCGGACTGTTGAAGGCATCGTCAGAGACATTTCGATCGACCGGTCGATCCGCCCGCACCGGATGGGAATCGCGGTGCTGCACCACAGCCCGCTGCCCGTCGGTTCTCCGGTTCTGTGTCTGACCCGGAGACCGTGTCAGCATTTTCCGGAACAGTTCGAAGTCACTTTCAAGTGGTGCCGCCGATTCGGCGACGACGGTTACGTGAGCGGCGGTCTTGTGAAATAGACGAACAGCAAACGCACCATGGTCATCCAGATCACACCAGAAAAACGCTGCACTGGCCACGCGGCGGAAACAACTCAGGAACTGCAGCAGCAGGTGCGCTCGTTCTTCGAACGCGACTTCAGCAGGCTTCAGGAGCTGATACAGCAGCTTCAGCAGCCGCCGACTGCGCCGTATTCGCCGCCGCCGACCGACGGCCTCGCAGGTTCGCCGGCGCGGCCTGACTGGAATCCCGCCGGAAGTTCAGCAGCAACGCAGCCTGTTCCCACAGAACAAACGGCGGGACCGGAAGCCCGCCGCACCGGTCAGCAGTCCGTTCCGTCATCCGCTCAGCCGCCGAACAGGCTGGCGAAGCTGGCCAGTCAGATCACCGACCGAATTCGGGCCGCGGACTCGCGCTCTCCGCAACAGCAACCTTCACAGCAGCCGCAGCAGCAATCTCCGCAGCAATAGTCACTCGACAGGTAGCGACCTCGCGATGAACACCGACTCCGCCAATCGCCGAACACACTGTGTCTTTCGTCACGGAAGTCAGTGGCTGGCACTGCCGGCGACCAGTGTTCGTGAAGCGCTTCCCAGTCCACCGCTGGTTCGGGTTCCGGCCACGCCCGCACGGTTCGCCGGACTTTGCCACCTGCGAAGCGAATTCATTCCCGTCCTGAACCTGAATGATGAAGGTCAGAACGGCAGTGACCTGCAGGACCGTCTGATGCTGGTGGTGGACGATTCCGACGGCTGCTGGGCCGTACTGGTTGACGAGGTTTCGTCGCTGGCGAACCTGGAATTTTCCGACGCGCCGGAGTCGGACACCGCTGCGACCACGGCCGTCATTGGCTGGGCCGCGCACAACAGCAACGTTGTTCAGATTCTGGATCCGGTCCGCTTTCGCGAATTGGTTGAACAGGAATTGGAATCGGTGAAACCATGAGCTTTCGACAAACTCTGCTAATCAGTCATCTGCTGACGGCGATTGTTGCCGGCTCGCTGCTGAGCTTTGCCGCCGGAATTTCTGCCTCCGTTGTTGTGACAGCGGCGACGGTGGGTTTGCTGGTGGCGGCTGCGACTGCGGTGCTGACGTTTCGGCAGTTCGCTCGCTCGCTTCAGAAAATGGAAGCGGCGCTGCTGGCCGTCGACGCGGCGGCGGAACCGCCGGCCATGGCAGAACTCAGCGACGTCACCTCCAGAGTTCAGTCGGCGTTCGCCGTGCAGCGCTGTCTGGTTCGCGACGTCAATGAACTGCTGGCGAGGCTGGAACCGGAATCCGCCGATGTCGACCGGCTCCGACCGAACGCCAACGGCGAAATGCTGCGCTCGGCGCTCAGTCGGCTGGTCAGGATGGCGGCGCGCGATGTAGGCCGCATTCTGACATCGGGCGACGACATCGTGCAGTCGGCCAACGATGCTCACTGGGGAGCACAGGAGCAGGCAAGCAATGTCGGCCGCACGGTGACGTCGGTGGAACAGCTTTCTCAGAACATTGATCGCGTGGCCAGCAACGCCGAAGCGGCCAGCAACGCCGCCGCGGAAGTCTCCCATGCCGCTGCCACGGGGCTGGAACTTGTGCGGGAACTGATCGGCGGCATGGACCGAATTCGGGCGCACGTCGAAGTCGGAGAAAAGAAAGTTCTGTCGCTGGGAGAACGGTCGCAGGAAATCGGTTCGATTGTCGAAACCATGACGGCCATTTCGTCGCGAGCCGACATTCTGGCGCTGAACGCTTCGATCGAAGCCGTCCGAGCCGGGCGGGAAGGACGCGGATTTGCCGTCGTTGCTGACGAAGTCCGAAAACTGGCCGAACGCACCGCCACCGCGTCTCGCGAAATTGCCGGACTGGTGGAATCAATTCAACTGGAAGCCCAGGACACGATCTCCACGATGGCCGACGAACGAGCGCAGGTCCATCAGGAAGTTCTGCGAGTCAGCGAAGCCGGAACCACGCTGGAACGCATCAGCCGGACGTCCACGGATTCCGCTGACCGGGTTCGCGAAATCTCCCAGGCCAGCACAGAACAGCTTCGGGGAACTCAAAACATTGTGCAGGCCATGCAGCAGATGGCGGAGTTCTCCGACCGGATTCAGGAACAGGCGAAGGGCATTCGTTACACGACAACGGATCTGGTCTCCGCCGCGCAGGATCTGGAGGAACGGCTGTCACCGCTGTTCCATTACGACCACGCGGAAATGTCCGTCACCGCGCAGCGCTCGGTTGTTCCGCGATCTTCCGGCAGAGATCCGTCGCTGGACGCGGAAGCCGCCGCTGATGAACTCGTCACGGCCGTTGAACGCGGGGAGTTCAGTCGATGAGCGACACCGCAACACACACGGAACAACCCGGTCAACCGGTGTCCGGTTCCGCTGACATCGAAGTCCTGCTTGCAGAACTGACACCGCTGGCCGAATGCGCTATCGATACGCGCGACGAACCTCTTTCCGCCACGCTTGGAACATTGATCGATCTTCTGAAGCTGGCCGAATCGTTCCGCCGTGAAGAAGACGCCGCTTCCCGCGCCGATGAGATTGTCGAGTTTTGTCGCACCGACGCCCTGCCGCGACTGCGTGACTGCGGCGGACAAAGTCAGGATCTGTTGCAGGACATTCGATCCACGGCCATTGCAAACTGGGGCGACTTTCTGGAATTGCTGTCGCCGAATGAACGTTTTTCGAATGTGAACGCGTCTCCATTCGCCGCAGGCGGTGATGATCCGCGGTGGGACGAACTGGTTTCCGAAACGACGCAGGAATCCTTCGACGAAGAAGCAGCGGTCGCAGGTATTGACCTGGCGTCGGTGCTGGCATCGCTGGGAAATACTTCGGTGCCGAAGAACAAGGAACCCGTTCCGGCCGCCTTGCCGCAGAGTTCTTCTGAAAAAACGACGGCGAAGCGGAGTCAGGGTCCCGGAACGCCAGCAACGTCGGCCGAAGCGCTGCCTGCTCCGGATGCGACTGACGCTATCGATGACCCGGAACTGCTGGCCGCTTTCATCGACGACGCTCAGCAGTGTCTGCAGGGAATGGAGGCAACGCTGCTGGATCTCGATTCCGGTCAGCAGCCGGCCGAACTGGCTCGCCAGTTTTGCCGCGAACTGCACACATTGAAAGGTGCTTCCGGTACGGTGGGGCTCAGTAATCTTGCGGCGTGGCTGCATGGACTGGAGGATCGAATTGAAGCGATGGCTGCCGCCGGCCGGGCGCTGGACGTCGACCTGTTGCTCGGCGGAATCGACGTGGTCCGCGAACAGCTTACGACACTGACCGGCACGTCATCGCAGCAGGGAAGCGCAGTCGCCGCATCGTTACCTTCATTAACAGTTGCGTCGGGTAGATCGGAATCTGCAACCGAAAATCGTCCCGTCGAACGACCGCAAGTTCATTGCTCAGCGGCCCGGACAGGTGAGCCGGCAACCGCAGCACAGCCGGAGTTACCGTCTTCTACCACGGTGACAACTCCGGATGCTCGCCGCGCGGAATCGGCACCGGAGCATTTCATTCGGCTGGAAGCGTCTCGGCTCGACCAGCTTATGGATCTGCTGGCAGAACTGGTGATGCTGCGCAACCGGCGCGACACCTACGTGACGACTCTGCGGGATCTGCAGCGCGAACTGAACGGCTGCGCGAAACGGCTGCGGTCGCTGAACGCCAGCACGGAATTCGTGAGCGCAAGTCCCTTCAGCAGGCTTCGCGATCGACTGACCGCGGTTCCGCAGGAGTCCGCAATTCTACCGTCCCGGCCGTCGCCGGCCAGCAGCATGTGGCTGTCGCGATCACTGTCGGAACTTGCCAACGACGTCACGGAACTCGGCCGTTCGGTTCACGAAGTCAGCGAACCGCTTTACGAAGACAACTCAGCGGTCAAGCACCTCATCGGTCGCTTCCGGCAGGAACTGATGGACCTGCGGCGACTTCCCGTCAGCGGACTGTTTCAGCGGCTGCAGCGTTCCGTTCGCGACGCCGCGAAAACGGAAGGCAGAAGCGTCGAACTGCGCATGATCGGGCAGGGAACGCGAGTCGACCGATCGCTGCAGGAACGTTTATTCGAACCGCTGATGCACATTGTTCGCAATGCCGTCAGTCACGGAATTGAATCGCCTGACGAACGTTCGGCCTGCGGCAAACCGGCAGCGGGAACTCTGACTCTGCAGGCACGATCGGACATGTCGCATCTGCACATCGAAGTTCACGACGATGGCCGCGGACTGAACGACGAACAGCTCGAACATCGCGGCCGGGAACTCGGTCTGCTGCCGGTCGGACAGACAGTCAGTCGCGAACAACTCTGGAAACTGATCTTTCATCCCGGCTTTTCGACTCGCACGGGTGTCAGCCGCGTGTCCGGCCGCGGAGTCGGAATGGATGTCGTGGATTCCTGGGTGCGCCGGCTTCGCGGCAGGATTGATATCGAATCGACGACCGGGCAGGGGACGACGTTTCGACTGCAGATCCCGCTGCGTTCGGCGATCGAACATGCGATGGTGGTGCGCGTGGGAGGTCAACTGTTCGCGCTGCCGATGCATGCCGTGGAACAGACCTCAACGGGACAAACCGATCAGCGGCAGCCGGTTCTTCAACTGGGAGAACTGCTGGGACTGCCGCCGGCATCTTCGACGCGACGGACCGTCCTGTCGCTTCGCAGTGTGCAGATTGCCGTCGACGAAGTTGTCGGCGTCGAAGAAGTTGTCGTGCGGTCGCTGCCTTCCATGCTGACGGGACACGAGTTGTTTGCGGGAGTCACGTTGTCCGGGCAGGCCGAAACGGTCCTGTTGCTGGACGTGCCCAGACTGATCGAACGGGCTCAGACGGCCCCGTCGAAGTCCGGCTTTCTGCCGATCGACTCACCGGCATCGGAACGCACTGTGCCGACTTCGACTCGGACGAACACGATTCTGATCACCGACGATTCCGTCACGATCCGCCGCACGTTATCGCGAAAACTGGCCGCTCACGGATACTCGACGGCCGAAGCCGACGACGGTTTCGAGGCCATGAAACGTCTGCGAGCCGGTGGAATCAGCGCCGTCATCACCGACATCGACATGCCTCGCACAAGCGGCCTGGAATTGCTGGCCGAAATCAAAGCCAGCGAACGTTTTGCTGAGATTCCCGTCATCATTGTCAGCTCCCGGGATGACGCCGAAACGGCTGCTTCCATTCAGGATCTGAAGGCTGCCGCCCTGCTGCACAAGCCGGTCACGGAAACCACCGTCACACAAATCGTTGAACTTCTTTCTCGAACACTTCAAACGTCACAGGAATCCCGAAACGTCCGGTAGATCCATTCCTCCGCGACGGACTTTCGAAGCAAAGACTTGCAGCGAAGCACGACCTTCGTGCCGTCGGCGATACTTCGGACCGATTGAAAGCAACCCGCCATGACCACGCAGACAATTCTTGTCATCGACGACAGCGCCACCATTCGCAAGATGGTGGACAGCCATCTGTCGCAGGAAGGTTATCGAGTCGTGCTGGCTCCGAACGGTGAAACCGGAATCCGGCTGGCTCGCGAGCTTCAGCCGGATCTGATTCTGCTGGATCACCAGCTTCCCGGAATGCTGGGAATTGACGTGTGCCGACAGATCATCGAGTTCCCGGAATGCTGCCATACGCCGTTTGTGGTCTCTTCGACACTGCGAAAGCAGGCCTACGTCGAATACATGGACGTCGCCAACGTCGTTGATTCGCTTCCCAAGCCGTTCAAGCCGGAACTGCTGAAAACAACCGTGGCCAATGCCCTGGAAGTCGGAGCGATGATCGTTGCGTCGCAGACCGATGGAACAGCGGTTCCGGAAACGGTGGGCGACAACGGCCAGCCGGCCATGTCCGGTGACTTTCGCTGGGTTGGTCTGCGGGAACTGCTGGACTTTCTGAACAACGGTCAGAAGTCGGGAATGCTGGAGGTGGAATCGGAACGGCATCGCATCTGGTTCTTTCTGCATGATGGACGCATTCAGGGAGTCGTATCGGCTTCCTTCAATCCACAGGACGTTGCGGATCAGTTGCCGGAATCGATGAAGGAACTGGCTCCGCTGCTGAAGTTCACGATGAGCTGCGGAGCGTCGTCGCAGGTAGACGGAATCGTCGAGTTGCTGGACAGAAAAGTGCTTGATCCGCGGATGCTGCGAGTGCTGCTGCGTCATCAGGCAGCCGTTCTGACTCGCTACTGTTTTCGCAACCCGATAGGAAGTTTCAGCTTTGTTCCCGACCGAGCCGCTCCGTCCCTGATTGCGCGAAGCTCACTGGACACGTGCCTGGCCGCTCTGCTGGTGGAAGGCGCTCTGCACTGTGACGAATCGGAACTGCCGGCCGACGGACGCGGCTGGGTGCGACACGTTTTGCGAGGTCAGAACCTGGACCGATCCGGACTGTCGGCCCGGCACGTTCAGATGCTGTCGCAGCTCGACACGACGCCCGTCAGCACGCAGCAGCTGGCCTCCAGCGCCGGGCTGCCCATCGACGAAGTCCGTCGCGTCTTTGAAGGCTTCCGTCTGGCCGAATGGGTGCAGCCGCAGGCTATGTCGGAAAGCAGGGTCCTGCTCGCGTTCGAAACCGAACCCACCGGAGCCAACATGCTGCGTTCCATCGTGGCAGATTCCGGCAACACGTGGACAGGCAACGTCGTGAAGGACGAATTCGTGCTTCAGCTCATGCTGAAACGAAAACAACCAAGCGTCATTTTGCTGAGTGTCGATGGCGACGATGAACTGAATATCCCCGAAAAACTGCGATCACCGGAGGCGCTGGCCGGCGTTGATTCGGTGATTCTGATTCTTCCGGAACACGGCGATGACAGGCCGCTGGCGGACGGCCTGAAATCCTATCCACAGATTCGCAGGCCGTATTCGCGAGCCGACATTCTGCGAGCCATTGACGGAAACGCCGCCGAAGCCGTCAGTCCCGCCGAAACCATGCTGGAGGAACTCGAACAGGAACTTGCCGTCTCCCGATGACGGACCGGCACCGATGCAAAGAATTGTTCACGGCGACGTCACAGCGTTCACCGCGATGGACTGTGTGCGGCGGGACGAATTTGAAGCCGCGCCTGGTCTGGTCGTTTTCAGAAAGCCGCGTCACTGACCGGTTCTTGACAAGGCACTTCTCATGTCCGCAATGCTGACTTCCGAAACTGTCGACAGAAGCACCGTCGCGGTGCTCACGCTGATCGATCCGAACGGCCAGCGCGAAACCCGCGAACTTCGGACGGGTGAGAGCATTTTCGTTGGATCGGAACCATCCGCGGAATTATGCATTGACGGTCCAGGGATCTCCGCCGCTCACTGCATGCTGCGCGCGGATGAATCGAGTGTGAGCGTAAAGGACTGTTATTCGGAATCCGGCACGTTCGTCAACGGTCAAAGAGTCAGCGACGTTCAGCTTCGGTCGCACGCGGAGGTTCGTGTTGGTGACTTCCGGCTGCTGGTCCGATTTAGCAATCTGGCATCCACCGGTGACTCCGCGGATGAGCCATTCGACGATGGCTCCGTCCATGCAGAGCCGCAATGTTCCGCGCTCGCGAAGGCTCCGGCTGGCGAACCGAAAGCCGCAGAAAACCGGATGCATGTGAAGGACACGCCGCTGCCAGAGACGTCAGCGCCGGCAGCGAAGACTCTTGCGAAAGTGCTGCAGGAACAGCTGGAACGCGCGAATGCCGAAATTGAAGTTCTGAGAGACCGGCTGCAGTTTGCGGCTTCTCATGCCGTCGTCGCGGAACCTGACCCGGAACGCGACGAAACGATTTCTCTGCTTCGAGAAGAAGTCGTGGAGCTTCAGGCAGCGCTCGCCGCGCGCGACCAGGCGGCGGTTTCCGCTTCGGCCGTTACCCGCGACGATGCGGATACGATTGACCGCGATGAAGCCGAACGACTGGTGTGTCGACTTGAACAGTTGCTTCAGGAGTTGCAGCAGAAAGATGAACAGACCGCCATGCTGACGGAATTGCTGGAGGCGGCGGAGGAAGCCAATAGCGCTCAGGAACAGGAACGCAGCCACCTGGATTCCTGGATCAGCGACATCGAGAAACGGTTCGGCGATCGGGAACAGGAATGGCAGGCCGCAATAGATCGGCAACAGCAGACGATCGCGAAACTGACGATCGAACGCAACCAGGCGGAAGCGTCGCTGACGTCAAGTGCGTCCAATGCACAGGTGGAAGTCCTGCAGCGGTCTCTGCAGACTCAGCGCGAAGAAGCGGAATCGCTGCACCGAAATCTGGAAGCTGCTGAACGCGAAAACAAACGACTGCAGCGAGAACTCGATGATCTTGGCAAGTCCGTGTCCCGCGAAGAAGCCGTGCGTCTTTGTCAGGAGCGAGCGGAACTGGCTCGGCAGCGACAGGAACTCCAGCTTCAGTGCGAACAAAAGGCTCAACCGGTTGCCGCAAAGGATTCCACGGAACGATTTCAGGCACTGCGTTCGCACCTGAAGGACATTCATGAACAGGAAGAACGCGAGCGACAGGAACGATCTCTTTCCGGCCGCCTGTCAAGACTCTGGCAACGACTTGAAGGACGATAAGGCCCCATCACGGCTCCAGCCCAAATCGTCCCCCCGCCTCAACACCCAATCCCTCAGCTCTGACCCCTGACCCCTGACAACTGACAACTGACAACTCAACACCTAACCCCCCGGCGTTTCCCATGCGTGGTCGACTAGAAACAGGCATTCCGCTCGGAACAACAACAGCAACAACAATACGTCCGGCAAGTCGTCAGCCGACGCCGATGGCTTCGTGCGAATCGCTTCCCGAACCGCACCGCCTTCAGCTTCTGGAACTCGCAAGAAACCTGGACGACTGCGGTCGACGGACGGAGCGATTTCTCACGCAGCAGTTGCAGCAGCTACAGCAGGCGATCGACGAATTTGAGGCGGAACAGTCCGCATGGCGACGGCAGCAGGCGCGTGAAGCGGAAGTGCTGAAGGCGTTGTGGGACGAACTTTCGGGAGTATCCGGACAGACTCCGGCGGCGCTGCGAAGACTGTCCGAAAACCGGACCGAAATTCGACGGCAGCCGGTTCACGTGCCGGACGAAGTTGTTGCCGCCGGAGGATCGCCGCTGAGCCTGCTGCTGATTCCGGCCAAATGCAGTTCTCTGCAAATCGGCCTGCTGCTGTTTGAAGTGTCGAAATACAACCGTGAGCTTGGCGGTGCCGGCCTGCGATTTGAAGTGACCGATTGCCGCGAACCAAGGCAGCATTTGATCGGCCGACGGCAACCGTCCAATGAAACGGCCATCATTGCTCTCGATGTGTTCTCCCGCCAGCCATTGTATGTTGCAGACGACCGCGGATGTATGAATGCAATTGGTGACGATTCACTCGATAGATGGTTTGTCTTCAAGGCTCAACTATTGCAATCAGCAATCATGAGTCCGGACCTTCCGCTGGTCTTCAAACGCTCACGAAGCGCCGGACGGGACCATACAGCTCGCGAAATGGTCCTGGACGCCACACGTCGAGCCGACATGGCGGAGAGCGACGACAGCAATCGCACTCCGCGCGGTGCGTGCAGATCAACCGGCACCAGCGAAGCGGCCCGCCAGCAGTTGAGCCGTCTGGAACAATGCGTCGCAACACTCGCCAACGGTCGCGGCATGAAACTGCACATCTCACTGACCTGAATCCGCACCGACACAACCGACGTCGACCAACCGGCGTCGACCAACCGGCCCGTCGCCACCGGAAACTGACTTCGACATCACGCCTGAACGCCAGTCGAATTCGGAATCGAATCAGTGGATCGGACCAAGTCCATTCACTCGATGAGCCATCCAGGGCCGAACTCCGTTGCATTCCTGCTGCTGCGGTTCTTCCGGGACTCCAGTTCAGCGATCTCAACGTGGGGACCTATCTTGCAGATCCGGAGGTCGGCGATACATCCGCCTACGGTTCCGTCACGTTGAACGTCGTTGCTGTCCCCGAGCCGCAAGCACTATGGCTGATGTTGGGAGCAACGGTTTTTGTGTTCGCAAGGCTTCGCCGCGGGCGGCACGGCGCCGGCACGTAGGCGCCGAACTCAGATCCCGGGCCGCCTGGCGATGCGTACGGCACCGCAGATGCGTGAAGTGCCCGAGCACTGGTTCAAGCAAGAAGCCGTCGCGTGAGAGCGGGCCGCTGTGTGTTTCGGCGGCTAATAGAGAGTCTCGTCAAAATATCGTGCGTGAAACTGTGGCTGAGGCTGGATTTCATAGTTCCAATCGCCATGGAACTTGTTTCGTTTGATCCTGCATTCGGCCAGTTCCGCGTCAGTGACTTTGATCCCTTTTTTGATAGATTGATTCGTCGAGCCGGGCATGCATCTCCGGGCCTTCACTTTTTTTGTGTGGCCGGTCAGCTCGACGACGACCTCGAAAGTTTCCAGCGGCTCGCCTTGCCAGTTGCGCGTGATGTGGCAGAACAAACGATGCTCGATCCTGTTCCATTTGCTGGTTCACGGCGGATAGTGGCAGACTTCGAGAGTCATGCCGGTTTCGTTGGCGAAACGCTGGAGTTCGAGTTTCCACAATCGGCTGCGGGAGCTGTTGCTGCCGCCGCTGTCAGCGGTGATCAGCAGGCGTCTTGCGCGCGGGTATCGTTTGCGTCCGAGCTTCTGCCACCAGCGCCGAATGCCGGCGACGGCAAACTCAGCGGTGTCGTGACTGATCCCCACCAAAACGCCTGCCTGGCTGGCTCCAATGTCGTATACGCCGCAGGGAACGGCTTTTCCTTTTTCGGGGTTTGGAAAGTCGTGCCCGTCTACTTCCAGCGGCCGCCCCTTCGGGCGATAGGATTTCCCCGGAGTTTTCAGGTTTCCGAGCGGTACCTACTTTTTCGTGTCGACCGAAATCGACGGGTCGTTCCGGTGTTGTCGGGTCCTCACCCGGCGGCTGATGTGTTCAAACCAGGCATTACGATCGGGGTGTTGTTTTCCTTCACGTGTCTTGCGGTACGATTGCAGGCTGTATCCGAGCTGCTTCAGGATGCGGCCCACCGCCGACGACCCCGCTCGTCGAGTACATCGACCAGGTCAACATCTTCGTTCGAATCTAATGAACCACTGCGCATCCGGCATCGCCGGAGCATGTCAAATTCACGAAAATCGGTACACACCGGTTTCCGCACCCGATTTGACGCGCGCCCTGAGTTTTGTTCGGGGTCAAATACTCCGTCAGCCGTGAATCGGTGAATGCAGATCTGCGACCGATGTCCGGAGGTGCGAAGCTTCTGCCGACCGCCTCAATCAAGCGGCGTCTTTGGAATGTAGCGACTTGTACCCGCTTTCCTTTTCACGGAACCTGCGACTTCCGGTGAATCGGACGATCACACGACGTCCGGCGATTCCTCGAAAACCAAAGCGGTGCTGAACCATTTCACTCGGAAAGATCGATTGTTTCAGCACCAGGTCCGCCAGATTTCATGCACTGGACATCCACCACCGTTTTATTTGCGATCGCGTTCGGCGGAGTCGTCGGATTTCTGTCCGGGATGTTCGGTATCGGCGGCGGCTTCCTTCTGGTTCCGCTGCTGAATGCCCTGCTGGGAGTTCCCATGCCGACAGCGATTGGTTCGACGGCGTGCTACACGCTTGGGCCGGCGACGACAGCGATGCTGGCACGCCGGCCGACCGCGGGCTTCATTGAACTTCCGCTGATCCTTTCAGGCGGCATGTTTGCCGGCGTGCTGTCCGGCACTTACGCGATCGCGCATCTGAAAGTCCTTCCAAAGCTTAACGTGTTCGGCCGCGCGCTTCCTGCCGTCGACCTGATTGTGCTGACCAGCTACGCGGCGCTGATGATGACCATCTTTGTCGTATCACTGACAGATGCGCTGCGGCGTTCGGCGTCGGAAAGAACTCGGAGGAAAGGTCTGCTGAGTTCCTGGCTGTTGCCGCCGGTTGCTGAAATTCCCGACCTGCACCCCGGCCGGTATTCCATTGTGCTGCTGGCAGGGACCGGGTATGCCGTCGGCGTGCTGTCCGGCTTCTTGGGAATGAGCGGAGGACTCGTCCTGATTCCGGCGACCGTCTTTCTGCTGGGCCTGCAGGTGCATGATGCGGCGACGGTAACTATTGTCACCGTCTGGCTGGTCTCACTGCAGGCGACGGTGATGCACGGTCTGCACCGGCACATCGATCTGTTGCTGGTGCTGTCACTGCTGGTCAGCGGCACTTTGGGAGCCCGGCTGGGAACGGAAGTGGGCATGAGACTTCCGGGCCGGCAGCTGAAGATCGGCTTCAGCCTGCTGGTCTTTTCGGCCAGTACAATTGTTGTGCTGCGGCTGGCCGAACTGTGGATTGACGCGTGAGCCAGGGTCGAAGGATGGCACCGCGAGCGCAAGCAAAACCGACTGACATTTGGCAGTGCGGCCGGCGCACGCTGTTGTCAATGCCCATCGGACTGTCGCGATCAGGAGCGATCAATCGTCGGAGTCGTCGTCGTCATCGTCGCGACGGTGATGGGCGGAGGCGTCCGCGCGGGCCGCCTGCAGCATGGCTTCCTGACGTTCCGCGTATTTGCGAGCACAGCTATCGCAGACGGTGATTTCACGAACGATTTCATGGCCGCTGCCGCCGCGATCGCGCGGCACGCGAGGTTCCGGAAACCGGCCGCGGCCGCGTCGGCGAGGCATCTCTTCGACGGTTCCGCGATACAGCTTCTGTCGCACCCGCACCGTCAGCTTTTGCGACTTGGTTCCGGCGGGCACAACAGTCTTACACACTTGACAACGAAACACGGGCAGTTCCTGAGAAACACATGAGGCTGGAAAACTCGAACCAAAAGCAAACAACGCGGCGGCGCGGGGAAGCCCGACGCCGTCGCGTTCTGGTGGCGAATTCAATTTTCTGTCACGTCGATGGCTGCAAAGCGACCGTCCCGCAACTGACTGACTTCAGCCGTTCTGATCAATAACGGCCGCGACCACCGCCGCCGCCGTATCCACCACGCCCGCCGCCACCGCCGCGGTTCTCGCGGGGGCGAGCTTCATTCACGACGATCTCACGACCGTCGAGCTGTGATCCGTTCAGTGCTTCAATGGCTTCATCACCACCGCTGTCCATTTCGACAAATCCAAATCCCTTTGAGCGACCAGTGTCCCGATCACTGATGACTTTGGCGGAAGTCACCGTTCCGAACTGGCTGAAGGCCCTTTCCAGACCTTCAGACGTGGTATCCCATGACAGGCTTCCCACAAAGATGTTCTTACTCATCAAAACCCTCGAGCTACATGGCTCAGCACACACACTGAAGCACTGCTATCACATCAGCAATGCAGAAAACACAACCTGACGGGAGCCACCTTAACCACACGCGGAAACCTGGAAACGTTCGTCATACTTCTGCACAGTTGTCAGGCTGCTGCATCGTAAGGCGGAACAGATCATGCACGGCCGGTAGTGGTGCCAAACCTGGTTCAAGCGAACCTCGTCAACGGGCTTCCGGAGTTCACCCCCCGGGAAGCGGGCGACGATCATACCGCCGCCAAATCAGAATTGAAAGACCGGCTGGCACAGAATCATTCGGCATTTCCGACGGGAGTCTCCCCGGTCAGAATGCGGATCTTCCCGCTCTCCACGTCGTACATGGCGCCGACGATCGCAATCCGGCCCTCGTCCTCCAGCCGCCGCAGCGTCGCACTGCGCTGCCGAATCAACTGTACCGTTCGCAGAACGTTGCGACCGGAAATATCGTCGATGTGCCGGACATGTTCTTCGGGACTCGACTCAGCAAGGATTCGGCGATCCTGGTCACAGATCGATTCGCCTATTGTGCTGACGATACTGTCGAGGTGTTCGCACCCGGTCGCCTGCCTGGCCGTTGTTGCCTGACACGCCAGATTCACGGTCGCCGTCACCGCCCCGCACCGGGTATGGCCCAGCACCAGAACCAGTCGCGAACCGGCCTGGGAACAGCCGTATTCCATGCTTCCCAGAACTTTGGCACTGATGATGTTGCCGGCGACCCGGACACTGAATATGTCACCCAGTCCAAGGTCAAAAATCAGCTCAGCCGGAGTCCGCGAATCGATACAGCTCAGCACGACAGCCATCGGAAACTGTCCCTGAGACGTCGCTTCAACCTGCCGCCACAGATTTCGGGTCAGCTGCTGTCCGGTCCGGAATCGCCGGTTGCCTTCCACCAGAATCTGCAGCACCTGATCCGGAGTCAGCTTCTCCTGGATCTCCTGATTCGTGTAATCGACGTACTGAATCTGATCTTCGATCTGATACTTTTTTCGAAAACCCAGCAGGCTGACTCTGATCCCGTGAGCCGGTGCCTGATTCCGGGCATAGTCGTGAATCAGTTGCTGAACGTCCGGATCCAGGTACACGGTGTTTCTTGCGTCCAGCAGGACATGGCCGCCTTCCGGGATGTCGTTCAGTGCCTGTTCGATGCTGGCGCGGTTCAGAAAACTGACCTGGTTGGCAAGTTCAATCCGCATCACGTCGCCGGACACATGCTTTTCCATGATTCGCCGCAGCGGCCGTTTCAGGTTGCTGTGCAGGATGAACGCAAGGGCCACGCCCAGACCGATCAGGATCCCCTGCAGCAGATTCGTAAACACGATTGCCAGTGCCGTCACGGCAAACGGGATGAACTGATTCCAGCCGTCACGAAACATCTGACGAACCAGAAACGGACTGGCGAGCTTGATTCCCGTGACCAGAAGAATCGCCGCCAGGCAGGACAGAGGAATTCGATTCAGCACCGTTGGCAGCAGAAGAACGCAGCCCAGTAACAGAAGTCCGTGAACCAGCGTGGCCAGCTTTGTCCTGCCGCCGGCGTTGATGTTGACCGAGCTGCGGATAATCACCGATGTCACCGGAAGTCCGCCTACCATTCCGGCGCAGGCGTTGCCGACGCCCTGAGCGAGCAGTTCCCGGTTCGGTGGCGACATACGCCTCTGCGGGTCCAGCTTGTCGACGGCTTCCAGATTCAGCAGTGTTTCCAGTGAAGCCACCAGAGCAATTGTGACTGCGGCAAGGTAGACGGCCGGATTCAGCATCTGCGAAAAATCTGCCATCGTCAGAAATTGCGTGAATTCCGAAAGGTTGTTCGCCACGGGAACCTGCACCAGATGGCTGGCGGTTCCGGATTCAACGTCGGCCACAATACTAAACTTCGAATCCAGCCAGCCGGCCGCCACAAATTGCTGGAAACTCATGTTCAACAGCGTGCCCGCGACGACAACCACCAGCGGCGCCGGGATGTTCAATCTGTCCAGGAACTGGCTTCGCCCGAAGATCACCAGCATTCCCAGCGAAATAATGCCGATCGTTGCTGCTCCCACATGCAGGTCGCCGATGGTCGACACCAGTTCCGAAAAGGTGGTCTCATGGTCCGGCTGCTGAAACGACATTTCTCCTTCCGGGTCCGTGTCGTGGCCGAACAGGTGAGGGATCTGCTTGAGAATCAGAATGATCCCAATTGCAGCCAGCAGCCCCTTGATCACACTCGTCGGGAAGAACGCGGCAATCGAGCCCGCTCCGGCGGCGGCCATTCCAATTTGCAGCAAACCGCCCAGAAACACAGCCAGCAGCAGAGCTTCGAATGAACCCAGTGCCTGAAGCTGCATCGCAACCACAGCCGTCAACCCGGCCGCCGGACCGCTGACGCTGGTGTGGGACCCGCTGATGGCGCCGACGACCAGTCCGCCGATAATCCCCGCCAGCAATCCGGCAAACAGTGGCACTGTCAGTTCCGGCTGATCGGGAAGGTTCGGTCGCGACGCCAGAGCGATGCCAAGACAAAGCGGCAGAGCCACCAGAAACACCACCAGTCCGGCCGTCACGTCGTGGACGATCGTCTGTGTGCGGGTTAGCGCCGGCTGATCAGACATTGCCGAGAATCTCCGTTCCAGTTGACCGGGCAGAATCGTCGCAACTCTCAATGACCGCAGCGGGACCGAAGCGACTTCGGCCATCGCGAGTCCCACGGCAACCTCGCATTCCGAACCAGCTTCGGAAATGCCCGCGACACCACTGCGAGTTCGGCTGGTTGGGCCGGTGGATGCCCCGCTTTTCTCGTTTCGAGGTACCCGGCAGAGACGGCGGCGGGTTCGTTGCCATCCCGCCAGGCTGACTCTACGTTACGCGCCGAATCGCGGTCAAACGCTCCTCGCGGCAGGAAGCCTTTCGTCATGCCGCGTGAATTCTCCTCTTTCGATTCGGAACAATTCCATGGACGCCGGTATCGTCGGTCTCCCCAATGTCGGCAAGAGTACGCTGTTTAACGCTCTGACGATGTCGGCTGCGGCTCAAAGTGCGAATTACCCGTTCTGCACCATTGAGCCCAACGAAGGCATCGTCAGCGTTCCCGACAGCCGTCTGGAGACGATCACAAAGTACATTCCTCCGCAGAAGGTCATTCCGGCCGTTTTGAAACTTGTGGACATCGCCGGAATCGTCAAGGGCGCCAGCGAAGGCGAGGGTCTGGGAAACAAGTTCCTGAGCCACATTCGGGAAGTCGACGCGATCCTGCAGGTCGTGCGGTGCTTTGAAGACGAAGACGTGACCCACGTTTCCGGCAGCATCGACCCGCTGTCGGATATTGAAATCATCGAAACCGAACTGCTGCTGGCCGACATGCAGACGCTCGACAACGCCCGTCCCAAAGCCGATCGAGCCGCGCGGGGCGGCGACAAGGATGCAAAACTGCGAGTCTCCGTGATCGACAAGTGCATCGCTCACGTGAATACCGAACAGCCGCTGCGGCAACTGCAGTTTCCCGCCGATGAACGACGCGTCGTCCGCGGACTGGGGCTGATGACGGCCAAGCCGGTCCTGTACATCGCCAACGTCGACGAAGACGATGTCGCCGGCAACGGTCCGCTGGTGCAAAAGGTGAAGGATTACGCCGCGAAGTCGGAAGCCGGCGTGGTGCCCGTCTGCGCCAGGTTCGAAGCCGAACTTGCCGAACTGGATGACGCTGACCGCCTGGAAATGCTGCGGTCCGCCGGCCTGACCGAACCCGCTCTCGGCACCGTTGCCCGAGCCGCCTACAAGACTCTCGGCCTGCAAAGCTACTTTACGGCAGGCGAAAAGGAGGTGCGGGCATGGACGGTTCCCATCGGAGCCACCGCGCCCCAGGCCGCCGGCGTCATCCACAGCGACTTCGAACGAGGCTTTATTCGCTGTGAAGTCTACAGCCTGCAGGATCTGGAAACGTACAAGAGTGAAAAGGAAATCCGGGCCGCCGGAAAGCTGCGTGTCGAAGGCAAAGAATACGTCATGCGCGACGGTGACATCTGCCACTTCCTGTTCAACGTCTGACGCTGCTGACGCCGATCGGCACATCTGCGTCCCACACCGCAGCGATCGCTCCCTTTTTTGGTTCCGGGTGAGCACAGTCCGCACGGCGCTCGATGCCGCTCCGGGACCCGAGCCCCAATCTGCATCGGGCGTCTGCAACCGGAATCCCGCGACTCCGGTTCTCGTGCCGCGTCAGTTGCACGGCGGCACGGCAACGGTATTCTGAATCGCGCAGGTTTCCAAGCGGGCCGTCCAGGAACTTCAGCGAAAGTGATTCGACCATGACCGAGCGTGTCGTGATTCGATGTCCGGGCTGCCAACGGAAGCTGAGGGTCGGCAGGCCGGCACTGCTGAATGGACTCAGGTGCCCGGAATGCGGTACTTCCTTCCGGTCGAATGCGAACACAACCGCGCCGTCGCCGACCCCGAAAGCAGCGCCGGCGCCGTCCCGAAAGAAGTCCGCACGCGCCGACGATCCCGCATCGCATCTCGACGCAACCCGCTCGACACCGGCGGATAAGACTGCCGCGCGCAACCGTCGATCCGGCAAAAGTACCGCTCCTCCAAAGCGAACTTCGGGAAAGAATCGTCCGCAACACCAGGCACAGTTTCTGGACGATGACTGGGACTCCGCCGACAGCGAGCCCGACGAAAATGTCGGAGCGCCTGCCGCCAATGACGCATACGCCCTGGATGACGCGTACGACGATGGCTACGACGAAGACTACGGCGACAACTGGCTGGACGATGATTTTGGTGATGGCAGCCGGGAGGACGCCGGGCAATACGACGACTGGAGCAAACCTCCAAAGTCTTCCGCGAAAAAACAGCCGGCCCGCGGCGGGAAACCGAAATCCGACAAAAAGCAGACTTCGAAACAGAAGCGAACCTCCGGGAAGAGCGTTGCCGCTGCCGTCGGGCATCCGGTCGCATGGATCGGAGCCGGAGTGGTCGCCGGAATCCTGTCTTTTGGACTCACGGTTGCACTTGGGTTCACAGGAATCTCCCTGCTGATCATCCTGTCGGCATTCGTCAGCGCGGGCCTGATCGGCGGTTCTATCCGCGCGATGGCTGGCACCACCGACGGCTGGGGACCAGGACTGGTCGCCGTGGCCATCGCCGTTCCCGCCATCTTTCTGGGCCGCATCGGAGCCTATTATGTCGATCCGGATATCGCGGAAATCACCGCGGACAGCAATCGCACATCCGACGAAATCCGGCAGGACATAGATTCCCGCATCTCTCCCGATGGCATGATCACTCAGATCATCGAGGACGAGATTGCCTATGACGACCAATGGCAGCGCGGAAACGGAATCTCGGAAGACAACTTCTATGCTGACCTGGACATTGACGAGGACGAGGACTGGGAAGACGTCCCCGGACGGGATATGTACAGCCCGATTGTCTGGGCCGAAGGCGAACGAAGATGGAATTCACTGCCGCCGGAAATCCAGGCAGATCGGACGGAAGACCGTCGGCTGCAGTTGCTGCTTGACGAAGGCGTCATCGACGAAGAATCACTGGCCAGCCTGATTCAGCGGCGGACGTCCGATACGGTCATGACTCAGACGCTGTCGCACGAACTTCAACAAAACGAGGCCTGGCTGACCACGGCCGGTGTCACCTACGACCAGATCAATCTTCATTATCATCAGACCAACACGGCAGAAAATCCCCTGGAACGGATTCACCCGGTGGTCCGCGACGAGGCGTCAAAGCGGTGGGCCGAAATGCCTGATGACGAAAAGGCCAGCCGACGCTCTGCCGTCGAACAGGAAATCCGCGACCAGGTCGTAAGTCTCGATGAACGCAGGGACGAATCCGGGAAGTTTCGCCTGGGTGCGGCAGTGGTCTGGGGTCTGCTCAGCCTGCTCATGCCGTTCCGACCGATTCTGATCACAATCGGTTCCGTCGTCCTTGCATTCAAACTGGGCTCCGGACTGGCAAGCGGCTGACCCGGATTATTTACGCGATCAGGATTTCCCGACGTCAGGCGTCTTGGAGATGGTGGTCATGTCGAGTCGGCGAACTCCACACTTTACGATGGGACTCCGATCCCGTCGCTGCATATCGATGGGATCGCAGTCCCGTCCACAAACCCGTGAATAATCCGGGTTCACCAGGTGGAATCGCAGGAACCAGACGATCGGGTGCGGTTTCGCTCTCGTCAGACTTTGATCACTTTCGTGCCGGCAAAGTCATCGTGCAGGCACCGACGGTTTTCACGAAAGATGAGATAGCACATCGGCAAGTACAATGAACCCTCCGACAAACGGAATGAGCCCGAACAACTGGATGTACAAAACCGCTTGATGAACAGACGTCCCAGCGGAATGATCTGGTTGGTCTCCGAATCGACAATCCGAGTGCCGACCACCAGTTTTCCAACGGTTTGACCTCGCTTTGCCAGCAGATAACCATTGATCAGCAGGTACATCGCCGCTGCGATGATGGCACCGGCGATGTCCAGCATAAAGCCGGCAACAAGGGAATCTTCGACGAACCAGCGTTCCGCCCCGGAAATGAATGACAAGTAAAAAATGATCGCAATGCCTGGAATCATCGTCAGTCCATCCACAAACGCACCCGCGAACCTGGCCAGGCGATCTGCCAGCGGCGGTCCGGATTCCGTGGCGACGTCACCCATCGACGCCGGTGCCGCATAGGGATTATGTGGTTCCTGCCGATCAGGATCATAGGCGAAGGGGTTTTCTTCCGATTGAGCCATAGGATTCGTTCCTTTGAGTGCTGTTGCGGACGTGACTCAAGCGCCTTCCCGGCGCGCGGCGGCTACCATAGCGTCCCGCGTCGGCTCTGCCCAGTCTGGCCGCTGATGCAATTTTCGACTGGCGGAGAAGTCCATTCATGCTGACGGTTACCGATACGATTCAGATTCCCGATACGGAATTCAGCTTTTCGTTCGCACGAAGCGGCGGGCCTGGTGGTCAGAATGTCAATAAGGTGAATTCCAAGGCAATCCTGCACTGGAATGTCACGCAAAGTCCGTCGCTGCCACAGGCGGTGAAGGAACGATTTCTGGAACGCTTCCGCCGTCGACTGACAACCGACGGAATCCTGGTGCTGAACAGCCAGCGCTATCGCGACCAGGGCCGCAACGTATTGGATTGCATGGAAAAGCTGCGGGCACTGATATTGGAAGCGGCTGTGACTCCCAAAAAACGCAGGCCGACGAAACCCGGCAAAGGCGCGCAGCAGCGCCGACTTCAAAACAAGCGGCAGCAGTCAGAAAAGAAACAGTCGCGGCGCAGACCGGGCGTCAACGACTGAGAGCGCCGGATGGATCTGAGCGGGACCTCCTGCGTTCAGCCCTTCTTTTGCTGCTTCGTCCACTGATCCTTCAGCGTCACCGTGCGATTGAAGACTGGCTTTTTGTTCGTGCTGTCCGGGTCGACGCAGAAGTAGCCCAGTCGTTCGAACTGGCAGCGATAACCGATTTCCGGATTTGCGAGCGCCGGTTCCAGCTTTCCGGTTACCACCTGCAGAGAATTCGGATTCAGGTTGCTCTTCCAGTCGAGCGATTCGTCGTCGACATCGTCCGGGTCTTCCTTCACGAACAGGTGGTCATACAGCCGCACTTCGGCGTCAACCGCGTGAGCCGCGCTGACCCAGTGCAGTGTCGCCTTCACTTTGCGGCCATCCGGAGCGTCTCCGCCTCTGGTTTCCGGATCGTAAGTGCAGTGAATTTCGGCAACGCTGCCGTCGGCGTTCTTCACGACATCGGTGCAGGTGATGAAGTAGGCCCACCGCAGCCGGACTTCACGGCCCGGCCCCAGCCTGAAGAACTTCTTCGGCGGGTCTTCCATGAAGTCGTCCTGTTCGATGAATAACTCGCGGCCGAACGGCACCCGACGCGAACCTGCGGATTCGTCTTCCGGGTTGTTGACGGCATCCAGCTCGTCCGTCTGATTTTCCGGATAGTTGGTGATCACAACTTTCAGCGGATTCAGCACGGCCATCCGACGATCGGCGCGCTTGTTCAAATCGTCGCGAATATGGTTTTCCAGCACGACCATGTCCGTAACGGCGTTCTGTTTCGTCACACCGACGTAGGCACAAAGTTTTCGGATGGCCTCCGGCGTATAACCGCGCCGGCGCAATCCGCTGAGCGTCGGCATTCGGGGATCGTCCCAGCCGGTGACGTGGCCTTCGTTCACAAGCTGCAGCAAGCGCCGCTTGCTCATCATGGTGTACGTCAGATTCAGACGGTTGAATTCGATCTGCTGCGGATGGTGGATTCCCAGAGCGTCGCAGTACCAGTCGTAAAGCGGACGGTGGTTTTCAAATTCCAGCGTGCAGATGCTGTGCGTGATGCCTTCAATGGAATCCGACTGCCCGTGAGCCCAGTCGTAGGTCGGATAGATGCACCAGTCGCTGCCGGTCCGGTGATGTTCGGCGTGGCGAATGCGGTACATGATCGGATCGCGCAGCAGCATGTGCTTATGAGCCATGTCGATCTTCGCGCGGACGACGTGTTCGCCTTCACGGAACTCACCGGCCTTCATACGCCGCAGCAGGTCCAGATTCTCCTCGACGGAACGGCTGCGGTACGGACTGTCGGTCCCCGGTTCCGCCGGCGTTCCCCGACCGGTGCGGATTTCTTCCAGCGGAAGGCTGCAGACGTAGGCTTTCCCGTCGCGAATGAGCTGTTCCGTCCAGTCATAGATCTGCTGAAAGTAGTCGGACGCGTAGAACAGCCGGTCTTCCCAGTCGAAACCCAGCCAGCGGATATCCTCCATGATGGAATTGACGTATTCGGTGTCTTCCTTTTCGGGGTTGGTGTCGTCGAACCGCAGATTGCACAGGCCGCCGTATTCCTGAGCGATGCCGAAGTTCAGGCAGATCGACTTGGCGTGCCCGATGTGCAGATAACCATTGGGTTCCGGAGGAAAACGCGTGTGAACACGCCCGTCCCATTTTCCCGTGCGATTGTCTTCTTCGATAATCTGCCGCACGAAATCGCGGCGTTCGGTGGAAGCTGGTTCCGTCATGTCGTCTGTCGTTCCGTGGCCAAACTAAGCATCAGAGAAGCCACGGACAATAGCTGCGCGGGGCGAATTCCTGAAGGTCAACTGGCCACCCCGCCGTGAACATCGAACCGGCCAGGAACCGATTCTCAACCCCCGCGTTCCGCGGTAGACTCAAGGGACCGATGCCGGGCCGCGACATCAGATTCACGGAATCAAGCCGGAGCGGCACAGTCGGGCGGTCTTCTGATCGATCGTTGGTTGTCGCCGCGGCGTGGAACAGTTTCCAGCCGGAGTCACGCCATGAGAATTGCTTTGACCAACGCGACCGCAACGAACGAGGATGCACTGCACCAGATGCCGTCTCGTCGCAAACGCCTCGAATACGCGATCGCCGCAGTCACCCTGGTCGCGATCGGTCACCTGCTGCTGGGGTCTTACAACGGCTATCGCCATCGATTCACCTGCGTCGTTTGCCGGCTTGAGCGCGCGGATTACAGGTCGCGGCTTCGGTCATCTGCAAGCACTTACAACGAAACGTCATGCTCGAAATGGTATCAATCGCACGTTGAAGGATCGCACGATCACGTCTGGTCGCCCAGTGCCACGATGGCACTTGTCAACTTCTACGGACAAACGATTGGCGTGGGTGACAACTTCGACTTGCCGGGTCGCGCTGTCTGGAAACTGACGCCGGATCAGCAGCGAAGCATCTACGAACACTTTTCGAATCCGCTCGACGCGCAGGTCCTGTTTGTATCACTCACTGACGATGCCGTCATGAAGGATCGCACCGACTATCGAATTGTCGATTCACTCAGGGCCTGGATGGAATCCGGATTTGCCGGATCATGGCGGCATCCGACGCGTCCGGTGCCGGAATGACGCCCGCACTGAGTGCCAATTCCATGAACGCGGGCCTCGTTCAGTCTGCCGTTTCTTCGCCGGGAGTCAATTCGCACAGTGTCCGACAATCCCTACAAAGCACCATTCGAAGCGCCGGACACTGAACCGACTGCCGGGCAGGATTCAGCGACAATGTCTGCGTTCGAGATTTTCGTGGTTGAAGTCAGTTCGATGTGCACAGCAGTGCTCACGTTTATAGTATGCGCGTGGCTTGGCATCGACCTGATCGAGCATCTCGGCTGGGAATCCAACGCTGTGGCGTTCATTGTCGGCGTCGCAATCGCGTGGCGTGTCGGTGAGACGACGGAACGCCTGCTGAGCAGACAGTTTTCCCTGCAGCGAGATCCCGGCGGCAGGCGGACTTCTCATGACCAACGACCGTAACCCCTACGAAGCGCCCCGCGAGACAACGACTCCGGTCGACGAATCGCGGAAGCCGGGAGCCATCGCGGTCATCTGGATCGCTCTGGTTTCGATCATTGCCGGTCTGTTCGCATTCGGAGCCACATGTCTTGTTGGCGGCGTGATTTCCGGGTGGGCCATAGCAGAAATCGCCGCCGCTCTGGTGGCGGCGATATCACCTGTCATCGGGGTTCTTGTGACATCGGCGGTCCGCAAGGCACTTTGGAGGGCCTACTCAAAATGAAGTATCGCGACTACACGTTTCTCGGCACGACGCAGAGTCTCTGCCCGGATTGTCTGACGCTTGTGCCCGCCAAGATCGTGACTCGCGGCGAGCGTGTCTACTTCCGCAAGAACTGCTCTCAGCACGGGGCTCGCGAAGACTTTGTCTGCAGTGACGTCAACTGGTTCGATCGCACCGATTACAGCCTTCCCGGAAAAGTGCCGGTCTCGTTCGGCGTCGAACCGCAGCTCGGCTGCCCCTTCGACTGCGGGCTGTGTACTGAGCACGAACAGCACACCTGCATCGGTCTGCTGGAAATCACATCGAGCTGCAACCTGGAATGTCCGATGTGTTTCGCGGTCAGCGGGCCGGGAGGCACTCACCTGACCTTCGATGAATGCAAAGCGGCGATCGACCGGCTGGTGGAAGTGGAAGGTCAGCCGGAGATCCTGCAGCTTTCCGGCGGCGAACCAACCGTTCATCCGCAGTTCCTGGACATCTTTCGATATGCCTGCGAACAGCCGATCGACATCGTGATGATCAACACGAACGGCATTCGCATCGCCAAAGATCCGCGATTCGTAGAACAACTGGCCGCGCTGCGGCATCGGTGTGAAATCTACCTTCAGTTTGACGGTTTCGACGATGCCGGATGCGAAGTGCTTCGGGGAGAACCGCTGGTCGACGTGAAACTCCGGGCCATCGAAGCTCTGGGATCAGCCGGCTTGAGAACAACCCTGGTCTGTACGCTGCAACCCGACATCAACGCAGACCAGATGGGGCGGATGGTGCAGTTCGGAACGGCTCGCCCGGCAATCACGGGAGTCAGTTTTCAGCCGGCCACGTATTCCGGCCGATATGTGCTGCCCGAAATTCTGGAACGCCGCATCACGTTTCCCGACGTCATCCGCGGCGTCGCGGCGCAGACAGAAGGCCAGTGGCGAGAAACGGATTTTTCACCGCTGCCGTGTGCTCACCCCAACGGCCACACGCTGGCCTATGCCTACCGCAGCGGTGACCACGTGCTGCCGCTGGCTCGCTTTGTTGACTTCGAAAATCACCTGGACCTGCTGTCCGGCCGAATCACCTTCAATCGCCCGCGCGCGAAGGAGCTGATCAGCGAATATCTGTCTCGCCAGTGCTGCGGGGCGGGCGGCTGCGGAGAATCCGTCTCTCTTCGCAGCGCCGCGACCCCGCGTTCCGCTTCAGACCGCGACATCTCCGAAACGGAACTGAGCCTGGCGGCGGACTTTCTTCAGCGAGCCATGACCGAGACACTCGATCCGGAAGATATGTTTCGCATCACGACAACATCGTTCATGGACGCCTACAACTTCGATATTCGCCAACTGATGAAGTCGTGCGTGCATCATGTGCTTCCGTCGGGGCACGTGATTCCGTTTTCGGCGTATAACGTGCTGTATCGAAGTGGTCACGTCCCGCTGCCGGCTCTGAATCGCGACCCGGTGGAACTGATCCAACTGCCGGAGCCTGTCGCGTGAGCCCTCTGTATCCGCTGATCATGCTGGCCGCCGTCGGCAGCGCGGCAATCATCAGCCGGTTCACTCAGCGAGACCTGCCGCTGGTTCGTTCGCAGCGGATTTTCGTGGGACTCGGCGGCTTCTGTGGCGCGATGCTGGGAGCGAAGCTGCCGTTCCTGCTGTCGGACGTCGACGGCCTGCTGTCCGGAACGGCATGGTTTTCCAGCGGCAAGACGATTCTGTGTGGACTTGTTGGTGGGTATTTCGGCGTCGAACTCGCCAAAAAGCACCTCAACATTCGCACAAAAACAGGTGACTCGTTCGCTGTTCCTGTCGCTGTTGGTGTGGGAATCGGTCGGCTGGCGTGTTTCGCCGGCGGCTGTTGTTTCGGCACACCGACCGACCTTCCCTGGGGGTGCGTGTTTCCCGCGACCGATGCACTACGACGTCACCCGACTCAGATTTATGAAGCGATTTTTCATCTGACGGCCGCCGGAATTCTGTTCGTCATGTGGCGGCGACAGTTGCTGAAAGGTCAACTCATCAAGCTGTACATCATCGCCTACCTCGCGTACCGCTATGCGACGGAGTTCATCCGACCGGAAGCTCGGATGTGGGCGGGACTGACCGGTTACCAGTGGGCCGCACTGGCGCTGATCCCGCTGTTCGCGGGACTTTGGATGCGCGATGCGAGGCAGGTGGTGTCAGAAACGGCAGGATCACGCCAGGGCTGACAATCGTCCGATCGTGA